>CAYJCR010000004.1:83190-105843 GCA_964368755.1 uncultured Lachnospiraceae bacterium
CGAAAAATTATTTACGGTATTAAGCATACACATAATACTAAACAAAATACAGGCAAATATTGCCCTATCTATTCGCAAAAGCTGTGTTTTGCGAATAGTTCTATAAATATTATTTTACAAATATTTTCAAAATTTACTCTCCTACCCTCTATACATTGAGAGCAAAAAACCATAGCTTTTAAGTTCTTTTCTTATAACTTTCCATTGAGGAACGAGCTTAGAGATGATATCGTAGAACTTTTTTGAATGATTGAACTCTACCCTATGGACTAGTTCATGTATTATTACATAATCTATAACATAGGAGTGGAGCATTATCAATCTGTAGTTGAGTTTGATGTTGCCCGCACTATCGCAACTTCCCCATCTTGTTTTTGCATTTGAAATCTTCACAGATTTGTATGAGATTCCTGTCTTTTGGCTAAGGGTTTGTATACGTTGATCCAGCATTTCTTTAGCTAATTTTTTGTACCAAGTAATTATCTGCGGGATAGTTTTATCTTCGCCTTTAGATGGGACATAGATGTTTGTATTGTCTATTGAGAGTTTCTTATATGACTTGTCTACCAATATATGTAGTGGTTCGCCACCAAGCAAAATATCTTGATGATTGATAATGAACCTATTCTTACTGATATTTCGCTTTGCATATTCTATCTTGTTCTTTATCCAACTTCCCTTCTCTTCGACATATTTTTCTATATCTGTTAACTGCATTCGAAGTGGTGCCGTTATAACCAACTCCCCCTTGTTCGTGACTGTAAGCTTAAGGCTTTTTCTTCTGGCACGTATGATTGTGGCGTTATTTGTCATAAAACCCCTTTATATATGCAAATATATTTGCATAGTACTCTATATCTTGTGTTTAGTTTAACATAAAACATTGTATTTGTAACCTGTTTACATACTAATTTGATTGACTTTTATATGCATATTTTGTAAAATCGTAAATAGAAAACAAAGGGAAACAAATGTCAGATAATAAAGCAATGCGAGGCAGTGTATCTCAAATAGTACTTAAGGCACTAAAAGGCGGCGATAAATACGGCTATGAGATTTGTAAAGAAATCGAAGACCGTAGCAATGGCGCGCTTGTTTTGAAGCAGCCTAGTTTGTATAGTAGCCTTAGGCGCATGGAAGATCAAGGGCTTATATCTTCATACTGGCAAGATAGTGAGATTGGTGGCAGGAGACATTATTACAAACTTACAGACAAAGGTAGCAACTTCTTATCTATTTCTAATGGTGAAAGTGATATTGCAGAGCCTGACAACACACCTTCTATTGATAATTCTAGCATTGATAATGCTGAAGATATGACTAGTGAGCCATCTGATATAGCCAAAGATAACGATGCTCTTCCAACTCTTGACAACAATACTCCAACTCTTGACAACAATCTAGGTATCAAGATTGTTAAGCAAGAGAGTTTGTTCAATCTCAAGCCTCGAGCAATACCTCAGGTGGAAGAGTCTGATAATAACACGTATGTACAGTTTGACTTATTCAATACTGCTCCGAGTTTTGTCAAAAGTTCAAATAACGAATCAATCAACCCACAGCAATTTATGAACAAATACGCCGATGAAGATAAGCATTCATCGACTATTCAACCATCTAGTAATACAACAAAATATGATAAGATCAACATCACTACGAATAATGACGAGCTTTTGGATGCATTATCTCATGTTGACAATAAGTCAGAAGTAATGCAAGACATATCAATTGATGCAATAGACAAAACTAGTAGTGTTGACGAATTTGAACCTGATATAGACAAATCTGCACGTAAAGATGTACATATAGATATGACTTCAATACATGAAGACAAACCACAGCATAGTTCTATTGACTTCTCTGCTCTTCTCAATAGCGTTAAGATTGAGCCAGAAGATATTGAGTTGACTACCCCAACTCAGCCAATTAAAGTTTTTGACGATCAAGTTGACGAAAATAAGCCAAAGATCGAAAGTAGACTTATAGACAACAATATCTATCTCAAGTCCAATATGGAGAACTTGGACAACTATTCCAAAGATGACTACAATCTAATCAAGTATAATACTGCTAATGGACCTAAGGCAACTGGCGAATATATACTCAAGAAGTCCAACAATCCTAACAAGCCTACTGAGTATTATATGGATGTGTTGCAGAAGATATATACTCCTACTAAGATAGACATAACTGCAGGAGATGAACAAGAAGAGCCACTTAATACCCCAACCTCTTATGTTGACGAAGATGATGATACCTTATCTTTGGCCAACAATTTGCGTTCGGACGGTATAAGACTTAGACAATACAACAAGATTAATAAGAAGTTTAAGCCAACGGACAATTTTATTAGTTATAACAAACTACGTATTGTGCAAGGTTGGTCTATATATGGTTTGATGCTCGCTGAGACATGGATTGTGTATATGATACTTGCATTGACTCATGTCCTTGTGCCATCTCACATCAATCTATATATCATTGCTTCATGCGTTACGCTTCTCTACCCTGGGATATTGACTATCATCTATCTAGTCAATCCAGATTATCGTATTGAATCTAATTATCGTATAAGCATAGGATTGTTTACAAAACTTCTTGCAACGTTGATAACGATAGTATTTATATTCTCAATAACATTGTTTTTGGGTATGACTACTCTCAATCAGATAGATTATCTTAGCTATTGGTTATTACCAACAGTACTATCTACCAACTACCTTACTAGTGCTATTATGTATTATTTGCTACTAAAATGTCATAAGTTCCATTATTAATATAATAATATAGATATTTACAAACGTGTATTTGTGTGTTATAATACATACAGTATTCAACCTGTCAGATAAATTAATTATTCAAGTCCAAACTATTGTCATCTATTCGGGAGATAAAGTATTGAGCAAAATTACTCTCAAAGTTAGGAATCTTACTAAGATGTATGGCACTCGCGCTGCAGTAGACAACATTTCTTTTGAAGTCTACGAGGGCGAGATTTTTGGTTTCCTTGGACCTAATGGATCTGGCAAATCTACTACTATTAAGTGTATCACAGGTCTTGCAAAGCCAACTTCTGGCAAGATCAATATTTGTGGTTATTCTATAACAAAAGATTTTGAGAAAGCAATCGCTTGTGTTGGAGGCATCATTGAGACTCCTGAGATGTACAAGAGTTTCAAAGGCATAGACAATCTCAAGTATTACGCTTCTTTGTATCCTAATATTACAAAAGAGAAAATCAATGAGGTAGTCAACCTTGTTGGTATGCAGAACCGTATCAATGACAGAGTCAAGACCTATTCTTTGGGAATGAAACAAAGACTCGGTATTGCTCAAGCCCTTCTCCACAACCCAAAACTTCTTATCCTCGATGAGCCAACCAATGGTCTTGATCCTAATGGTATCTTGGAGATGCGTAATTTTCTTAAACAACTTGCGCATAAGAAGAAGATTGCAATACTTATATCTAGCCATATCATTGCTGAGATGGAGCTTATATGTGACACAATTGGCATCATAGATAATGGCAAACTTATCAAAGTCAAAACTGTTGATCAATTCAAACAACTTGAGAAGAATAAGAAGGTCAAGGCACAAGTTAGTTATCCTAACTACTCTGCTAAGCTTATACTAGACACCTTCAATCCTAATAATATTGAAGTCAAAGGCAATGAGATAACTTTTGCTCTTGGCGAAGAAAAGATTCCTGAGATTATCAAATTGCTTAGTGCCAAAGGTATATCAATATATGCTATCACTGCAATAACGAAGAGTCTTGAAGATATATTCTTGGAGACTTTGGGAACAAAACTTCTTACACATTCTTCTATCAAATAAAGGAGCACTATCAAATGCGTGGAACATTTCGTCTCATAAGAGGTGAATTACGAAAAATATTCCTACGACCTGGCATATTCATTATGACAGGGCTTTTGGTATTGGTCATGACTGTTGCTCCAAAGCTCTTTACCCCATCAGCTAGGACAGATATCACTATTAGTGGACCATCCGGAGAGACTGTGGACGCAAAGTACACTAATTTTGAGAGTATCAAAGAGAGCTTGTTGGGTGAAATTGATACTTCTAAGTCAAAGATGGATTTTCTTATCAGTCTTGGCGAAGACAATCCTATTACGGACTTAAACATTAAGTACAAGGCTGTTGATGATTCATTTGAGTCATATCTTCAAGCCGTAGCAATCGCTGCCAACAATAATCAGAACGTATTCACAAGTAACACAATAGTTACTTTTATCAATAATATAAATATATTTAGAGAGAAATTGGTTGATTATACAGAATCGACATACACAAGAATATTCATATCCAAAGACAATTATGAAGGCTTGAAGAAAGAGTTGGATGAGATGCTCGCTAGAGTTGCAGATTATACTAGTGACTTTGAGTTCCATAACAATGCTGTTACTTATATCAACAATATAGGCTACTTAGGTACAAATGGATCTATCAAGACATATTTGTCCAAAGCAAAGAACTTGTCTTTCTCAAAGACTGCTTTGCAGAGTTACATTGACAACTACTATACCCCTGTTACCCAAGCTGATGGTAAACTTGCAAGTATAGACAATGAACTCAAGGCTTGGATGTTGACCCTTGTTGATGATCAAAGATCTGCTCCAAGCAATCTTGAAGTATTCGATGAGTATGCTATCAGGTATATATATACTGCCCAATCTTGCACTGCTCTACTTAATGCTGGACTCAATCTAGATGTTACAACAGGATTTACTGATGTTGAGATATCTAAGTATATGGGATTTGAGGATTTTTCTCGATATCAGACCAAAGAGATTGTTGTTCGTAATCAATATTTGTTAGATAACGATAAGATATTGACGGATTACGCTACTCCTTTTGTTTTCAATACAAATGCCGGCAAGGACACATCATCTCTTGATTATATGTACTTCCTATTGGAGATAATGAGTTTCCTTATCATAACATATGGAGTTGTGCTTGGTGCAGGTATGATATCTTCAGAGCAATCTGGTGGTACAATCAAGATGCTCGCTGTAAGGCCTTTTAAGCGCAATAAGATAATGTTCGGTAAGATCTTCACTACAATGTTCTTTGTGACAGTTTTCATACTTTTGACGGCTCTTGTTGGCTTTATTACAGGTGTTATCATATATGGCAATTCTGCAATACAAACAGTTCTTGTTGTATTCAATGCTTCCAATGCTTTTGCCATTAGTCCTGTTGCATTGTTATTCATATATCTACTCTGCTTATGGATCAAGGTGCTTATATTTGTTCTTATCGCATTCGCTATATCTACAGTATTCCGTTCATATGTTGGAGCGGTAATAGTATCAGTACTTATCTACTTCTTGACTATGATAGCATCATTTGTATCAGGTGGAGCAAGCTGGCTCAAGTATATTCCTTTTGCTAATATGGATTTGTTCAAATACTTTGGTGGGTCATTCGTACTCAAGTATACAGAGAACTCATTCTTGTCTAACCTATTTGTATCTCCTGTATTCGCAGATACAACAATATTGTATAGTGGTATCATCGTAGGTAGTCTACTTATTATACTCAATACTTTGATATATGTTATCTTCAAGAATAGAGATATCAACTAGTTAAGTTTAATAAAAACAAGGCATAATAATATGTCTTGTTTTTTTATTGAAAAAATATTGTTATATTTAGATAAGTGTTGTCGCTTGTTTCTTATACCACAAGTCTTAACTCAATTTGGCTATCTCTGAGACAGCAATCTCGTCGCATTTGTTGTTATATTTGTTGTCGGCATGCCCCTTGACTTTGTACCAAGTAACAGTATGTGTTGAGCATAAGTCAAGTAATTGTTGCCATAAGTCTTGATTGGCAACTTGCTTCTTGCCAGCAGTACGCCAGTTGTGTAATTGCCAACTTGTGATCCAATCTTGAATAAAGGCATTGCTAACATAAGCTGAGTCTGTGTATAAGTTGACATTGCACGCTGTTTTGAGTGCAGAAAGCCCTTGAATTGCCCCCATAAGCTCCATTCTATTGTTGGTTGTGTTCTTCTCCCCACCACTGATAATCTTCTCTCTACCGCCATGCAAAAGGATTGCACAATAGCCACCTGGCCCAGGGTTGCCAGAGCAAGCACCGTCAGTATATATATCTACAGTTGCCATGAATAATTCTCCTATTTTTACCTCTTATATTATTGTTATAGTGTGTGATAGTAGATTGAACTTGTCATCAAAATCAAAATATGCTTCTAGTTTCTTCCCTTCAAGAACTTTTGGTAACCAATATTTGTCATCTGGGAACATTCTATCATATGGAATACTATCTATGTCGAACCAATGAGGGCACATTTCTTCGCTTTCTTTGGGTTGCCCCTTGTACTCGGTAGCAACAAAGATATACATTGTAACGATAGTCTTCTCGCCTTTGACAACTTCGTCAAATACTACTTTGGCTACCTGTTCATACTTTGTTGGGATAACATTGATTTCTTCATAAGTTTCCCTAATCATTGCTTGTTCGACAGATTCATTTGGCTCAAGTTTGCCACCAACTCCATTAAGTTTGCCAATGCCAAATCCACGTTTTTTCTCAGCAAGAAGTATTTTATTACCTTGCCTTATAAGAAGTAATGTAGTTGTCATTTGTTTCATATGTCACCCTCGTTATCAAATTAATTGTTTGATATTGCGTACAGAATTATCTATATCTATATTATCAAATAGGTATGTTGTTCCACCAAGAGATTTGAATGACAATAGATTCTTATTGTTATCATTTATAAAAATACTATCTTTGGCACTGATATTCCAAATTTTTAATGCAGTTGTATAGAATTCAATCTCTGGCTTCCTTAATCCGATATCGCAAGAGTATATTACTCCGTCGAATACAGAAAAATCTATCATAGTCTTGAGCAATTCAACTATCTCATGGCACATATTAGATAATATATAGAGCTTGTATCCGTTTGACTTGAGATAATGAATGAAATCTATAGTCTTGTTGTATATATAATTATTTGATCTCTGTAATACTTGATTGAATAAGTATTTTACCAAATCTTTTGGTTCATCACATACTTTTAGTATTTCATTTAGAACATAATCTTTGTTTACAAGTCCCTTGTCCCACATATGAAAGCATTCCATAGGTAAATATTTGGATACAAACTCGCACAATGTCATTTGACCATATTTGCTGGAATATTGGCTTAGCTCATCTGTAATAATTTGCGTTACAGTAGGATTACTGATGCCTCTTATCACTCCATCCATATCGAATATAATGTTTTGCAATAATTTTTTCTTCATAACTTGATTATAGCATAATGTTTTTCAAAAACAAAGTAAGTTAAATAACAAAGTTAGTAGAGTGTATAATAGTTGCCATTCTTCACTCTTTTCTTCAATAAAAAATCACTTGTGTTAGATTACAAGTGATTTATATTATGGCAGGGGAAGAGGGATTTGAACCCCCAACCAATGGTTTTGGAGACCACTACTCTACCGTTGAGCCATTCCCCTACGCGACTCCCTTATTATATAAAAAAAACTTCGATTAGTCAATAACTTTATCGAAGTTGAGATTATTATTTGCAAAGTTCTGAAAGTTTTTGTATAAAATGTTTTCTATATCCTTCCATGAATAGCCAAGCACAGTTAGTTTATTCGACAACAAGCGTTCTATTGTCGCGTAATCACTAGCTACAAGATGGTCGCTTCCGAATATATCAGTCCCCAATCCTATATTATCTGCGCCATATTTTTGAACAAAATAATCTATGTGCTTTATGACATCATCAAAGTTTGCATTGCTATATGACAAAAAATAATCAACAAGGTTTATGCCAAGATATCCATTAGTAGCATATATATTCTTTATATGTTCGTCGGTTAAGTTCCTTGAATGATGACACAATGAATAAATATTCGAATGCGAACAAAATATCGGCTTTGTAGATATCTCAAATATATCATCAATACTTTTGTGATTGAGATGAGATATATCTACTACCATACCATCAGATTCTAGTTTTTGCACAAGCTTCTTACCAATGCTAGACAGTTTGCTTTTGCCTTCAGCCCCACCTGCATATTGATTGTCGTAGTTCCAAGTAAGCCCGCAAGCAGATACTTGATTATCTAGTAATGCCTTGTAGTTGCTTGCGTCTAAAAAGGAGCAATCTTCGATAGATAACAACATATTACCATTAGAGTATGCATCTATCACTTGCCTATATGAATGAAGTTTTGTAACTATATTATGGGACTCTGTTGTCCAAAATGCTGCATTTATACAAGCCGCATCATGAAGACTTTTGATATATTTTTTCTTCTGTCCAAATAACTTGAGGTGTGTAAGAAAATCATTGTGACTATCACTTATCATATGAATAGTATATGATATTCTATGTATTAGTGCTATATGAATAAATATTTATGTATATGTATAAATATACACAATGGTGTATAAAAAAGCACTACAATTATGTAATGCTTTATGTACTTATAGATTATTTTGCATACTCAGTACTACGAGATTCTCTTATAACATTGACTTTGATTTGTCCAGGATACTCCATCTCTTCTTCAATCTTCTTAGCAATATCTTTGGCTAAGAATACAAGTTTTGCATCATCGACTTCTTCAGGCTTGACTATGATACGTACTTCTCTACCTGCTTGTATGGCAAAAGATTTCTCAACCCCTTTGAATCCATTGGCAATCTCTTCTAGTTGTTGCAATCTCTTGATATAGTTCTCAAGTGATTCTCTACGAGCACCAGGTCTACTACTTGATATAGCATCGGCTGCTTGTACAAGGATAGCTTCAACAGATTTGTATTCGACATCTCCATGGTGAGCTTCGATACAATGTATAACTGCTGGGCTTTCTTTGTACTTCTTCGCAAGATCAACACCAATTGTTACGTGTGTACCTTCTGTCTCATGGTCAATAGATTTGCCGATATCATGAAGGAGTCCTCCACGTTTGGCAATCTTGATGTCTGCGCCTATCTCTGCTGCAAGCATACCAGCAATATGACATACTTCCAAGCTATGTTTCAATACATTCTGTCCATAACTAGTACGGAACTTCAATCTACCTAGTAGTTTGACAAGCTCAGGATGTAGTCCAACGATATTGGCTTCGAATATTGCATTCTCACCAGCTTCTTTGATATTGGCTTCGACATCACGTTGGGCTTTCTCAACTATTTCTTCTATTCTTGCTGGGTGGATACGTCCATCCATAAGTAATTTTTCCAAAGATAATCTTGCGACTTCTCTTCTGACTGGGTCGAATCCAGACAAGACAACTGCTTCTGGTGTATCGTCTATGATAAGGTCAATACCAGTTGCATTCTCTATCGCTCTGATATTCCTTCCTTCCCTTCCGATTATTCTGCCTTTCATCTCATCATTTGGAAGTGGAACAACTGTTACTGTAACTTCTGATGTTTGGTCTGCGGCATACTTCTGAATAGCAAGAGATATAATATCTTTTGATTTCTTGGCTGCTTCATCTTTGGCTTGTTGCTCAATGTCTCTGATGAGTCCTGCAGCATCGTGCTTAGCTTCTTCCTCAAATTTGTTAATTAACATCTTCTTGGCATCATCTTTGCTCATCTGTGCTACTTTCTCTAGTTCTGTAGCAATCTGTTTGTTGAGTACTTCTGTCTCTTCCTTGATCTTGTCAAGTTGAGCATCTTTCTGTTGGAGTTTTTTCTGATCCTGTTCGAGTCCTTCGATCTTTTTGTCAATAGACTCTTCTTTTCGGCTGATTGCTTCTTCTCTTTGAAGGATTCTGTTCTCAGCTTTCATAATTTCATTTCTACGTTCATCAATCTCTTCATCACATTTACGTTTGAGTGTATGAACTTCTTCTTTGGCTTCTAGTATAGCCTCTTTCTTTAGCGTCTTTGCCTCTGCGTAAGCATTCTCTAATACCTTAGCTGCACTGCTCTTGGACTTAGAAGCCTTCCTACTCATAAGGAATACTGCCAATCCAAAACCAATACCAATGCCTCCGACAACAGCAAGACAAATCCATAATGCTGTCATAATTTCCCCTTTTATTAAAATAAATTAGTCCTCTTCGCTATAAATTAGCGAATCTATGTATACTCAGGGCATAATACACCCCAAGCGAAAAGTATTTAGGTATATAAATATTGTAATATGTTAGTGTCCTAACATAATAATTACTACCCTAGTATCAAATTATGTAATAATCTAATACATAATCATTGTAACTAAAATCGTTGCAGATGTCAAACATATTATTATCAATAAAGTTGTTCAACATAATTTTACAAAAAAATACACAGACATAGTCTGTGTAAATATAATTTAATCAATAAGTATAGTCTCAATGTTGTCAATTGCTTGATTGATAAGTCCTTCGACATCGAGTTTGCTCTCATTATACTGTATCTTATCCTCTTTTGGCTTAGTTACAGGGTTGTCTGGCAAGAATACGCTACAGCAATCTTCATATGGAAGAATCGAAGTCTCGTATGTTCCAATATGTTTTGCAAGGCTCATAATATCGACTTTGTCATATGCTATAAGGGGTCTTAGCACAGGCAATTTTTCTACAGCCTGATTGGTAATAGTTATACTCTCGACAGTCTGACTAGCAACTTGAGCAAGATTCTCACCGGTAATAATGGCTTGAGCATTCAAGTTATTGGCTACTCTCTCTGCAATCTTCATCATAAATCTTCTGACAAGAATCACCATATAATTGCTATCACAATGTTTGTGTATCTCTTCCTGAATCTTAGTGAATGGTACAACGTGCAATCTAAACTTCCCGGCAAAATTGCTCATCAACTTGGCTAATGATATGACTTTGTCCTTGGCTTGTTGGCTTGTATATGGGAATGAATGGAAGTGTATTGCTTCACAATACAATCCTCTTTTTGCCATAAGGAAACCTGCTACTGGGCTATCTATACCACCACTAAGTAGAAGTAATCCTTTGCCGGCAGTACCCAATGGCAACCCGCCAACACATGGTATCTTGTCATAATAGATATAAGTCTTACCATTCTCACGTATGTCGATATTGATAGTTGTCTCTGGCTCTACAACATTGACAGCGACATTAGGATTGTTGTCAAGAACGACTCCTCCAATATGTGCTGACAACTCGTATGAGCTCATAGGAAATCTCTTATCTGCTCTCTTGGTCTGGACTTTGAAAGTCTTGGTTTGAATCTCAATCTTGCTACAAATGTTCTCTATTGCCTCAAGATTGGACGCTACTTCATCTGCTATACTCAAAGATACTAGTCCAAATACGTTCTTGAGTCTCTCTACTAGTGACATATAGTCCTCGTTGAGATTTGTTACAACTAGCCTGCCAATAGTCTTTGTTAGAGTTGCTCCGTATGTATTTGTTATTTTCTTTACATTGTGAAAAAGAGTATTCTCAAAGAATGCTCTATTCTTACCTTTTAAGAATATTTCTCCAAACCTTAGTAATAAAACTTTATTCAACTTATTATTTCCTTTTGTCATTCATTGCAAGCAGTTTGTTGATCTCTTCAACTATAGCTTTGCCTGCAATATCTATTTCATCATTTGTATTATATTTGCCAAAACTTATCCTGATAGAACCTAATATCTCACTCTTTGTCCTACCGATATTGTGTAAAGTACGATTTTCTATCTTTGATGAAGAACATGCCGAGCCTGTGCCAATGATTATGTCATGACTCTCTAGCGCATGTACAAGTGTCTCTCCACGTATTCCATCAATGCTGAGGCTAAGAATATATGGACTACCATTACCATTGACAATGACTTTGTCTCCAAGATTGTCAATAATATGGCTCAATAATCTACCTTTTAATGTCTTTATATATTCACTATCGTATTTTTGTATAACTTCGCCAAAAGCCATTATGCCGGAGATATTCTCTGTACCAGAACGCAAACCTTTCTCTTGCCCACCACCAAAAACTATATTTTTGATATTGAGATTGGGTCTAATAACCAATGCTCCAACACCTTTGGGGCCATATATCTTGTGTGCGCTTAGGCTACACATATCTACACCAGCACTTGCGAAGTTGAATGGTACTTTGCAAAAACCTTGTACTGCGTCAACATGAAATATTGCATTAGGAGACTTCTTTCTAATAAGTCTTGATATCCTTGCTATATCATTAATAGCTCCTGTCTCATTACTTACTAGCATTGTTGATACAAATCCGACTTGAGCATCTAGCATCTTATCTAGTTGGTCATAATCTATCTCTCCATTGCTTTGCAAAGGAATACCTTGCACGTCTACTCCACGTTTGATAAGTTCAAGTGCGCAATTGTGTACCGATGGATGCTCGCCATCACCAAATAAGTATCTCTTGCCTCTCTGTACATTACTGCCAAATATCGCTAGATTGCTAGCTTCTGTTGCTCCACCAGTAAATACTACCTTGGTACCAATTGGTGCTCCAAGGATGTGTGTTATCTTATCACGTACGGTGGTTAATGCTGTCACAATATCACTACTCTTACCATACAAAGCTGATGGATTGAAGTACAACTCTGAGTTGTACTTCTCTATCATCTTATTAACAGTTGGCTCTACGCGAGTGGTTGCGGCATTATCTAAGTATATCATATTAACTTCCTTTATCTTAGGACAATGTTATTAGACTTCATATGATTAATAAGTCTTGTTGAGAACTTCTCAATCTCTTCACTAGTCAAAGTATGGTCGTTAGAAGATATTGTGTATGCAAATGTATAACTACGTTTGTTAGGCAATACTTGGTCATTCTCATATATATCTTTGAGAGAATATGCCATATTGTACTTCGCTCTGAATAGGTCAAGGCATCTGATTATCTCACCATACTCCATTGATTTGTCTGCAACGAAGTTGAAGTCAAGATCAACAGCTTGATATTTGGATATAGGTTTGATTTTTGCAATCTTCTCTTCAAGAGCACATAGATTAGCAAAGTCAAGTTCTAACACACAAACATTGAATCTCTTGTCTATAACAATAGATGGGTGCAAGTTACCCATGGTGCCGATTGTAGTATTGTTGGATGTAAGAGTACAACTATTGACTGGGTGTAAGTTCTTATTATCAGATCCAGTAACGAAGTCTACTTGTGTACAAGTAACGGTCTTACATATATTCAAAACAATATTTTTTAAGCCAAAGTACATATCTTTGATACTCTTTGTAGTAGATGCTAAGAGTATAGTCAAATGCTTCTGTTCGATTGAAGTCTTATCTTCATTGAGTCCAGATATTACTCTGCCGATCTCGAATATTCCGATGTCATTATATGAGTTCTTGTTCTCCTCAAAGAACTTGAGCATCGTTGGTATCATAGAACTTCTGATGCCAGATTGTCCACTATTGGAGCTATCAACAAGATTGACATAACTTGGAGAATATATTCCATATGTTTTATTAAAATCGACATAGTTCCATAGATAAGAATGTACTTCATTGAGTCCGAACTTCTCTGCTAGAAGACATTTTGTCTGATACTCACAAGTCAACTCTTTACTTTGCATTACAGGAGTTGTCATAGATTGTATACTTGTTGGCTTGATATTATCATAGCCATACATTCTTGCTACTTCTTCTACAAGGTCTTCTTTGATAGATATATCTTTGGTTGCTCTGAATGATGGAACAGTAACAACTATCTCAGAGCCTTTTTTCTCTACTCCGAACTCTAAGGATTTGAGTACTTCGATGATATCATTCTCTTCAATACTGATACCTGTACGTCTTGCAATAAAGTCAGCAGTAATACTAATAACTCGCTCTGGATATCTGTATGTGTACACATCAGCAAGGCTTGATACAACCTTGATACCGCTATCAATATTCTTCAATAGATATAAGAATCTTCTAAGAGCAAGTACTGTTAACTCTGGATCAAGTGATTTCTCATACCTAAGTGATGAATCAGTTCTGAGTCCAACAGCAATAGATGTCTTACGGATAGATGCTGAGTCGAATGTTGCTGACTCAAGTAATAGCGATGAAGTCTCTTCTGTTATTCCACTTAGCATTCCACCTTTGACACCAGCTATCGCAACAGGTTGTCTTTGCTCATCAGCAATAAGTATAGAACCTTCTGGAATATCGTGTTTTTCGCCCTCCAAAGTAAGTAATTGGTCTTTTGGCTTATTGGTTATGACGTTGACACATGATACTACTTTGTGGTCAAATGCGTGCATTGGTTGACCAACTTCATACATAAGATAATTGGTAAGATCTGCAAGGAGATTGATATCTCTCTGCCCGATATAGTTGAGTCTTATCTTCATTGTCATAGGAGACACTTTGACATTAACATTGTCTACTGCAATAGCACTATATCTAAAGCAGTTCTTGTCCTCTACGTTGACTTTGATTTTGTTCAAACTGTTGTATTGAGACAAGTCCTCTAGTTGCAAAGGCTTGAGTTTGCGTCCGAATATTGCAGCAAGTTCTCTTGCATGACCATAATGTCCCCACAAGTCAGGTCGATTGGTAAGAGATTTGTTATCAATATCGATAATAATATCATCTATTGGCCAATATTCTTTGATGTCTTGACCAATAACGACCTTGTCTTTGACGTCGATAATACCAGTATCGTCAGACCCAATGCCAAGTTCGTCTTCGGCACAGCACATACCATAGCTATCAACTCCAGCAAGTCTTGCTTTGCTAATCTTGTGTCCACACACTTTGCCACCAATAGTTGCAAGTGCTGTTATCATACCTTCTCTAACATTCGGAGCACCACAAACAATCTGGACAACTTCATCACCCTTGTCGACTCTCAAAATATGAAGTTTTTGAGAATCTGGATGCGCTTTTACTTCCAATATTTTGGCGAATACAACACCAGTAGTGTCTTGCCCTTTGTGTATTATTTCTTCTATTTCTGCTGTACTTAGAATATATCTTTTGACTATCTCATCGGTACTGATACCATCTAAGTCAACGAAATCTTTAATCCAATTAAGTGATAATAACATTATTTTTCTCCTTACTTTAATCCGAATTGTTTGAGAAGCTTCAAGTTGCCACTATTGAGCAATCTTATATCGTTGAGATTGCCTCTCATCATTACGAGCCTATCATATCCTAACCCAAAAGCAAAACCACTGTACTTCTCTGGGTCAAGACCACCCATACGCAAAACATTCGGATGAATCATACCACATGGGCACAACTCTACCCAACCACTTTGTTTGCATACAGAACAACCTTTGCCACCACAGAATGTACAAGTTGCGTCCAATTCAAACCCTGGTTCAACGAATGGGAAGAAACCAGGTCTGAGTCTGACCTTAACATCTTTTTTGAATATAAGAGATAGCATCTCTTTCATAAAATATATCAAGTTGGCAACCGATACATCTTTGTCGACAACCATACCTTCAATCTGGAAGAATGTGTTCTCGTGCGAATGGTCAAGCGCTTCATTACGGAAGCATCTGCCTGGGAATATAGCCTTAAAAGGACCATTATACTTCCTTATAATTCTATTCTGTGCAGCAGAAGTCTGAGTCTTGAGCAATTCCCCATTATCCAACCAAAAAGTATCTTGCATATCTCTTGCAGGATGGTTCTTTGGTACATTAACAGAATCAAAGTTGTTATACTCGCTCTCTATCTCTCTACCATCTTCTATGCAAAATCCCATACTAACGAAGATGTCCTCTATCTCTTTCTGAATGATTGTTCGTGGGTGAAGAGAGCCAATGCACTCATCTACTGGTAACGTGATATCAATCTTCTCTGATTTGTTGATTGTCTCTTCGATTGCTTTGAGTTCAAAACTTTGTTTCATAAGCTTGAGGGAGTCTTCAATCTTGTCTTTGATACTATTGACAAGTTGTCCCATCTCACGTTTTTGCTCATTAGGGACATCTCTTAACATTGGCATTACTTGTGTGATCTGTCCTTTCTTGCCAAGATATTCAACCCTTAGTTTCTCCAAACTATCAGCATCGGTAGTTTTTGCAATCTCTTCTTCGAATGATTTTGCTATTTGTTCTAGTTTTGCTTTCATTTTGTCCTTTCCTTTATATTATTATTGATGATACTTTTTCAATAAAAAAGCCCATACATTCTACTGTATGGGACGAAAAATTCTTTCCGTGGTACCACCCAAATTATTACTTGTTAGTCCCAAGCAATCACTTGTTAAGTTATAACGGAACTACCGCTGTATCCTACTACTATTTCAGCACAGAGCCTAAAAAGTGAATTCGTAGATATTCTCATTAAGTAACCTTCCAGCTAACAAGTCACTCTCTCTGTAAGTCGAATATTCTATTACTAGTCTTTTATTATCGCCTTTATGACTAAGTAATATCACAGTGTGGTGTTTTTGTCAACTAGATAATCGACATTTAACTTCTATCAGGTATCAAATCCATCATATCGCCCAACGAATTGGAGTTAAGGTAGACTTCTGGCACTTTGCCAATAATAATACTCTCGCAGATCAATAATTGATTGGCTGTTTCTATCTTCTTGTTTGCTATAGGCAAGACAACATTGACAATAGAATCAATATTGACATATATTTTGTGTATTGTCTGATTGATGCCTGCTGCTTTGAACTCCGATAGATAAGAACATTGTATTGCTCCGATCGGCAAGAGCCTAAGTTTGATATCTGGCCCCCTACCCATGAATACTGGCAATCCAGTAAATGATCCAAGAGGTATATTTATACCTTGTGAGCCTATTATCTCAAGCTTAGATTGGCTTGTCCTTGCAAGGTCACGCGTAAGTTGATTGATGATAATAGAGTTGGCTTGTATGAGGACTATCTCACCATCGCTATTAGTGGATATTGTGATAAGTTCATCATAAATATTTTTGCTAGCCAATACTTCTGTTACTGCACTAGTCACGGCTTTTGCAGATAAAGACTTAACTTTGGACTCGCTTATTGATAGTATTATTGGATTGACAACATAATTAAAATAGGCAAATATACTACTGCAAACAATCACAACAATAATTAGCAGTATTATTACAAGTTTTTTCTTTGATTTTTTGCAATATCTCATATATCAAATATATGTTATTGCTATTATCAAAAATACCTTTGTTAAGACTTTTTGCTACGTGCTTTGAATATTATTGCGAACACAAAAGCAAAGAACATCGCAGCTGCTATTCCACCAGCCGTTGCTGTAAGCCCACCTTTAAGAACCCCAAGTATTCCTTGAGTCTTTGCCCCATCAATAGCACCCTTGGCTATACTGGCTCCAAATCCTACTATTGGGACTGTGATACCAGATTTTGCGAAGTTTTTGATAGGTTCGAATATTTGTGCCGCTTCAAGGAGAACTCCAATGAGCAAAAATAGTACTAGTATTCTTGCAGATGTCATTCTAGTCCTAACAATCAATATCTGTCCTATTAGACAGACTGCTCCACCTATGCCAAATACAATAAGATAAGTTACCATTTAATTTCCTTTTTCTATAACAATTGCATGTGATACTCCAGGGATTGTCTCTCCCTGTTGCGATGATAATGGGCTGAGAAGCGCCCCTGTTGCCATAAAAATCACTTTCTTGTATTCGCCTTCAGAGAGTTTTTTTAACACATATGAGTTGAATACAACGGCGCTACAGCCACAACCACTTCCTCCCATAAAAGCCTTTTGAGTATTAGAGAAGATAAGATGCCCGCAATCTCTATAATTATCTACGCCCTTATAACCTTCTTGCTCTAACAAGTCCAATAATAATTCTCCTCCGAGTTTGCCCAAATCTCCTGTAACAATCAGATCATAATCAGAAGGTTTGGTGCCGGTATCTTTGAATAGCCTTACCAAAGTATCTGCTGCAGATGGTGCCATAGCAGCGCCCATATTGTTGACATCATTGATGCCATAATCAGTTACTTTGCCGAATGTTACATTCACAATCTTGGGACCATTGCCACTATTTGATACTATCGAGCACCCTGACCCAGTTACAGTCCATTGTGAAGTTGGTGGCCTTTGGCAACCAAGTTCCAATGGATACCTAAACTGTCTTTCTGCTGTCGAAAAATGACTTGATGTGCTACATGAGACATTATTAGCAACTCCACCAGCAACCAGACAAGAACCAAGTGCCAAAGACATTGACATAGTAGAGCAAGCGCCGAAGACTCCAATAAAGCTCGTATTTAGATCTCGTGCTACGAAACTAGAAGATATTATTTGGTCAAGAAGATCTCCACTTATCATGAAATCTATCTGATTGACGTCAAGTCCAGATTTGCGTATAGCACCACGAATAGCCTTCTCCAAGAATATTCTTTCTGCTTTTTCATATGTTTTTTCTCCACAATCATCTGTACTTAATATTTCATCAAAATAACTAGATAATTTGCTTCCCCTTTCCTTTGGTCCTACAACAGCATATCCTGATATTATCATAGGAGCCTTTTCATTAAAAAAGATTGTCCCACCCTTTTTCTCAACCATCAGAATAACCCCACTATTAGATATATAGTTCCAACAATTACGCTCGACACGACTCCACTGACAATAACGGGTCCTGCGATAACGAACATCTTGGCACATAGTCCAAATATTAGCCCTTCATTCTTAAACTCCATAGCAGGACTGGCAATGGAGTTAGAAAAGCCTGTAATAGGTATGATTGTACCAGCTCCAGCTATAGCACCAATCCGATCGAATACTCCAATACCAGTCAATAATGCCGCTAAGAATATAAGTATTATGAGTACATAACTAGAAATACTCGTCTCTGCCATTGTTGGGAAAGCGAGTTTAAGCAGGTCCCCTATTCCTTGTCCAAGACAACAAATACCACCACCGAACAAAAACGCATATAACAGTGATGGAAAAAACTTTGTTTCTGGCAATCTGTTTTCAACATAAGCACAATATCTTTTGTTCCTTAACTCAAAGTTCAAGTGCTCACCTCCTTGTTATGATAAAAAGTTTTGCCAAATCAAAAAAAAATAATCAAATAATTAAATATTTGAATATTTTTGTATCAACCTTATCAAACTACATAAGAAACCATTCACGGAGGTGTTTTATGAAAAAAATATTAAGCGTCATGGCAATAGCTATTGTGGGAGTGCTATTGGTAGGATGTACTACGACAAATCAGAACATTAAAACGAACTTAAGATCAAATGTTGAGATGCTTCGAAATAGCATATCAAAGACAGCTACTTATAACTCAGCTCATCTTAGTATGCCAGAAGGAATGCAAGATATCAATGCTAACAAAGATTATGCAGTAAGTGACGAGCAAGTCTATACCCAAGACTACCAAGAAGCCAAAGATGTTACCACAATCAATGATACTTCTGACAGTACCAAACCTGTAGTCACAGAGGAATATTCAAAGAATTATGTAGCAGATGACAACCTTCCAACTACAAGAGAATCAACTTCTGTATATAAACCAAGATATACAAGTACAACTACTGGCCCTGACCTTAACAATTATTTTGAAAGAGTACAAGACTTATATGCAATATGTAATGATACAAATTGTGCAAATAATATCTTAGAACAGTTGAAGAATAGCCTTACCGGCAAGTGTGATAATTGCCTAAATATTATCGATGCACTCAACCTTGCCAATCTATCCAATTCTCAATGTCAGCAGTTGTATGAGTATTGCAACAAATTAAATAATTGTTGCCAAAATGTAGATAGTAACTGCTGTAATAGTTGTAATGCAGATACAGCCAATATTAGCAACCTTAAGAATAACTTTTCTGAGAATGTTGACGTATTATCTACAAAATACCTAAAAGTCCTCGATTGTATAGATTGTGATATCAATACAATGCAAGATTGTGATGATACATTAAGCGAGTTGTTAGACTATCTAGACGGCATATCCAATAGCAAAGTTTCGCAAACAAGATATAATACTCAACCAGTATTACCAAGACGAACAGAAAGCAAAAATTATCAACCAAAGTATTACAGAAGTTCTAAAGAATATGCTCCAAAGATATCTAACAAAGAATTAGCTGAGTTTACAAAAGATTCTACAAAGAATATGGATTCTTCCAAAGCAAATACTATCTCATCAACTCCTAGACAAACACAACATAATAACGAATTTGTATACAAAGATGTCTATGTTCCTACTCCACACACTACAGACAGTAATAAGCAAAATACGGTGTACACAACTGATGCTACAACTGTAAAAGATACTTCAACTACTGATTCTCAACCAAATATTGTTAGCGAGGATACTCAGACAGATACAAAGACATTTTCTCGTAAGACTTCGATCAAAGATAATACAGAAGTGTTGAGTTCTTCTAAGTCAACTAACGTTAGAGCATAAACAAAGAAATATCCAACCCTAAATCTCTGGGTCGGATATTTTTTGTTTGATTTTTTCTAATATTTTGCTCTCCAATCTACTCACTTGCACTTGAGAGACATTGAGAAGTGCAGCAACTTCGCTTTGTGTCTTGTCTCTAAAATATCTGAGTATTATTATCTTCCTATCCTTGGGAGACAAATCATTGATAATATCTCTAAGAATGATTTTATTCAATTGTTCATCGGAGTTGTCATCTTGGACAATTCTATCTATTATACTTGCCCCATTGGGACTATCCTTGTCAAGTTTTTCATTCAAGGATATAGGCATACGAGAAGATTCTAGAGCAAATGCGACATCTTCTATCGGTATCTCGAACTTTGTCGCCAATTCGTCAACGGTTACTATTTTGCCACTTTCCTTTTCTGATTGTATATATTTTTGTAGTTTATATGACAAGCCTTTTGTTGCTCTAGATACTTTGATAGCACCATCATCTCTAAGAAATCTTTTCACTTCACCGGCAATCATAGGCACAGCATAAGTACTAAACTTAACATTGAATGATTCATCAAAGTTGTTTATTGCCTTGAGGAAACCTACACAGCCAAGTTGATACAAGTCATCGTACTCAACACCTTTGTTTTTGTATCGTTTTATAATACTTTTTATGAGTGGCGAGTTGTTTTCTATCAAAATAGCTTTGGAGACTTCATCACCAAGTTGAGCAGCTCGTAATAATTCGATAGTATATGCATGTTCTAACATCTATACTCCTTAATTTGCTTCTACTAATTGCTCTTTTGCAAGGCCCTTTGACATCTTGACGGTAGTACCACAAGTTTTGTTATTGATAACTTCCATATTATCCATAAAACTTTCCATTATAGTAAATCCCATTCCACTCCTTTCTCCACTTGTGTTGGTTGTGAAGAAAGGTTCTCTTGCACGAGCAATATCATTGATACCTACTCCAAAATCCGTAATACTGATAGTTACATTGTTGGGATGTAATAAGACTTTGAGGACTATCTCGCCAATGCAGTTGGGATATGCGTGGACAACACAATTAGTTACAGCCTCCGATACTGCAGTACGTATGTCGTTCAGCTCATCTATGGTTGGATTGAGTTGACTGCAAAAACTCGCAACACAAGCCCTAGCGAATCTTTCATTCTCAGATAAAGACAAAAACTTCAATTCCATTTGATTAATTACTTTCATATCATTCTCCTAACCTATTTTTGGCATCAATTCATATAAACCTGTTAACTTAAATATTTTTTCTGCATGTGCTGATGGATTCGTAATAAATACGCCTATGCCTTTATTTTTGAGTATCTTGTACCTACCTATCAAGACACCAATACCTGTACTATCCATAAAAGACAGTTCTGACAAATCAAATACAACTTGTCTAAAACTAGCTTTTGATGATAATTCGTCTATCTTATTAGTTGTAAACTTGGCTGTATGCTCATCTAGTTCTCCACAAAGAGTTACTATAAGCATATTGTTATACATTCTGTGCTTTATCTGCATCATTATCCCTCCCGATGCATATATTCTATATCCAATATTTTTGCAAAAAAAAACAGTTAAAGTCGTAACTTAACTGTTTTTGTAGATATGAGATTTGAAACAAAAAAACAACCCAACGAATCGGATTGTTATTTTGGTGGGAAGAGATGGATTCGGTGCAGGGGCAAACGATTAATAAAACAATACAATTGCTATTAGCCACAAACCTGCCAGCGTCGACCTCGTTAGGCTTTGGGCCGACTTCGAAGATCCTTCGATGGTGAGAATCCAAACTATATTATTTATCTGAGACAAAAAAACAACCCAACGAATCGGATTGTTAGTTTGGTGGGAAGAGATGGATTCGAACCATCGAAGACGGAGTCGACGGATTTACAGTCCGTTGCATTTGGCCACTCTGCAATCTTCCCATGTGGAGCTGGTGGTCGGAATCGAACCAACAACCTGCTGATTACAAGTCAGCTGCTCTACCGTTGAGCCACACCAGCATATATAATTATAGAAGGCTTGCAGAATAGCTATACAACACACTTCAAGGCACTTCTGGTGCCTTGGCTCTGCTCTTCCACTCGACTTACAGGAGATTTGCCTGTGTCTTATGGCGCTTCGCCTTCAAGGCACTTCTGGTGCCTTGGGGCGGAATCGAACCACCGACACAGGGATTTTCAGTCCCTTGCTCTACCGACTGAGCTACCAAGGCAAACAAAAAAAATAAAATGGCGACCTGGAAGGGGCTCGGACCCTCGACCTCTAGCGTGACAGGCTAGCGCTCTAACCAACTGAGCTACCAGGCC
>CAYJCR010000005.1:0-91205 GCA_964368755.1 uncultured Lachnospiraceae bacterium
ATGATATACTTAACCCATATAATAATGGAGGACTGTCATGGATCAATTTGTTTTGTTATTTACAGGCATGGGAATACCTTGTATTGTATTCTTATCCTTAGGCATTGTATTATTACTTATTGAAGCATTTATGCCAGGATTTGGAGTATTTGGATTTAGTGGTATTGCAAGCCTTATCATTGGTATTGTTTGTAGAATTATCGATGGGACGTCAATATTGCAGATATTGTATCTTGTATTGATGCTTGCAGCTACTATTGGTGCTGTGTTTGTGCTTGCACTTATTCTTCTTAGATGTGGAATATTGTCTAGGACCCCAATAGTTCAACGTGGTGTTGCTGTGCCAAAGAATTATAGCGACCCAAATGCTTTTTTTGGTAATCTTATGGGCAAACTTGGAGAAGCTACTACCGAATGTCATCCTGTTGGCAAGGCGAAGATTGATGGCAAAGAATACAACGTGTTGTCTGATGATGGATTTATCATCGAAGGAGCAGACATAGTTGTAACTTATATTGAGGGCGATAAGATTTTTATTAAGAAACAGAAGAGTATTTAATTAGTGAAGGAGATAACATTATGATGAGTCAAATGGCAAATATTGGTATGGATTTGTTATGGCTATGGATATTGCTAGGATTGTTAGTAATAGTCACAGTTTTTATTTTGATACTAGTTCCTATTAAGATTTGGTTCCGTGCGCTTGTATCAGGAGCACATGTTTCTATGTTGAGATTGATTGGTATGAAGTTGCGTAAAATCAATGTCAATATGATAATGGAAGCATATGTTGCAGCTAAGAAAGCTGGACTTACTATAGATATCAATGAATTAGAGACTCACTATATGGCTGGTGGAGATGTTGTCAAAGTAGTCAATGCTCTTATCTCAGCACATAGTGCAAAGATTGCATTGTCCATAGATACAGCTAAGGCAATCGACCTTGCAGGAAGAGATGTCCTTAATGCTGTCAAAGTAAGTGTTAATCCAAAAGTTATCGAGACTCCTTGTGTATCTGCTATAGCCAAAGATGGTATAGAGTTGCACGTCAAAGCGAGAGTTACCGTTAGAGCAAACATCGGTAGGCTTGTTGGTGGTGCTGGAGAAGAGACAATTATAGCCAGGGTTGGTGAAGGTATCGTCACAACTGTAGGTTCAGCTGAGACTCATGCAGAGGTTTTGCAGAATCCAGACTTGATATCTAAGACAGTACTTGCTAAGGGCCTTGATGTTGGAACAGCATATGAAATATTATCTATTGATATTGCAGATATTGATGTTGGTCGTAATATTGGTGCACAGCTTATGATGGACCAAGCCGAAGCTGACAAGAGAATAGCTAATGCTAGAGCAGAAGAAAGGCGTGCTATGGCAGTTGCTGCAGAACAAGAGATGAGAGCTAAGACTCAGGAAATGAATGCTATCAAGATAGCAGCAGAAGCAGAAGTTCCTAAGGCTATGGCAGCCGCTTTCAAAGATGGCAAACTTGGTATAATGGATTATTACAAGATGCAGAATGTTGTTGCTGATACGGATATGAGAAAGTCTCTTGCTGGGGATGATAAGAAAAAGCCTATTAGGTAGGTGAAGATATGATATTGACAATACTTTTGATTATATTTATAGCTGTGTTTGTAGTATCAACTTTTCTCTATTTTTGGCCAAAAATCAAAGCTTTTATTGTTAATCGTAAGGGCAAGAAGAAAGTGGATAAAGAGAAGCATTTTGAACTAGACAAAAGAGAAGTTCCTGATACTCCAGCCGAGCCTATGACACACGACGAACCTCCACATATTGAACCAAGTGAACAAGAAAAGATAGAGGAGTTGTCATCAATCAAAGAGTTTCTCAAGATGCCTCCGAAGAAAGAAGCGTCAATGGTAGAAGATATGCCACTTCCATCTCGAAGAGTACCAGGCTCTATAGCAAGAAGGTCGGATATCGAGAGACAAAGGCAAGAGTTGGAGAGACAGAGACAAGAAATAGGAGACTACAAACTTCCTTCAATCAATGACCTCGATGATAATGATTTGTGGGATGATGATCTTGCAAAAAGATTGTACATAGATGATAGACGAGGAGATGAGATACAAAAAAATCCTTTTGATATCACTCTAAGGGGACCCAAAGAAGCAACTTTGAGACAAGAATTGAGCAACCTATCTCCTGAGATGAAAAAAATACTTATCTCAGATTTGTTAAAAAAGAAACATTAACATTAACACATCAGTTATGGTGTGTTTTTTTTGTAATAAAAACGTCTATCTTACTCATAGATTGTATAGAGGTGGAGTAATGATAGATTTTTTTGATGAAATAAGCAAAATGACAAACTTACCACTTGAGTTGATAAATCAAGGATATAGATATGTTAACTTTGCAGGCAAGTCATTGTATGTTGCTGGTTACAAAAAAATTATTGTTTTGTCCAAAGATGAAGTTGTGCTCAAATTGCCGAAGGGAAGAATGAAAGTTGTTGGGCAAGATATGGTAATCAAAGATCTCAATCTAAGTCAGCTTATCTTAGTGGGCAAGATTATATCTGTTGAGGTGTGTTGATGTGAATAAACTATTTGCAAGTAAGTATACCCTCAAAGTTGAAGGCTTGAATATTGAAAAGCTAATTACTTTACTACTAGCCAAAGGCATAGTATTATACGCTATCGATAGGGTTTCAAAAAACTTAGTTTTTTTGCAAACAAATCGCAATAGTCTGCGTAAGTTGTTTGATATAAACAAAAAGTTATGTTATAATATAACCGTAGTAAAGGTGTCTGGACTATTCGGTCTATTGCATATATGCAAGAGTCACATTGCGTTTGTCATCACTGCCTGTATACTTATATCACTTCTTATTGTCAGTAGACAATATGTGTGGAGAATAGAAGTCCTAGGGGTAGATGATGCTAGTCAAGTACTACAAGTTGTTGAACCGTATGCGCGTGTTGGAATGTCGAAGTCGCAACTTGATTGTGACAAGATAGGACAAGTTGTTAAACTCAATATTGATAATATAGCATTGGCATCAGTCTCTTATCAAGGCACGACTGTTATTATTAACATTGAGCAGAAGATCAAAGCGCAAGAGTTGAATCCTTCTGGCGTTTATGCTAAAGCAAATGGGGTAATAACTAGTATCCGACTCGTATCGGGTACATTGCTATGTAAAGTAGGAGATGTCGTAAGTGAAGGTCAGCTTCTAGTCGCACCATATATTATCAATGGTGAAAGCAAAGTTGCAGTTAATGCTACGGCAGAGATATATGCTACTGCTGAGTATACTTCGACAGTGATACATAGTCAGTCAATAGTGAGATTGACAAGATCTGGTGAGTCAAAGACTATCAACAATATAAATATATGTAATAGAACATTATTTGCAAACGATAGCAAGCCTTATGAGAGATATGAATCAAATGTTGAGTGTATAGATATCAACTGTATACTACCTATTAGGATTGTTTCAACAACGTATTATGAGTTAGTAGAACGTAAGTACGATGAACCATTTGAGTCTTGTAAAGATGAGATTGTGGATAGCGTTATGCAATCTGCAAAGCGTAAGATGATTCAGGATAGCGAGATTTTGTCTCAAGACGTGTTAATCAAGAATATTGATGATATATATTATGTAACAGCGTATATAAAAACAAACATAAGAATAGATTGAGGTAATGATATGTATAGTATCTGGCAAGAGGAAACAAAGAACTTCCAAAAATTAATTAAGAAAATATTTTGTACATCATTGAAGTATGTTAAGCTCAAATCAAAGCATTTTGATATCGATATACAATTTGCATCAAAGGAAGAGATTCAGCAACTTAACAAAAAGCATCGCAAGATGGACAAAGCAACTGATGTATTGTCTTTTCCTATGTTTGAGATCAAACCTTTCGAAAAAGATGTATTTAAGAAACTTAAGAGTGCAGTTGACCCTATAACAAAGAAGATTATGCTTGGGGATATTGTTATATGCAAGGAAGTTGCAAGCGAGAATGCTCAGAACTATGGACATAGTGAACATAGGGAATTGTGCTATCTAATAGTGCATGGAATATTCCATTTGCTTGGATTCGATCATATGGAAGAAGATGACAAACGTATCATGAGAGCTGCAGAAGAAGCTGTACTCAAAAAATATAGGATTAGGCAATAGATTATGGGATATAAATGTGGTTTTGTAGCAATAATAGGCAGACCGAATGCTGGCAAGAGTACACTTGTCAATGCGTTGGTTGGCGAAAAAGTATCTATCGTATCGCCAAAGCAACAAACTACTCGCAACAATATACTTGGCATATTATCTGAGAAAGATTATCAGCTGGTGTTTATCGACACTCCAGGGATTAACAAATCTAATAATCAATTAGATGAGTATATGCAGAAGAGTATCAAAGGTGCAGTCACTGATGTTAATGCGATAGTAATAGCAATAGATGGCACCAAGAAAGTTGGTTCATACGAACTTGATTTTATTAAAAAACATTTGTCCAATACTGTTCCGACAATAGTAGTTGTAACAAAAGTTGACTTGCTTACTCATGAGCAGATATTTGATAGATTGCAAGCACTTGCTAGTTGTGGAGCAGAGCATATCGTTCCTTTGTCTAGCATAAAGAATGATAACACTGATGAACTTGTTAAGGTATTACTATCATATATGCCAGAATGTAAGGAAGAAGATAAGTACTTTGATGATGATACATATACCGATAAGTCGATGAGATTTATGGCAAGCGAAGTGATAAGAGAGAAGGCATTGTATCTACTTGACAATGAAGTACCACATGGCATAGCAGTTGATGTGCGCAAGTATGAAGAACTTGATAATATCATCAATATCGAAGCAGATATTATATGTGAGAAGGATAGCCACAAGAATATTATTATAGGCAAACAAGGTTCTATGCTAAAAAATATCGGTCACAATGCAAGAGTTAGTTTGCAGAAGATTGCTCAGAAGAAGATTGATCTCAAGCTATGGGTTAGAGTCAACAAGAATTGGAGAGAAAATCAAGGTTTTTTGGTAGATATTGGATACAATAATAAGGAGATATAAGAACAAGAATTAGTTTTGTGGATTATTAGACAATTTTGTAATGAGTAGAATATTACTTATCAATAGGAATATAATAGTTGTATAAGGAGGTCAGCACTATGAAAGAGGAACGAAAATACAATCCTGCATGGGAAAAACTAGAAGATTTTCTCGTAGAAGGCGACCTTAAGATGTTCGACGAATACAAAAAAGAGTCTGGTTTTGATAGTAGGTATCCTGCTAAGACAATGGTCGACAACGAAAATTTTGTTCAATAATCATTATGGAAGATACTAAGGTCAAGGCACTTGTCATAGGTGGACAAGACTACAAAGATAATGACAGATTAATAACATTACTTACTCCTACTGGCAAAGTAACAGTTCTTGCAAAGGGAGTAAAATCCCCAAAAGCGAAGCTTAAGTCTTGTGTAATGCCATTTTGCTTTGGGGATTTTGTTTTGGCAGAGAAGAATGGAAGATATGTCCTTACTTCTGCAGATATTATAGATACTTTTTTTGATATCACGATTGATTATGATAGGTATATAGTTGGTTGCAAAATACTTGAGATAGCATCGGTTATATGTGGAGATGAGCAGACTCCTGACCTTCTACTTATGTCTTTGGACGTGCTCAAAAACCTTGCATATTCTACAATCAATCCTAAAGTGATGTTAATTAAGTTTTTGCTTAAATTAACTGGTCTTCAAGGCTTCGATATCAACCTCGACAAGTGTTCTAGATGTGGCAAAGTATTGGGTGGCAGAGTCTATTTTGACTTTGAAAGTGGAGAAGTTCTATGTAACAATTGTAAGCCATATTATGCCCAAGAAGTGCCAAAAGAAGTATTTGTTAATCTTGTAAATATCGACAATTCTCAAGGCGAATCGGTTAATAATCTAAGCTGCAATGATAGAATGCTCGACAATATTTTGAGCATACTTATCAAAAATTTTAACTATAAGTTTGCTAGTCATATAAAGAATGTTTGATTAATATATTTTACATTTGTTGGATAAAATGTTACTATACTCTTATATAGATATTTATGTATTAGCTTTTATGCTATTATAGTATAAGGAAAAATTATTTGAGAACAAAAGCAAAAAGTATTGTCTATAGTTTGGTTGTTGCACTTATGCTAAGTGCTGTTTTTTGCGTTTGTGGTACTTTTCATATAGGTAAGACTCCTAGCGCGTATGCAGATCCACCTCAGGTAAGTGTTGATTTTATCAATAATGTATATGGTGGTTTTGTTGACGCAGAAGATGTGGCTCTTGGAAGTGAAACATATGAGACTGGTGCTGTAGTTAGTTTCAAGATGAATATTGATAACAGATGCATAATCCCTGAGATAACCTCAACAAATTATAGCAATTATCTAGACATAACTGGAGATTATGATACAGCTTGGTACAATCAGGGCATTATTTCCATTATCTTGCAAGATTCTCCAATTACTATTAGGTTAAAGAATCTAACCGTTAGAACTGTCCAATTATCTTTACCTACTGGCGAAGATGGGAAGTTTCAAGTCATATATGATGACAGTTTGGCTGTTAATTATGGTACGGAAGTAAGTTTTAGTATAAAGTTCGAAAAAAGTTATAACAAAAATCTAGACACAATCATAATGAACTGCAACGATGCGCCATTGTCTGGAGTCATCGATAGGGCAAATGATTCGATAGAATATACTCAAATAGTCAACGAGAACACTACATTCCGTATTACGAATAATATCAATCTCAATATGTACAACGTAGTATTTAAGTACTATGGTAGTACTTCAAATATTGCAGAGCAAAATGTATTACACGGATATGACGCAACGCCTCCTACGATATCTCCCGATGGTTATTCTTTCCAAGGATGGAGTGGTAGTTATGAAAACATAACTAGCGATATCGTATTATATCCGAATCTTGTACCAGAAGAGTATACAGTAACTTATATTGATGACAATGGTGATGAATTGAGTACGGAGGCTGGAATACTATACAATGGTAGTGCAACAACATATATTCCAATTAGAACTGGCTATTCATTTGATAAATGGGTTGATAGAGAAGGCAACGAGGTTAATCTCAGTTGTATCAAAGAGTCTGTAACGGTATACGCAACTTATACGAAGAAAACTTATCGCATAGTGTTTATGTACAATTCTGCAGTTATTGCTACAGAAAATGTACAATACTTGGATGATGCGACCCCACCTGAGATAGAAGTTCCAGTTGGACAGACTTTCATCGGATGGCAGGAAGGTTATCTAGATGTAACAAAAGACGCTATTATTAATGCAGTATTTTCACTTAATACATATACGATAACATTCGTTGATATCAAGAATAACAATGTGCTTTTGACAAGGATGGTGGCTTATGGAGCCAAGGTCCCTATGCCAGAAGCTACAGATTATGGTTTGAGAGTGACTGTCAATGGATATTATCATGACAAAGATTCATCGGCTGTGTTTAATTTTGATAGTGCTATTACTAGTACAAAAACTATATATGTAGATATTGACTTTGAGTATAAAAAGATTAATTATTTTATTGACAATAAGCCATATTTGTCATTTGATGTTATTTATGGTAAATCGTTCACAAACATTCCTGTTCTTCCACATAGAACAGGCTACGATATTGTAGCACCTGTTTGGAGTATTGGTGAGTTCATTGCAGTTACTGACGATGTAAGAGTTGATGCAATCTATACTATCAATGTATATAATGTCAAATTAACAATGCCGAATGGAGAAGACATAATCTATCGTGTAGAACATGGAGATAGTATATCCAATATCCCAGAATATAAAGTAAGTGGAGTATTCAACAAATTATCTGTAGACTTGTTAAAAATCAACAATATTGATAGTGATAGAGAGATCAAGGTTGTCGTTACTAAACGTATAGAATTGATACTTTCAATATGTGCAGTACTTGCTACTATGTTGCTAATATCTGCAATTATGTTCATAAAAATGATTCTCAAGAACTTGGAAGAGAAGCACAAACTTGAGGAAGCAAAGAGCAGAGAGTATCAAGAGAAACTTAAGAAAATGCAAGAAGAAGAAAAGCGCTATAAAGAAAAAATGAGATTTTAATATAATGGAGTGCAAAGTTGTACTCCATTTTTTGTTGTCGGATATCAATAAAAAATAAAATATAAAAAATGCACAAAAAAATGTAGTTGTTTTACTTGCCAAGATTATAGCAAATGGATTACAATAACTAAGTCAAAAATAAAATGTTTTTAAGGAGAAAAATATGGCAACCAAAAAAGCTAAATATGTTTACTTATTCACAGAAGGCAATGCAGGAATGAGAAACCTTCTTGGTGGTAAAGGTGCAAATCTTGCAGAGATGACTAACCTTGGACTACCAGTTCCACAAGGCTTCACTGTAACAACAGAAGCTTGTAACAAATATTATGAAGATGGCAAAACTATTGCTCCTGAGATAGTAGAAGAGATCTCAGTTGCTCTTGCTAAACTAGAGAAGATCGCTGGTAAAAAGTTCGGTGATAACAAGAACCCATTCTTGGTATCAGTTAGAAGTGGAGCACGTGCTTCAATGCCTGGTATGATGGACACTATCTTGAACCTTGGACTTAACGATGTTGCAGTTGAAGGTATGGCAAAACTTACTAACAACCCAAGATTTGCTTATGACTCTTACCGTAGATTTATCCAAATGTTCTCAGACGTTGTTATGGGACTTGAGAAATCTAAATTCGAAAGAGTACTTGATGAGATCAAAGCTAAGAAGAAAGTTAAATATGATTCTGACCTAAGTGCAGAAGATTTGAAAGAAGTTGTTGTTAAATTCAAAGCTTTCTACAAGAAAGAGATGAAGTCTGACTTCCCACAAGATCCTAAGACACAACTTATGGAATCAGTTAAGGCAGTATTCCGTAGCTGGGATAACCCAAGAGCTATCGTATACCGTCGTATGAATGATATCCCTGGCAGTTGGGGAACAGCTGTTAACGTACAAGCAATGGTATTCGGTAATATGGGAGATGATTGTGGCACAGGTGTTGCTTTCACTCGTAGCCCATCTACTGGTGAGAAGAAGTTGTTCGGTGAGTACCTTATGAATGCACAAGGTGAGGACGTTGTTGCTGGTATCAGAACACCAATGCCTATCGCTTCACTTCAAAAACAAAATCCTGCTATCTACAAGCAATTTGTAGAAGTATGTAATATCCTTGAGAGTCACTACAAAGATATGCAAGATATGGAGTTTACTATCGAGAGAGGTAAGCTATATATGCTTCAGACTCGTAATGGTAAGAGAACTGCTACTGCTGCACTTCAGATTGCAGTTGACTTAGTCAAAGAGAAAATGATCACAAAAGATCAAGCTTTGCTTATGATTGACCCTAAACAACTTGATGCTTTGCTTCACCCACAATTTGATACAACAGCTTTGAAGGCTGCTAAGCCTATCGCTAAGGCTCTTCCAGCATCTCCTGGTGCTGCTTGTGGTATGGTTGTATTTGATGCAGAAACTGCTAAAGAATGGGCTGCAAATAAGAAGAAAGTTGTTCTTGTAAGACTTGAGACATCTCCAGAAGATATCGAAGGTATGTATGCTGCAGAAGGCGTTCTTACAGTTCGTGGTGGTATGACATCTCACGCAGCCGTTGTTGCTCGTGGTATGGGTACTGCTTGTGTTGCTGGTTGTGGTGAGATAATCATCGACGAAGCAAAGAAACAATTTGAACTTGCTGGCAAAGTATATCATGAGGGAGATTATATCTCACTTGATGGAAGTACTGGTAATATCTATGGTTCAGCTATCAAGACTGTTCCTGCTTCACTTAGTGGCAACTTCGGAACAATTATGCAATGGGCTGATGAGAGAAGATCACTCAAAGTTAGAACAAATGCTGATACTCCAGCTGATGCTAGACAAGCATTCAAGTTCGGTGCAGAAGGTATTGGTCTATGCAGAACTGAGCATATGTTCTTTGATGCTGATAGAATCCCTGCAATCAGAGAGATGATTGTAAGTAGTACAGTAGAAGAGAGAAAGAAGGCTCTTGCCAAACTTCTTCCTATGCAAAGAAAAGACTTTATCGGTCTATATACAGAGATGCAAGGTAACCCTGTAACAATACGTTTCCTTGATCCACCTCTACATGAGTTTATGCCTCATACAGATGCTGATATGAAAGCTCTTGCTAAAGATATGGGTATCACATACAAGCAGATTAAGAACACTGTTGATTCTCTTCATGAGTTCAACCCAATGCTTGGTCACCGTGGTTGCCGTCTTGCAGTTACTTATCCAGAAATCGCTGAGATGCAGACAACTGCTGTTATCGAAGCTGCTCTTGCTGTAAGTAAGAAACAAGGCAAGCCAATTGTTCCTGAGATAATGATCCCACTTGTTGGAGAAGTTAAGGAACTTAAGTATGTCAAAGATATCGTATGTAAGACTGCTGATGCTATAATCGCTAAGTCTGGTGTCAAGATGGAATACCATGTTGGTACTATGATTGAGATTCCACGTGCTGCTCTTACTGCAGATAAGATTGCTGAGCAAGCTGAGTTCTTCTCATTCGGTACAAACGACCTTACACAGATGACTTACGGATTCAGCCGTGATGATGCTGGTAAGTTCTTGAATGACTACTACGAGAAGAAGATATTTGAGTCTGATCCATTCGCCCGTATTGACTTCGAAGGCGTTGGCAAGCTTATAGAAATGGCTGCTACTCTTGGAAGAAAAACTCGTCCAAATATCAAACTTGGTATATGTGGTGAGCAAGGTGGAGATCCAAGTTCTGTTGAGTTCTGTCACAATGCTGGACTTACTTATGTATCTTGTAGCCCATACCGTGTTCCTATTGCTAGACTTGCAGCTGCACAGGCTAACATTAGAAATCCACGTAAATAATTCTAGAGCATAAAATAAGCGAATTTCTTTGTCAATTAAAAATAATTCAGAACAGTTATGTATGTCTATATACACGCCTGTTCTGAATTTTTTTATTTCCTCGAACTTCATCTTATTTTATGCTCTAGAAAAATCAAAAGTATATCCATTGGTTTAATTTTGTTGTGCAATGATGATATTTATTGTAAACTATATACAGGAGATAATTATGTTATACGTTGTTAGGCATGGTCAGACTACATACAATGAACTTGGAAGGGTGCAAGGGCACATTGACACTCCACTTTCTGACTATGGCAAGTCTCAAGCTAGGGCTGTGGCTTTGGAACTCAAAGGTATAGTGTTTGATAAGATATATTCTTCACCTTTGTCTAGAGCTTATGATACGGCTGCTGAGATCAATAAATACCACAATCAAGAGATTATCCTTGATGATAGGCTAAAAGAGTTTAAACTAGGCTCTTTTGAAGGGCAATTGTGGGACAAGATGTCTGAGAAAGAAAGTGAAGATGTCTTAATAAGAACGGATTTGTTTGGAGGCGAAACAAGACTAATGATGTGTGCGAGGATAAAAGATTTTTTGAGAGAGATTTTGTCGAGCGTGTCTGATAATTGCAATATATTGTTGGTTGCACACGGTGGAGTTGTTAACACAATCAACAATATTGTGAAGCATAATATGATTGAGCAAGGTATGTGGGAATGGAATCCAATCAAGAATACTCAATGTGAAAAGTATGATATTTCAGTATTAAAAGGTCTTGTATAGTCTATTGTGGATAGAATAGTAGAAGAAAAGCTACTATTTTTTTGTCTTACAGATAGCCTTGGAGTTGACAAAATTGTTCGGGAGGGGTATACTGGTTTTAGAGGATAATATATGATTGGGTATTTTGATGTATTGAACGAAAATGGTGTAAAAACTGGCGAGCTCTGTACAAGACAGGATGCACATAAGTTGGGCATATGGCATAGGGCAGTCATTGTTGCTATTGTTAATGATGACAATCAGGTACTTGTGCAACAAAGAGCCAAAGACAAAGAGAAGTTCCCTAACTTGTGGGATATCTCTATGGCTGGTCACGTATCAAGTGGAGATGATGCTACATCTACGGCTAGTAAGGAACTGAATGAAGAGATTGGAGTTACGATGGGATTTAATTCTCAAGTAAAAGATTTTAGATTTATTACTTCTTTTAGAAGAAGTGATACAATAGGTACATTTATAGAAAATCAGTATTATGACCTTTTTATTATTAGGAAGAATCTTTATTTGAATAAAGATGCAAGTATGCAACTTGAGGAAGTTCAGGATATTCAATGGAAGTCGATTTCTCAAATCTTAAAGATGAGAAAGGAATGTTTGTTCCATCCAAGAACTGAATGGATAGATGAAGTAATAAAGTTTATAAATAAGTTTTAACAAAATAAAGGAAAATCCGTATTGATGTCGAATATGACTATTAATCGGATTTTTTATATGCCCATAGTATATGTGGACAAGAAATATTATTGGGAGAAAATGGTTTGCAGAACAAAGGATATGACCTTGATTGGATAGAAAAGCTCAAGAGTGCAAACGATATCGTGTCAGTAATCTCGAAATATGTCACTTTACAAAAAAAAGGTAAGACATACTGGGGTTGCTGTCCTTTTCATTTTGAAAAAACCCCTTCTTTTGCTGTTAATGAGATAGAGCAGTACTATCATTGCTTTGGTTGTGGCGAAAGTGGAGATGTCATCAAGTTTGTCCAAAAGATTGAATCACTCGACTTTATGGGTGCTATTACCAATCTTGCAGAGCGAGTTGGTATGGAAGTACCTAAATATAGTGGCGAAGAAAAAATATTTGAGCAGAATAGCAAAAAACAGAAGTGCTATCAAGCGTGCAATCTTGCAATGAAACATTATATGGAGAATCTTCCACATAGTGAGATTGCTAACAAATATCTTGCCAAGAGACAACTTACTCAGAAAGAAGTGGACAAGTTCGGGATAGGATATTCCAAAGGCTGGACAGATGTCATTGGAGTCCTTAGTAGGCAGAATATTTCGACTGCTACTATGCTAGAAGCAGGCATTGTTGCCAAGAAGAATGATAGATGCTATGATGTAATGGCAGAAAGACTTATATTCCCAATCATCAATTCGTATGGAGACTGCATTGGTTTTACAGCACGTGCTCTTGATGATCAGAAGTTTGCAAAATATCGTAATACAGAACAGACAATCATTTTTGACAAAAGCAAGACAGTATATAATATACATAATGTCAAAAAGCTCAAACAGGAGAGTGGCATAGATAACATAATCATATGCGAAGGTGCAATGGATGTTATTGCTATGGTCAAAGCAAGCTTTGAAAATACGGTTGCTTGCATGGGTACGGCGATTACAGCCTTCCACGCACGCGAGCTTAAACGTTTTGCACCACAAGTGATACTTTGCCTAGATGGCGACTTTGCTGGTCAAAAAGCTGCCTTTAGAGCCCTTGATATATTCTCAGATGAGGGGCTTGATGTGAGAGTAGTAACATTGCCAGAGAATCTGGACCCTGATGAATATCTTAAGAAGTACGGTGCAGAAAAACTTCAAGAAGAGATATCAAAAGCTGAAGTTAGCATAGATTACAAATTGAAGAAAATTGCTAGCAAGTATAACCTTAACAACAATTATGAGAATGCCAAGTATATCAAAGAAGCCCTTGCCATTATCAACAAACTTGGCAGTAAGGCAGAGCAGGAAGTATATCTCAAATTGGTAAGGGATTTGACCAAAGTATCAGTCGATGTATTGAGGAGAGATATTAGTGGAGATTCTTTGAATGCCTCTGTTCGTCAAGAAGAGAAGAGCCTTCCGGTTCAAGAAGAAGGATTGCTCAAGGCAACCAAGTTCGTGCTTGCAAGTATGTTACATAAAAAGGACTATGTCCAAACCGACATAGACAACATATATTTTAAGAATAATAATTACCAGAAGCTATTTGATTACATTAAGAACTTGACAAGTCAGGGCAAAGAGATTACAATAAGTGAAGTTTTTTCGCTATTCGATGTCGATGACAACAAAGATATCAAGGATTTGATTGATTACAATTTTGAACAATTTGTTGACCAGAAGAAGTATTACTATGAGAGTCTTGATAAGATTCGCAAAACAGGTCTTGAATACAAGCAACAAGAACTCAAAGATAAGTTCAAGACTGAGACTGATCTAGAAAAACGTAGACAGATTGCAATAGAACTCACTATGGTGACAAAAGAATTGAAAAAATAATGGAGAAAAATATGTTTGAAGATGAAAGATTTGGTGGTGAGATAGAAAAACTCATTGCTATCGCTAACAAAAAAGGCTCAATTAATGAGGAAGAAATCTATCTCAGGATGCTTAAGTACGAGGCAACTGCTGATGATAGCAAGCGAGTTATAGATTATCTTACTGAGCAAGGTATCAAGATCAATGCAACCAATGATATCTTGGATGATGAAGAACTCAACAAGATTGCAAGTCAAGTCAATGTTGATGATCCAGTCAAGATGTATCTCAAAGATATAGGCAAAGTTCCACTACTATCTGGTGATGAGGAGATAGAACTAGCTAAGAAGATGGTCGATGGCGACGAGTACGCTAAGGCAAAACTTTGCGAAGCGAACTTGAGACTTGTTGTAAGTATTGCCAAGCGTTATGTTGTTAGGACTAGTATGCAATTCCTTGACCTTATACAAGAAGGCAACCTTGGACTTCTCAAAGCAGTAGAGAAGTTTGATTACACCAAAGGCTTCCGTTTTAGTACCTATGCTACTTGGTGGATAAGACAATCAATTACAAGAGCAATAGCCGATCAAGCACGTACAATACGTATACCTGTACATATGGTTGAGACTATCAACAAACTTATTAGAGTATCAAGACAGTTGTTGCAGACACTTGGTCGTGACCCTACTTCTGCAGAAATAGCCGAGAAGATGGGTATTAGTGAAGAAAGAGTCTGTGAGATACAGAAGATTGCTCAGGATCCAGTATCTTTGGAGAACCCTGTAGGTGAAGAAGAAGATAGTAAGATAGCAGACTTTGTCGAAGATGAAAGTATTAAGTCTCCAGTAGAAGCGGCATCTCAACTTATACTCAAAGAACAATTGCTTGCAGCAATTGACACTCTTACTCCACGTGAGCAGAAGGTTATAAGGCTAAGATATGGTCTTGATGATTCTCATCCACGTACTTTGGAAGAAGTCGGCAAAGAGTTCAATGTAACAAGAGAGCGTATTCGTCAGATTGAAGCCAAAGCATTAAGGAAACTCAGACACCCAAATCGTTGCAAGAAGCTTAAAGGATTCTGTGACGACTAAACAAATAAAAGGGAAGTATTATGTTAAAAAATATTATAAACTATCAGAAGTTTGATGCCAAGTTGGTAAGACTTGAGAGAGAGCTAGCGCAAGATGAATCAAAGAAGGTCGTATCTGCAATGGTTGCTTCTGTCAAAGATTCTCAAAGCAAACTTATGACATTGGAGAAAGATGCAGAAACACAAGTCAAAGAATTGTCTTCATTAAAGCAAGAATATGACAATACCCTCAATGATCTCAACAGCCTTATTAAGACAGATGTGTCTAGTATGGAAGAGAGTAAGATCAAAGAGACAGCAGATAAGATCAACCAGATGTCTAGTAAGTTGACAGTGATTGAGAGAAAGTTGTCCACATACAATGACAAAGCGAACAATATTTTGAAGAACTTTGAATCTACAAAGAAAAGTATCATTATGTCTAAACAGAAACATAAGGAAGCTAAGGATAAGTATGATGAGAAGGTTGCTAAATTAACCCCTCAGATCAACGAAATCAAGGCAGAACTTAGTTCTCTTGAGAAGACTCTTGACAAAGAATTGTTTGCCAAATACAAGGTTCGTAGGGCTGACAATATCTTCCCAGTATTTGTACCACTTACCAACAATTCTTGTGGAGGATGTATGATGGGAGTATCCCAAGCCAATGTCCAACAGATCAAGAACAAAGGCTATATGGAATGTGAACAATGCCACAGGATAATATATATCGAGGAATAATAAATATAACACACTTATTATAAGTGTGTTTTTTTATGACACAAACGTTTAGTTGCTTGATATGATTGAGTACTTTGTTATGCTACTAGCGATTAAGATAATCACTTAGTTTGTCTTCACTATTATAAGCCGTAGATACTGCTGTCTGATGCGCAGGATCAAGGTTGTTGGCGCCATGAGTTCTACTCATATAGAAGTGTATACAAGAATGTCCGGTCATATTATTGCCTTCTACAAGGTCATACGAGTGGGGATATCCATTGATAGATCCTGCCATATATCTACCGTTGTATAGTACCCATACTGGTCTACGTGTCCAACTCCATTCATTGCCATAGATAGAGTAGAATATAGAAGTATCAGTTGCGGTTATTGGCTCTACATCTGCATGGTTGTATCCACCTACACGCTTAACGGTATAACTTCTGAGGGTGTCTACATCTATTACCTTGGCTGTGGTGTATTTTTCAAAATACTCATTGACGAAGTCAAACCAGTTGTCTTTGTGTACAGTCACGGTGATACGGCTAGGTGTGGTCTTTGTCGTATCATTATCAGATGCCTCAGCTCCTTCGAGAGTTATAGTATTGAGTGGCAATAGAAAAAATTGTGCAACAACTACCAATGCTACAGATATGATCAAGGTTATACTTAGACTCTTCATAATAGTATTATTTGTAATGCAAATAAAATTATGAATAATAATACTATGGTTCAATAAGTTGATATTTTACCTGTTTTTTGTGCCTTTGAGTCTTTTTTCTATAATAGCGACTATTGCATACATTATACCAGCCATCACACATAGTATTACTGTACTTGTCATAACTAAGTCGAGTTTGAACACCTGACCACCGTATACTATCAAGTATCCAAGGCCTGCTTTGCTTGTCAAATATTCGCCCATGATTGTTCCTACCCAAGTCATACCAATGTTGATCTTGAGTATTGATATGATATCTGGTATTGAGTTGGGAAGTACAAGTTTGAAAAATATTTGAAACTTGTTGGCTCTCATAGATTTGAGTAGTAGTATCTTGTCTTTGTCGACTGCCAAGAATGCGCCAAGCATAGAAAGTATAGTAATAATTATCATGATGAGTATTGCCATCACTACTATTGCTTTTGTTCCAGCTCCAAACCAAATGATAATGATTGGACCTAGTGCGATCTTAGGAAGGCTATTAAGTATGACCATATATGGCTCGAGTACTCGTCTTATGCTTTCACTCCACCAAAGAATAACTGCTATTACAAAGCCCAAACCTGTTGCTATCACAAATCCCAGTACTGCTTCATACAAAGTTGTAAGCATATGTGGTAACAAATCGCCTTTGTTGATAAGCCCAACAAATGTCTGCCACATTCTACTAGGCGAACTGAAAAAGAATGGGTCAAGGACTCTCGTTGCTGTGAGTAGCTCCCATAGACCAAAGAACGCTACTCCAAGAAGTATTTGACAACACAGTATAATAATCTTTCGGTTGCGAAGTTTTGAAAGATATTTTTTTCTTTCTTCGGACATATTTTTTTTATTCATTCGTTTGCACCTCTTTCCATATTGTATCGAAGATTTTTCCAAAGTTTGGATTTTCTCGCTTTTTGAGAGGGGTAGTATCTTTGCTAAATGGTATGTTAACAATTTTTTTGATAACAGCAGGTCTTTCGGACAATATTATTATTCTATCTGCCATACTTATTGCCTCAGATATGTCGTGTGTGACTAGGATTGCCGTCTTATTTTCTTTTTTTATTATATCTGCGACATCATCACAGACTTTGAGTCTTGTCTGAAAATCTAAGGCAGAGAAGGGCTCATCCAATAGTAATACCTCTGGTTTGAGAGCAAGTGTTCGGATCAATGCTACTCTTTGTCTCATACCACCAGAGAGCTCGTTCGGAAAACTTTTTTTGAAGTCCGATAACCCATACTTATCTAGTAGTTCTATTGCATAGTCATAATAACTGCGATCCTTTATCTTTTTTATTTCTAAGCCTAATGTAACGTTCTTATATATAGTTCTCCAATTCAAAAGATGGTCGCGCTGGAACATATATCCAGTTAAGTCACTTTTATTAGAAACCGAATTGCCTGCAATAGATATAGACCCACTTGTTGGAGTGAGTATGCCAGATATAAGAGATAGTATTGTTGTCTTGCCACATCCACTTGGACCTACTATTGCTACGAACTCTCCCTTGTCAATAGATAGGCTGATATCTTTGAGTGCCAAAGTTTCACTTTGTTTTGTTTGATACGTTAGAGATACGTTGGTTAGATTTAATATTTCGTTCATTAACAAACTCCTCATATGTTGCTTATACTTCATTATATTGAGGATATAAAAAAATCGTGCAGATGTTTCTACACGATTTGTTTGAATAATTGCGTTATGAGAGGCTTGCGACTGCTTTGATAGCATAGCTATTGTCTACTAGGGACGAGAATGCTACACGATTGTCAAGTTCTCCGGCACCTTCCATGACATCTTGAAGTTTGTTGTAAGCACTTTCTTCCATCATAGGAGTACTCATCCAACTATCAACTTCTTTGTACCTAATGAGAGAAGATTTGATTAGAGCTTTGCTTGTGCCAGCAAAAGATGGTTCTATTGCATCTACAACTTCGTCAATTGGGGCAGTTGTAAGATAATTGTAGCCTTTGATAACAGCCCTAAGGAACTTCTGTGCTCTGTCTGGGTCTTTGTCAAGATAGCTCTTTTTTGCCATAAATGCAGTATATGGTATCTCACCACTTTGCTCTCCGACAGATGCTACGACATAGCCTTTGCCTTCGGCTTCGAGTTGACTTGCTGTTGGCTCGAATAGTGTGCAATATGATACTCCAGCTGTCTCTGAGAAAACACTTGCTGTTAGATTAAACGCAACACTTGTATTAAGAATTGTGTCTACGTTTTCTCCAAGGGAAGCACCAGGTTTAAGTCCTTTTTGTTTCATGACATACTCGAGTGTCATAGCAGGCACGCCACCTTTTCTACCACCGATGATCTCTGTGCCTCGCAAGTCTGACCACGAGAAATTGTCTGTATCAGTCTTAGCCACAATGAATGAGCCATCACGCTTGGTTAATTGACCGAATATGATTGCATGGTCGGTAGCACCGCCAGCCTTGACATATATTGCAGCTTCTGGTCCCATAAGTCCAATATCTGCATTTCCACTGAGAATTGCAGTCATAGAGGCATCTGCGCCACCACCATTTGTGAGTTCGATCGTTATGCCTTCTTCTTCAAAGTAGCCTTGATTGATGGCAATGTATAGTGGGGCATAGAATATACTATGCGTAACTTCATTGACTCTTATTACGTTGGGATTTTTTTTGCCACACCCACATATAAGTAGAGAGAAGCACACAACAATCGACATTAATAAAATTGTTAATTTTTTCATTTTTTCCTCCTTATATAGTTACAATATTCAACGCAAAAGTTATTTGTGTACAAAAAGATTTTCAAAATCTTAAAAAAACTATTGAAATATATTTATTTATCTGATATAATGCTCCTATCGAGGTAAGAAGTTATGTCAATGTTATTGTTTGTAGATTTGATGACTAGATTAAATCAAGTGAATGTCATAGTGGGCATTGTTTTGGCAGTCGTGGGACTCGCTCTTGCGTTCTTGGCAAAGAGGCTTACTAGATGTTTTAGACATACAACTGACATTGCAGATAATGACAAACTACTTATAACAATGAAAGCGATTGGTCTTATATTTGTTATAGCTGGTTTGATAGCAACAATAGTTAAGTAAGTTTTTTTGAATACAAGAAAGTAAGAGCATAGGTATGGTAACAACCTATGTTTTTTGTTTGTTTTTTTGAGACAAATGTTGTAGAATAAAAATGTTATTTGCAAAAGGATTATATAGATTATGGAAAAGAATTACAACCCAGCTGATTTTGAGAGTAAGATATATCAGAATTGGCTTGACAAAGGATACTTTAAGGCAAGGATAAATAAGGATAAGACTCCTTTTACTATCATTATGCCTCCACCAAATATAACTAGTAAGCTTCATATGGGGCATGCCTTCCAGCAGACTATACAAGATATCATTATACGTAGGAAGAGAATGCAGGGTTATGAAGCACTTTGGCTTCCAGGTACTGACCATGCTGCAATAGCTACAGAATCAATGGTTGCTAATAAGTTGGCCAAAGAAGGGTTAACCAAAGAGATGCTAGGCAGGGAGAAGTTCCTAGAACACATCCATGCTTGGTATGACAAGTACAAAGGTACTATTATAGAACAATTTAAGCGCATGGGATTCTCATGTGATTGGGATAGACTTGCATTCACTATGGACGAGCAGAACAATAGAGCAGTACGTGAGGTATTTGTTCACTTGTACAAAAAAGGCTGGATATACAAAGGTAAACGTATAGTCAACTGGTGTCCACATTGTAAGAGTTCTATCTCTGATGCAGAAGTAGAGTTCAAAGATGTCAAATCACATTTTTGGCACCTTAGATATAAGATAGAAGGTACAAATGACTATCTAGAACTTGCTACGACAAGACCAGAGACAATATTGGGAGATACAGCTGTTGCTGTTAACCCAAAAGATTCAAGATACACTCATCTTGTTGGCAAGAATGTTATACTCCCATTACTCAACAAGCCTATTCCTGTAGTTGCAGATGACTATGTTGAGATGGATTTTGGTACTGGAGTCGTTAAGATCACTCCAGCTCATGATCCAAATGACTTTGAGGTAGGACAAAGACACAATCTTGATACTATCTGCATCTTGAATGAAGATGGTACAATGAATGAGTCTACAGGTAAGTATGCAGGGTTAGACAGAGATGAAGCAAGGAAAGTAATAGTAGAAGATTTGCGCAAAGCTGGCAATCTTGTTCGTATAGAAGATTATAGCCACAATGTTGGACATTGTGAGAGATGTAAGACAATCATTGAGCCACTCATATCCAATCAATGGTATGTTAAGATGGATGAGCTTGCAAAGCCAGCCATCAAAGTTGTTGAAGAGGGTAGAGTTAAGTTCGCTGATGATCAGTATAAGAAGACATATTTGCATTGGATGTACAATCTAAGAGATTGGTGTATATCAAGACAATTATGGAGTGGACATCGTATACCAATATTCACTTGTGAAGATTGTGGAGAAGTTATAGTTGAGAAGGAAGACCCAACAGTTTGTCCAAAATGTGGTAGTCATCATCTTACTCAAGAGCAGGATACTCTTGATACTTGGTTTAGTTCGGCATTATGGCCATTGTCTACACTAGGATTCCCAGATAAGACTGCTGACCTTGATTATTTCTATCCAACTGATGTACTTGTAACCGGCAGAGAGATTATTAACTTATGGGTTGCTCGTATGATATTCAGTGGATTAGAATATAGAGGCGACATTCCTTTCAAAGATGTTGTTATCAATGGTATTGTCAAAGATGCTCAAGGCAAGAAGATGAGTAAGACTCTCGGCAATGGTGTTGACCCTATTGAGATAATAGAGAAATATGGTGTTGATACACTTAGATTCTCATTGTTCAATGGTATATCTATTGATATGGACTCCAAGTTCTCTGAGAAGAAAGTAGAACTTAGCCGTAACTTTATCAATAAAGTTTGGAATGCAAGTAGATATGTTCTTATGCAGATTGAAGGCAAGCAGATACTTCCTATTGACAAAGCGAAGCTCAATCTAGCTGACAAATGGATTCTAAGTGAACTTAATACTCTTATAAAGAATGTAGATAAGAAGTTCGACAAATATGATATTGGTATGGCTGCTTCAGAGTTGTATGATTTCTTCTGGACTAAGTTCTGCGACTGGTACATTGAATTGACCAAGTGTGATATGGCAGATAATAGCGAAGGCTCAATTGCAACGCTTAGTTATGTACTTACTACACTTCTCAAGATGCTCAATCCATTTATACCATTTATAACAGAAGAGATATACTTGTCACTACCTATTCACGATGAAAGTATTGTTATCTCCAAATGGCCAGAGCAGTCCAAGAATTACAAAGTTGATGCAACTCAGATGAAACATATCATGGAGATAATCAAATCTATCCGTAACACGAGGGCTGAGAAGAATGTTCCTGATAACAAGAAGATAAGTATAACAATCTATCCAACTAAGGATAATAAGTTGTTTGATATCGCTAAGGAATATATCAAGAAGTTGTGTACGGCAGACAAGCTAGATATTGTTACCTCTGAAGATCAACTTCCAGCCAATGCTGTGATGACAGTATTTGGCAATTGCAAGGTTGCAATACCACTAGATAGTATGGTCAATCAAGAAGAAGAGCGAGCAAGACTTCAGAAGGAGAGAACTCGTGTCGAAAGTGAGATAGCAAGGGGAGAAAGAATGCTTGGGAATCCAGGATTTGTATCCAAAGCCCCAGCCAAACTTATCGAAGAAGAGAAAGAAAAATTAGCAAAGAATAAAGCCTTGCTTAATGAGATTATTGCAAGTCTTGGTTAAAAAGAACCGTAGTTATCTACGGTTCTTTATTATTTATTCATTGTGTGAGGTGTATTGACATATAGAGGTATATCGTATATAATTATAATAACAAAAATAGGGGGATTGTATGGCAAAAAAAGTTAAATACATATCGTTTAACAATCAAGTCCCAGAGGGAAAGAAACTTGATGTTGAGGTTGACAGATATCTCAATATTATTAAAGCTAGGAACAATGACCCCGAGACATTAGAGTTTCTTGATACTGTAATGAGATTTGAGTATAGAGAGTTTTTGCAAGCCGGTTGTAGATATACCGATGACGCTATTGATATTATTGTTAATCAGAAGGTTTTATCGAAAAAGCAGATCGATAAACTTCTTATGTTTGGAGCTGACTCTCGTGATATTGCTACTTTGGAGACTTATTACAAAACAAAACTCCGTCCAGAACTTAATGGTGAAGATGATATCGATATTATTACTAACTTCATTATGATTAAGACGAAACTAAGTGAAGGTGAATCTTTGTGGGCTGCACATCATGGGGATGTCCTTTGGGGATATGCTGACTGGTGGACGATGGCGACAATGTATAGAGTACATCCCGAGAGAGAATTGTTGAGTAAAGATAGAGTATGGGAGCATAGTGCTAATGAGATGCCATATTGGGTAGGTCAGGAAACTGGCTATGACAATGTAGAATATGATACTGAAAAACTTAACAATATGAGTGAAAGCGAATTAATAGAGAATGATCGTAAGCGCAGTGCTAACCAAAAGCATATGTTCTACAAAATATATAACATACCTGTTACAACCAATCAAAACAATGAACTCGAATATGGTGATGAAATAAAGGCAGAAATAACAGGGGTTAGAGCAATCGCGGCTTCCGTCAATAAGGTAATGTCCAATCATTATGATAAGCATAATACTTTTGCTCAACAAATAATGGCGAATCCAAATCCAACAGAAGGTGATATCTAGTATATCTGAATGATTAATAAAAAAAAGAGATGCAGAATATGCATCTCTTTTGTTTGATTATTTATTGTTTTCTTCTTTGATCCTTTGTTTCATAAACTCAGGAAGTACAAAGGCAGCACGGTGTATCTCTGCATTATAATATTTTGTCTCAATAGGGAAGTCAAATTTCTTTTGATGTTTTATTGGGTCATACTTCTTTGAAGCAAAGCCATATGTGAATAATCCACCAGGGAATGTAGGAATGGTTGCAGTATAGATTTTTGATATAGGGAAGTATTTTGCCATATTCTTCTGAATAACTGCATAGTCGATGTTTCCGTATTTGTAGAATGGCATATAAGCATCTGTCTCATAAACTCCGTCAGGAGCAAGACATTTGTTACACAATCTATAATATTCATCAACAAATAATGGATCTGACAAGCTAAGAGGGTCGGTTGGAGTAGTGAAGATTGCATCATATATTTCGGTTGTATTCTTCATGTACTCTAAGCCATCTTCTATTATCATATGAACACGTGGGTCGTTGAGACATTTCATCTGTTCTGGATAAAACTTCTTACAGATTTCAACGAATTCTCCATCTATATCGATGACATCAATTTTCTCAATATAAGGGTATTTTAATAGCATTGTTGCAGTAAAGCCTTCGCCACCGCCGACAATAAGAACCTTCTTCTTTTTCTTACCAGTCATCATTATAGGATGAACAATCATTTCGTTATTAATATGTCCATCAAGTGTTGCTTTCATTAGCAGATTGTCTAAGAACAATATTTGACCCCAATATTTGGTATCAATAATATCAACTTTCTGATACTTTGTTTTCTTCTGACAGAGAACTTTTGTTGGTTTGAAGATAAGAGCCACATCGTCTGCATATTGTTCTCCGAAGCATCCTTCTGGAACAATTGACTGAAACATGTCTTCAAGAACATCAGCCTTGATTTTTGGAGTTTTGGAAGGTTTTTTAACAGTTGTTTTTGCCATTGTTATCTCCTTATATTTAATCTTCTACAATGTTGTCAAAAATATATTCATATATGCTTGGTGCCTTGTCACGCCACTTTTTGCAAGCATTGATAGCAGCATGTCGGGTAGAAGTCTTGAGTTTGACTTCAAACATTGGTTGGTTGATAAGAGGTTCTTTGATCTTGAGTACAACAGTATGAGAGCCATCTGAGTTCTTAAAATAATCTCCAACATATTCTTGACTACGTTTGAATATCATTCTATTTGTCTTGGAGAACTCTGCAATATCTTCTCTCAAACTCTGAGGTATCTTTGTGAAGAAGTGGGAGAGGCAATTCCTGCCCTCATAAGTTATATTATATCTAGCTTCGTTGTCATTGCTGTCAGGCTTGTATATGAACTTAGCTTCTATTAACTGATAAAGAATCTCTTTGCAATCCATATAATTGAGCCAATTGTTACGACTAGTACATATGTCGATAATAGAGTTCTCAGTAAGTGGAATCTCCATCTTATCCATAACAAACAACAGTATTAACTTATTGATAGTAGAATTGGAAACAAACTCCACAGTTTCTTGCCCTCCTAGGTAATAACAACCATTATTTTCAAATACATTTTAAGTCTAACACAAAAAACAAAATATTACAATATTTTTTGTGCACAAAAATATCATACACAAAAATATGATTGTAATTGCTTTTGTTTTTGTGTAATTTTGTGGTATCATTATATCGTAATAGACTTATCTTAGGAGAAAATTATGGAAAATATCAATAAGGAAGAAATAAATAACTTTATACGTGCTTGTAATGACCTTATATATGGCAAGTTTATCTTAGTGGATATCAAAATAACTTCAGTACTTAAGAGTATTGCTGAGAGTGCTGATATATACAATATTCTTGCAGAATGTATGATTAACTTTGACTTCGCAAGAGAATTCAGTAAGGCAAAGGTATCTACAGTTAGCGATACTACGTTTAAGTTACCTATGGAGGTTCATAAGATTATACCGTTGGTATTCTGTTTGCTTGTAGAGATTGATAGCAAACGTATTGACTTTGACCAGTTCTTAAGGACACAATTCCCATATGCTGACAACCAAAAAGATGAATATACAAAGTTTGCAAATAACATCATAGTACCATTCCGTGATGCAATTGCTTCATTATTCGATATGCCGGTTGATATTGATGAAAAACGTGCACAAGATGAAGAAGTCAATATTATAGACAAACAAATAGCCGTTATAAGTGGAGAAGGTGGTGCCAAAGCTGTTGTTGAGAAGACAACTATTGCAAGTGTTGAAGAGACTCCTACACCAGCATTGACCCAAGAAGAAGATGATGTTAATGACTTCTTTGCTAGTGTGAAGGAGAAGGTTCATATCGTTGAAGAGAAGTTGTCTTTCGTGAAGAATAAACAACGCAGAGATAATATCAAGACGATAACGACTGCAATATTACAGACTTGTGATATTAAGAATATCACTATTCTTAATGCTCTTGTGTATGCACTCAATTGCGAATGCAAGCAAGAGAAGATTATGAAAGAGACTATTCATAAGCTTAATAATCTATACTTTACATATTTTTCTTAATAAATAATAAAACAAAGGCTTAAACATATAAGACAAGAGATTATCGCATGTGTAAACTTTTGTAGAACAAAAATGCGATACTTGATATTGCATTTTTTTAAGAAAATTAACGATTGTAGATGAACAGATATTCCACCAAATGATATAATGAATGTAATGATTGGAATAAGGAACTTGCTACTAAGAGTAGAAGTGCATAGTTCTTTACATCCGCAGGTAACTTCAATCAGGCCATTGACTATTCCTTCTACAGTATTGTTATCAATAGGCAGTATGGATAATGCACGTTTGGCTAGATATAGGACGTTATAGTTGTCTAGTAAAGTTATCATCAAAGAAGCAATTGCAATGAACCCACCTATCATCATGATAGAAGTAAGAGTGTTATACATACTATCATTAATAGTATTGTTGGTACATAAATCTTGTGTTTTGACTGTTAAATTACTGCTTGCTGTATTATATCTATATCCACGATATAGTATTCCATTGAATATTGCTCCAAGTATATGTGCAACGAATATTATCAATCCTGCTGTTGGACTTATGAGCATACCTGCACCAACGGAGCCAATAACAAACATTGGGCCAGAGGTTGAACAAAAGGAAGTAATGCGATAGGCTTGTCCGTTGTCAATAAGATTCTTTTCGTACAATTCACTTGTAAGCTTTGCTCCAAGTGGATAACCTGATATAATACTCATACATAGTACATAACTAGATATGCTAGGACAATGGAAAAGTTTGTGCATTGGCTTTGAGAACACTCTACATATGTATGGCATAGCGTTGAGCTCTACAAGTAGCTTTGTCATAAAGAAAAAGGGAAGTAGTGATGGTAGGACTATTGTACCCCAGAGTAGTATTCCATCTAATGTTGCTTGCATATATAGGCTTGGATTGGATACGATGAGTCCAATACATAATAATAGCATTATTGATATCAACAGTTTTAGTTTGTTCATATAAAAAACTTATTCATAAGGGAGGCAAGATATGATGAAAGGAAAGAAAATAGGGCTTGTTCTCAGCGGTGGTGGTGCAATGGGTGCTGCACATGTTGGAGTGTTGCAAGTATTGTCACAGTATCACATTCCTATTGATATCGTTACAGGCACTTCTATGGGTGCTCTCGTTGGTGGATTCTATGCTAGTGGTATGACATATGAGGATATGAAAAATCGCATATTGTCATTCAAAAGAACAACACTTATCGACCTCAATATCTTTAATATATTCCAAGAAGGTATACTTGGTGGTAAGAAGGTGTCAAAGTACATTGATAACTGTGTCAAAGATAAGACAATAGAGGGGTGTATAACGAAGTTCGGTTGTATTGCAACCGACCTTGTTAGTGGTAAAAAGGTCGAATTGACAAGTGGAAATTTGAGTATGGCTATAAGGGCAAGCATCGCACTGCCGGGGTTATTCTTGCCTGTTAAGATGAATGGAATGGATTTGTACGATGGTGGTATGACGGACAATCTTCCTATTGAACTTGCAAAGAAAATGGGTGCAGATATTATTATCGCGGTAGATGTCACGGGTTACAAAAAAGAGGGCAAACTTAATCGTCCATGGACAGTGTTACTCAGTGGCTTCAATAGAGCACTTGCAAGAATAGTTGAGTTGTCAGATAATAAGGCAGATGTCCTTATCAAAATTGAGCAACCAGATGTTCATATGACAGACTTCACGAAGAATAAGATGATGAAGTCCTTTAAGTATGGAAAAGATGCGGTATTGCCACGTATGCCTGAGATAATAGAACTAATGAATAAGAACAATATCAAAGTCTTTGATAGGAAAAAGGCAAAGCCAAGGCTATACAAAGCAAATAATGTGAAGAACAGTATCTAGGAGAAAAAATGAAAATAAAAGTATTAAGCAAAAAAGCTTATAAGGGATATGAGATATCTATAGCATATAAGTCAGATTATTACTATCGCTTGGAGAAGCAGATCACAGATAATGGAATAAACATCAGTTTTGTAAAAACAAAATATAACAAGACTTTTGTTAAAGATAATCATACAGAGTTGTTTAAAGACTGGTGGGTTAGTCCCAAAGTATATGGCTTGTTTGATGAAGACAAACTTATTGGTGTAATAGAGACTTCTAAAGAGAATTGGAACAATAGATTGAGAGTTACCAATATAAGTGTGGATCCCGAGTATAGGAGAAAAGGTTTAGCGAAGAAACTAATGGATAGGGTTAAACAGTTGGCGAAGACCAATGGCAATCGTGCTGTAATACTTGAGACCCAGACCTCCAACTCTAATGCCATTGCATTCTATTTGTCCCAAGGTTTTGTGCTTGGAGGATACAACGAGTGTGAGTACTCCAATGACGATATCTCCAATAATGAAGTGCGAATCGAGATGGTGTATTATATGCAATAACAAGTTATTTATAAAATAAAATGCCTCAATTTTGAGGCATTTTGTTATTTTGTGATAGTTTTTTTGTACAGATAAGGAATCTTGTTTGGCTGCGCTTTGAGTAGGGTGTATAGGTTGTCTGATCGATTCTCTATGACTGATAAATCCCTATAATATCCATAGATAATCTTGCGAGTATCATTGGTTCTTACAAGAAGTGGTACTTTGCATTGACACGAGCTTAGGACATCGCCTTTGAAGCCAATAACTTTGACATAAGGAAGTTTTTTCTTTGAATACAACAGTCTAATTGTGTTCTTTGTTACTCCTAATACTGATGCTGTAAGTATACGAGCAATTTTGGACTCAGAGTATCGCTTTGAACTAGCCATCGATATGAGAGAAGTAACTGATGAACATTCTTTGGCACAATTTATTATATTGTTCTCCAATCCTTCTGTGACGTCTGGAGTGTTGCGTAAGTCTTCTGGCGAGGTATTACGCAAATGGTTGAGATAGATTGCGTTTAGGCTAATTTGATCTACTTGTCCATCGTTGTTCAAATACTTTTTGTACAACTCAAAGCTTGTATGTGGCATTGTCATGCTAAGTTTGGACAAACTGCTATTGCTTGCTTTTCGTATTGCACTAGCACTAGCGTATTTATCAAGCTTATCAGAGTTATACTCTCCAACTCTTGCTATAGTCACAGGTATAAGTTTGCTACGAGTATTATGCATAGCTTTGAGATACTCAAGTGCTAAGATGTTGTTAGGGGAGGAGATTGTATCAAGTATCTGTGAAGCAAAATGATATGAGACTTTCATGCCTTCTAGAGATTTGATTCTACTTGCATTGTAACTGAATCCTTGTCTCAAATATTTATGCATATTAAGTTTGTATGATAAAGGTTCGTTACAGAAGAAGTCTGAGCATTTGTTAAGTAACTCTATATCTCCACATTCACTCCCAAAAGCTAAATGTGTGACGTTGTCAAAAGTATTCGCAACTTTGACACCAGCAAGAGCAAAGACCTCACTTGTTGCTATAGAATAAGCAGTAGGAAGTGCCACTACGATATCTATGTTGTCAGATAGGGCAATATCGGCTCTTGAGTGTGCATCAAGTATAGCGGGCTCTCCACGTTGAGTGAAGTTGCCACTCATTATTGCCATAACATATTTGCATCCAGAAAGTTCGCGTGCTTTTTGCGCAAGCAAAGAATGCCCATTGTGATATGGGTTGTATTCACATATTATGGCACAAATTTTTTCTTCATTTTTCATAATCGTTTTACTTTTTTTGGTATTTAGGTTACAATAAGTCATAACTATCAATGATTAAGTTATTCTATGACTTATTATATATAAAAATTTGCACAAAAACAATCGATTGGAGAGGTTATGTTAAAAATAAGCCAATTACTTAATAGAGCAAAGGTTCTCAATAGAACAATAGTATTCCCAGAAGGTCTATCCGATAGGGTACTAGAAGCTGTTTCTATTATTCTAAAAAAGAATATGGCAAAAGTAATATTAGTTGGTACTCCAAGAGATATTTTGGCAAAAGGTCATAAGGTACATGGTGCAACTATTATGGAGCCACATTCTAGCCCTTTGCATGCTGAACTTGCCAATGTTTTGTTTGAAAAACGCAAAGCAAAAGGTATGACTATTGACAAAGCCAAAGAACTTGTTATGACCCCATTTTATTTTGCTACAATGTTGGTAGAATGTGGGTATGCAGATGGCATGGTAGGAGGTGTCGAGACTTCCACGGCAGATTGTTTGCGTCCTGCTTTGCAGATTATCAAGGCACGAGAGGGTATATCAACAATATCATCTTGCGTTATGTTTGTGGGTACTGATAGACTCGGTTATGGTGACAACAATGTTTTATTCACCGCTGACTGTGCACTCAATATCAGTCCAAGCTCAGAACAAATCAAAGATATAACTTATGCTACTGTTGATACGGCACGAAAATTGGCAAATATTGAGCCAAAAGTCGCGTTGTTGTCTTTTTCTTCAAATGGAAGTGGAGGAGACGATGACAAGGTCAAAGCAACAAAAGAGGCTTTGAAGATATTGTCTGAGTCTAAGCCTGACTTCGATTATGATGGAGAGATGCAACTAGATTGTGCGCTTGTTCCAAGTGTTGCTAAGACAAAGTTCCCACAAAGCAAAGTTGCTGGCAAAGCTAATATACTTATATTCCCTGATCTTCAAAGTGGGAATATTGGATATAAACTCATTGAAAGATTTTCGTCATTACAAGCAGTTGGTCAGATATGCCAAGGGTTTAGAAAACCTATCAATGATATGTCTAGGGGTTGTAATGTTGAAGATATAGTTGTTATGACTGCTATCACGATATTGCAATCTCAAAATTAATTTTTTTAAGGAGAAATATATGAAAATACTAGTTGTAAATGCAGGAAGTTCATCACTTAAGTTCCAACTTATTGATATGGACAAGGAGACTTTGTTATGTAAGGGTCTATGCGAGAAGATCGGCTCACATGACTCAAGAGTAACTTACAAGGCTGATAAGATTGTCAAGACTATTGAAGAGCCTCTCAAATCTCACAAAGAAGCTATGGAGAAGACACTTGCTCTTGTCACAGACAAAGAGATAGGTGTTATTAAGAGTTTGTCTGAGATAAGCGCATTTGGACACAGGGTACTACATGGTGCAGAGAAGTATCATTCTGCAGTACTTGTCGATGATGAAGTTATCAAAGATATCGAGGACAATATTCCACTTGGACCTTTGCATATGCCTGCTAACTTGCTTGGTATACAAGCATGTATGAAGGTTATGCCAAATACAAAGAATGTTGCAGTATTTGATACGGCTTTCCATGCTACAATGCCAGATTATGCATATATGTATGGAACTCCATATGAGTGGTATGAGAACTATCGTGTAAGGAAGTATGGCTTCCATGGTACGAGCCATGAGTTCATTATGAATGCAACAGCAGAAGTAATGGGTAGAGATGCCAAAGACCTCAAGATTATATCTTGTCACCTTGGCAATGGTGCTAGTATTGCTGCAATTGATCATGGTCAATGTGTTGAGACTTCAATGGGATTTACTCCATTAGAGGGCTTGGTTATGGGCACTCGTTGTGGTAATATCGACCCAGCAGTTATGGAATATGTCATGAACAAAGAGAATATGAGTATTGGCGACATGCTCAATGCTCTCAACAAAAAGAGTGGACTTCTTGGCATAAGTTGTGTAAGCAACGATATGCGTGATGTTATCAAGAATATGGAACTTGGCAATGACAAGTGTAGACTTGCATTCAAGAAGTTCTGTTATGAAGTCAAGAAGTACATTGGTTCTTATGCTGCCGTTATGAATGGGGTAGATGCTATCATATTCACAGCGGGCTCTGGAGAGAATCGTAACGATGTCAGAGAAGAAATAATGAAGGGTATGGACTATCTTGGAATTGACTTTGACTTTGAAGGAAATAATAACTTCGAAAGGGGCAAAGTTTGGAAGTTGTCCAAAGATTCTTCCAAAGTTGCTGTATATGTTATTCCAACTGATGAAGAATTGTCTATTGCAAGACAAACAAAAAATATTATAACAAGTCGAAAATAGTGTTGACAAAACTAATGGTTTTGAGTATACTGTTCCCCAGTGGTAAAATATGTTATTAGATATTCAAAAAGCAATTAAATTGCAAGGCAAACAAGTGCCATTCACAGCTGATGTTCAGCTTGACAATAGCTGTATAGAGGGTAGAGGGTATTCCTTCAATTCTCCATGTCATATTGTTGGTAAGATGTTGTATGAGTTTGAGAGACTTAGACTTATAGCTACGGTTACAGTTGCTATTAATGCGATATGCGATGCGTGTGCAGAAGAGTTCGAGTATAAGTTCAGATTCGATATTGATGAGATGTTTAGTAACGAGATATCAGAAAGTACTTATTATGGAATCAATCCAACTTCCATTGATATTGACAAGCCACTTATTGACAACCTTATATTCTACCTTCCAACTAGATTGTTGTGCAAACCCAATTGTAAAGGTTTGTGTCCAATCTGTGGGAAGAACTTGAATGTTGCAAAATGTAGTTGTCAACCAGAGGAGTTGGATAACCTAGATAATCCTTTTTCAAAACTTAAAAACTAATTGTTAGGAGGAAAGAACAATGGCAGTACCAAAGGGTAAGGTATCAAAGGCAAGAAGAGATAGCAGGAAAGCAAACTGGAAAGTTGAGGCTCCAGCACTTGTTGCTTGTCCACATTGTAAAGAATTGAAACAACCACACGTTGTTTGTAAAAAATGTGGATACTATGATGGGAAAGAGATAATCCCACAGAAGACAGAAAAGAAAAAGTAAGTCTGATATAGAAAAACACAGTTTGTGAATAATTGTGTTTTTTTTGATGCAAACGCAATAATTTGGCATAATAATAATTATTTGATTAAATAATCTATTGTGCTTTAATTTGCTTGTTATATAAGCCTTTTTTGTGTATAATTACTTCGTTAGAAGTAATTTTTTTTTGCTTAAATGAGAGGTAATAATGAAAATAATCGTAGATACACTTGGATGTGATGATCCAGATAAGATTGTGCTTGGTGCAGTCAATGCAACAAGGACACATCCTGACATCAATATCGTCCTTAGTGGTTATGAAGATAAGATCAATAACATATTGAACGCTGTTGATTATGATAAGTCAAGGATATCTATTCTACCATGTAGTGAAGAGATAACTAACGAGGACGTTCCAACCGTAGCTATTAAGACAAAAAGTGAATCTTCCTTGGTCAAATCCTTTGATATGTTAAGGAGAGACAATGAGGTAGTTGGTCTAATATCGGCAGGAAGTACAGGCGCGATACTTACAGGTACTTTTCTCAAAGTTGGCCGTATACGTGGAGTATCACGTCCAGCAATGGCACCACTATTACCTACTAAGATACCTGATAAGAGAGTCCTTATCATTGATTGTGGCGCAAATGTAGATTGTAAGCCGATTAACCTATGCCATTTTGCTTTAATGGGCAGTATCTATATGAAAGAGGTATTTGGTATCAAAGAGCCAAAAGTAGGATTGCTCAGCAATGGTACTGAGGACAAGAAGGGTACTGATCTTGTTAGAGAGGCAAATCATATGATAAGACAGTTGCCAATCAACTTTGTTGGTAACATAGAGGCAAGAGAGACATTATCTGGGGAGATAGATGTTGTTGTGACTGATGGATATAGTGGTAATGTATTACTCAAATCTATCGAGGGCAGTGTTAAGTTCGCAATGTCTGTATTGAAGAATGAGATCAAACATAGCTTTTGGGCTAAGTTGGGAGTTCTCTTCATGGGTAAGGCATTCAAGGGTATGAAGAACAAACTTAACTATCACAACTATGGTGGCTCACCATTCATTGGTGCAAAGAAGATTGTTATCAAATCTCATGGTTCTAGTGATGAAGCTGCCATTGAGGTGTGCATCAATCAAGTTATCAATATGGCCAATAACAACTTGTGTCAACATATAGAAGACGAGATATCAAAAATAGAGTTTTTTGGAGAGAATAATGGTGCAGAATGATGAACAAGATGTATCGCTGTTAGATACAGAACTTATGAATAGAGCATTTGTACACTCATCATATGCTCATGAACAAGGTATTGAGAGTAACGAGAGATTGGAGTTCCTTGGAGATAGTGTGTTGAATTTTGTTGTGACACAATATCTTTATAACGACGATAATGGCCCAGAGGGTAAGTTGTCAGCAAAACGTGCTAGCATTGTATCGACTGATACTTTGGCAAAAGCTATTGATGGCACTAACTTGTTCGACAATATCAAGCTTGGCAAGTCTTATATCAACAATTTTTGCAAGGATTACAAATCAATCAAAGCCGATTTGTTCGAAGCTATACTCGGTGCAATATTTTTAGAAAATGGGATTGAACAAGCGACATTGTTCGTTGAGAGAATGTTATTGAACAATGTAGCATTGGATATCAAAAAAGATTACAAGACCACTCTCCAAGAGTATTTTCAGAGTAGATCTCAAGAGTTCGATTATAGAACTGAGAGGATTGAAGAAGAGGACTGCTTTGAGTCGGAAGTTGTCTCGGACAATGAAGTGCTTGGTATCGGAAGAGGTAAGTCTAAGAAAGATGCTCAGTACGAAGCGGCAAAGAATGCATTATTACTATTAAATAAAAGTTAGAGGGATACACGGTGAATTTCAAACAAATAGAACTTGTAGGATTCAAGTCATTTGCTGACAAGCTTGATATTAAGTTCAATGACGGCATTACAGCGATTGTTGGCCCTAATGGTTGTGGCAAGAGTAACGTAGCTGATGCTATAAGATGGGTACTTGGTGAACAAAGTGCCAAGCTTTTGCGTGCAAGCAATATGCAAGATGTTATATTCAATGGTACAGAGAAAAGAAAGAGTTTGTCTTATTGCGAAGTCTCACTTATGTTCGATAACACTAAGAGATTTTTTGATATTGACTTTGATGACATCGTAATCACAAGGAAGTTGTACAGATCTGGCGAGAGTGAATATCTTCTCAATCGTGCACCTTGTAGGCTCAAAGATATCACCAATATCTTGCATGATAGTGGCATAGGCCGTGATGGATATTCTATCATTGGACAGGGCAAGGTTGAAGAGATTATCTCTGCCAAGCCAGAGAATCGTAGAGCAATATTTGAAGATGCTGCAGGCATATCTAAGTTCAAGTCAAGGAAAGTTGAAGCAGAAAGAAAACTAGAAAGGACTCAAGACAACCTTACTAGACTTCAGGATATTATGTCTGAGATAGAGCGCCAACTCGGACCTTTGAAGCATCAATCTGAGAATGCCAAGAAGTATATGGAATACAAAGAGCAGCTCAAACATTATGAAGTCAATACATATATCTATCAATTCGATAATGCCAACAATCAGAAGAGTAAGATACAGACTCGTATAGATGGACTTGTCGAAGAACTTGGTACGAGACAAGATGATTTTTCTAAGCAAAATGATACATACAATGCATCAATGCTTGAAGTTAGCAAGATTGATAGAGACCTAGACAATATGCACAATCGCATACTTGAACTTACAGTTGGTATTGAAAAGCAATCTGGAGAATCTCGTCTTGCTCAAGAAAAAGTCAAGTATCTCCAAGATAGAAGAGAGTCTCTTGCCCAAGATTTGTCTAGACAAGAACTCAACAAACAGAATACAACATTGCAGTTAGAGAGAACTGAAGAGCAACTTGACAAGCAACAGAAAGTGTTCGCTGAGATGTGTGCAAGAGCAAGTGAGTATTCGCAAGATTATCTCAAGGCAGTAGATGAGTTGACTCAGAGTGAAGATGAGAGTTCTATGAAGCAACAACAGATGATGGAAGCGTTGTCTCAACTAGGAGATATCAAATCCAATCTATCTGCTCTTAAAGCTCAGAAAGAAGCTTATCTTGTCAATCTTGATGAGGTGGAGAATAAACTTATTGTACTTACAGACAAGATCAAAGAGAGAGTCAAAGAACAATCATCTTTGGCTAACAATATCAAGAATAAGATGGATAACAAGACGGTTTGTGAACAAAATATTGCTAAGTTCAATACTGAGTTATCCAAGATCAATACAGAACTCAATGACATCAATGGTTCGATATTCAGTACTAACAGCAATCTTCAAGTCATTGACAATAGACGCAAAGCGCTTGTAGATATGCAGAAGGACTATGATGGGTATAATTATTCTGTCAAACGTCTTATGCAAGATGGGGAGAACAATAAGGCACTTAAGAATCAAATAGTTGGTGTTGTTGCATCTTTGATGACTATTCCTAAGGGCTTTGAGACAGCTATTGAGACAGCTCTTGGTAGTGCTGTGCAGAATATTGTTACATATAACGAAGATGATTCGAGAGAACTTATTAAGTATCTCAAGAACAACAATATTGGTAGAGCAACATTCTTGCCAATCACAGCTATGAGGGGCAAAGCTCTCTCCGGTAGTGAATTGAGTCTTACAAGACGTAAGAACTGTCACGGTGTAGCCTCAGATATTATCAAATATGACAAAAAACTCAGTAATGTATTTGAATCATTACTTGGTAGGACTATCATAGTAGACACTATCAATGACGCTGTAGAACTTGCCAAAGCAAGTAACTTCGCATTCAAGATAGTTACATTAGATGGCGATGTTGTTAATCCACAAGGTTCAATGAGTGGTGGTAGCAAGAAGGCTATCACATCTAATATCTTGATGCGTGACAATGAGATAGCTTCGCTTAACGAAAGTGTGAAGAAACTTGAAGCATCTCTAGAAGAGAAGTATGCCGTTAAGGCAAGATTAACCAAAGCCTATGATGGACTCAAACTTCAACTTGACAGTGCTAACTCTGATCTTATCAATATGCAGATAGAGTCGGCGAAGTTGAATGAAAGCCTAGAAAGGATAACAGTTTATCTCAACGAACTCAATGCTGAGAAAACTACATTAAGCCAAGAAAAATCACTAATTAATACCAAAATTGAAGCCGTTGACCTTACTATCAGCAAGATAGACAAGACCGAAGGCGATATCAATATGACTCAAGAGAATGCAAGTGTCGAGATGAGTCGCAGACAAGAAAAATATAACAAGCTCAAGACTTTGAGAGATATCGCTCATGAGAAGTTGACAGCAATCAAGATTCAAGTTGCTTCCAAAGAGCAAGAACTCAATTCTCTTAAGAATGAGATTGAGAGATTATCTGATTATGTTGAACAGACAGATAAGGAGATACAAGAGACTAGAGATAGTATAGTACAAATAGATACTACTATTGAAGGAGCTACTGTTATAGCAACTCAATCTTTAGACAAGAATCTATTGGAGAGTAATCAAAGGGAACTTGAGATTGTTAAGCGTCAACTTGCAGGACTTGATGAATACAAACAGAAGTTGCAACTTGACATCAAGGTATCTGATGAGAAGAGAATGGTCCTTCAAGATGAGATCAATAAGCTGTTGGATAAGAAGTATCAAGAAGAGTTTTCATTGTCCAAAGTGGATACAGAACTTGAGGCAATGCAAGAGAAAATATTTGAAGATTATGAGCTTACATATGCTTCTTGTCTTCCATATAAGCAGGAAGATTATGATGTATACGAAGGTGTGGCTCAAGCCAACAAACTCAAACGTGATATCGCTAGACTAGGCAATGTCAATGTTAATGCTATTGAAGATTGCAAGCTCCTTAGCGAGAGATTTGAGACTATGAACGAGCAAGCAACAGACCTTATGCAAGCCAAAGAAGATCTTATCAAGATCATCAAAGAACTTGCAACGGAGATGATAACAAGGTTTGAGACAGAGTTCGTTAAGATCAATACCAACTTCGGCAAAGTATTCAAAGAACTCTTCGGTGGTGGTAACGCAAAACTTGAACTTACAGCCAGCGAAGATCCATTGGAGGCAGGCGTTGAGATAGTAGCAGAGCCACCTGGGAAGAAGTTGCAGAGCATCAATCTTCTTAGTGGTGGAGAGAAAGCTCTTACTGCTATTGCAATACTATTCGCTATACTTAAGCTTCGTCCAATGCCATTCTGTCTACTTGATGAGATAGAGGCTGCACTTGATGATAGTAACGTTGAGAGATTTGCTACTTACTTGAAGAGGTTCTCTCAAGATACACAGTTTATTGTTGTTACTCACCGTAAGCCAACGATGGAACTTGCAGATGCATTATATGGTGTAACTATGGAAGAAAAAGGTGTATCCAAACTTGTATCTGTCAAACTTGACGAGGCTGTCAAGAATGCCAAAGCTGATTAGGGGAGAATATATGGGATTTTTTTCTAAACTCGGAGCTAGCTTAAAGAAAACCAAAGATGCACTAGTGAGCAAACTTAGTGTACTTTTTGGTGGTGGGGAACTTAATGCAGACTTTTATGAGGAACTTGAGTACATACTTATAAGTTCGGATATGGGCAATGAGACAACTTCAGAGATAATATCAAGGCTCAAGAAGAAGATTAAAGAGAATAAGGTGTCCAAAGCTGAGGAAGCAAAAGCATTGTTAAAGCAAGTGCTTATCGAGGTCTTAGAAGATGTAGATAAGGTTGAGTTCAATTACCCAGTTGTCATCACTATCGTTGGTGTCAACGGTGTTGGCAAAACTACAACTATTGGTAAGATGGCTCACTATTTCTCAAAAAAAGGTAAGCAAGTAACTCTTGTTGCAGGAGATACATTCAGAGCTGCAGCTAGCGATCAACTCACAGAATGGGCTGTTCGCAATAAAGTTAAGATTGTTAAACATACAGAAGGAGCAGATGCCGCTGCTGTAGTATATGATGGTATTGCTAGTGCCAAAGCTAAGAATACTGATGTGCTTATTATAGATACTGCTGGCAGGCTCCATACCAAAGTCAATCTAATGGAAGAACTCAAGAAGATCAATCGTGTTATCCATAGAGAAGCTACGGGTGAAGTCAAAAACTTCATTGTTCTTGATGCTACAATAGGGCAGAACTCTATAGCCCAAGTCAATGCATTCAAAGATGCTGTTGGTATTGATGGTATCATATTGACCAAACTTGATGGTACAAGCAAAGGTGGAGTTGTGTTCGGGATTGTACAAGAATTGCAAGTTCCTGTGGTATTCATAGGTGTTGGCGAAGGTATTGATGACTTGGAAGTCTTTGATGCAAAAACCTTCGTTGATGGCATATTGTAAGGAGTCTCTATGAACAAGAAAATATATGCAGAAATTGTAAAAGCTATTGAATCTACAAATACAAATATATTCAGTTTCATTATCAATGATAATGGAAACTACTATACATATGGAGATATAGACAAGCTCAACAATGCATTTAGTTTGACCAAACTCATAACGGCACTTGCTATATTCAAGCTTATAGAAAATGGAGATATAACTCTTGATACTAAGATAGCCCCATTCTTTGATGACAAGATTATATTCGGGGATAATCAAAGTAATAAGTTCTTTTCTTTGATGAAAATAAGAGATCTTTTGACTTTATCGTTTGGTCAAGATAGAATGTTGCTCAATGAGGAACATGTAACAAAATATCCAAATATTAGTTATTTTGAATTGTTAACAATAGAACCATTGAAATATTCTCCAGGTAAGCATTTTTGTTACACCAATGTATGTAACTATTTGCTCGCATATATAGTCAACAAGATTACGGACTATAGACAGCTAGTTGTGGATAAAATCTTCACTCCTCTAGGTATAAAAAACTTTTCGTTTGGCAGAGATAAAGATGGTAACTACAAAGGTGCCACAGGAATGATGATAAGTACTGCTAGTCTTAACAAACTTGGCGAACTAATACATAATGATGGGTTCTATAACGGAGTTCAAGTATTAAAGGCTGATCTTGTAAGGTCAATAAAAACTATTCAAGTTGATTTGACCAAACAGATGAGTGTTGATATGAATAGGGTTTTGCCAAAAATCGGTTATGGCTTCAATCAATGGATAAGTACTAGTGGAAGGCACTTTATTGATGGTAAGGACGGTCAGTATATAATTGTATTGCCAAAGCATAATATAATAATAAGCATTATGAGCGATGAAAAAGATATGTCCAAAGTTAGAGAATGTTTCAAAATAATAGTTGACAAAGATAATTAGTTAATATATAATGGCTGTAAAGTATTTTTACTTTACACCATTTTTTTGTTTAGAGGGGTGTTATGGAGTTATCGCAGAACTTAAAAACCAGTCTTTTGCTTGAAACGTATGGCAATCTTCTTACTGACAAGCAGAGAAGTATAATGAAAGATTTTTGTGATAATAATATGTCACTATCTGAGATTGCTGAGAGTAACAACTCTTCTCGTCAAGCCGTCAATGACCTAATACGACGCAGTACGGCTTCATTGAATGAATATGAGAGAAGACTTGGTTTGCTTGCAAGATTCATTGATGCAAAGTCAAAAATCGATGATGTGATTGAATATGTCAAGAATAACGGCAATAACAAAGAACTTATTACTAAACTTTTGAGTATATTGGAGGATATGTAATGGCACTATTCGAAGGGCTATCACAAAGACTTAATCATATATTTTCTAAACTCACCAAGCGTGGCAAACTAACCGAACTCGAGATCAAAGAGGCTATGAGAGAAGTAAGAGTTGCTTTGCTTGAAGCTGATGTTAACTTTTTGGTTGCGAAGAAGTTTATTGCGAATGTGACTGAGAAAGCAATCGGAGAGAAAGTGTTGCAGAGTCTTACTCCTGGGCAACAGGTTATCAAGATTGTTAACGAAGAGTTGACTGCACTTATGGGCAGCACGAATACAAAACTTGAAGTTAGTTCATCTCTTCCTACTGTTATTATGATGTGTGGCTTGCAAGGTGCTGGTAAGACATCTATGTGTGGCAAACTTGGGTATTATCTCAAAGGTCAAGGCAAGAAATGCTTGCTAGTGGCAGGAGATATATATAGACCAGCAGCAATCAATCAGTTGCAAGTTGTTGGCAAATCGGCAGGTGTGGAAGTCTTTGAGAAGGGCACTCAAGACCCAGTCAAGACATCTAGACAGGCAATAGAATATGCCAAGAAGATGATGTTAGACACAGTTATCATAGATACGGCAGGCAGACTTCATATCAATGAAGAACTTATGGACGAACTCAAACGTATCAAGAAGGAAGTATCACCAACGGAAGTATTACTTGTTGTTGATGCGATGAATGGTCAAGATTCAGTAACGGTTGCTACGGCATTCAACGAAGCACTTGATATCACAGGAGTTATTCTTACTAAGCTTGATGGAGACACAAGAGGTGGTGTGGCACTTTCGGTCAAAGAAGTGGTGCAAAAACCTATTAAGTTCTGTGGTGTTGGAGAGAAAGTTGGAGATTTGGAGCCTTTTTATCCAGATCGTATGGCTTCGAGGATATTGGGTATGGGAGATGTGCTATCTTTGATAGAGAAGGCACAATCCGTTGTTTCTGAAGAAGAGGCAAAAAAGTATGAGAAGAAGTTTAGAGAGAATAGTTTTACATTCGAAGATTATCTTGCTCAACTTGACAATATGAAGAAGATGGGTAATATCAATGATATTATTGGTATGATACCTGGAGCTAACAAGCTCAAGAATGTACAAGTAGATGAGAATGAGATGTTCAAGAATAAGGCAATCATTCAGAGTATGACTCCTCGTGAGAGACGTAATCCTGATATTATCAAAGCTAGTCAGAAAAAACGTATCGCTTCGGGTAGTGGGACTCAGATACAAGATGTCAATAGACTTCTCAAACAGTTTGAACAAAGCAAAGAGATGATGAAACAATTTGCTGGTAAGAAAAAAGGTATGAGAATGTTTTAAAAATTCGCTAGGGCGACAACCCTAGTTGATATGCTGGTGTGGCTCAACGGTAGAGCAGCTGACTTGTAATCAGCAGGTTGTTGGTTCGATTCCGACCACCAGCTCCATGTTAATTATTATTAATCAACAAATATATAAAAGGAGAATGATACATATGGCAGTAAAAATCAGACTTACAAGAATGGGAGATAAGAAGGCACCTTTTTATCGTGTAGTAGTTGCTGATTCTCGTACAGCAAGAGATGGTAAGGTTATCGATCAGTTGGGATATTTTAACCCACTCAAAGAGACTCCTGAGATCAAACTTGATGTTGAGAAGACAAAAGAATGGCTACGCAAAGGAGCTTTGCCTACAGAGACAGCTAAGACAGTACTTGTCAAGGGTGGCGCTTTAGAGAATGCTAAACAGAATACTCCAAAGAAAGTTTCTCGTCCAAAAAAAGAAAGTAAGGAGTAGAATATGGAAGAACTAATCAAGTATCTTGTAAGCTATCTCGTTACTAACGAAGATGCTATACAAGTGACATCAGAAGATGACAATGGCGTTATTGTTATAACTGTCAAAGTTGCTGAAGAAGATGTCGGTAAAGTAATAGGCAAGAATGGCAAGATTGCTCAGAGCTTGCGTACAATACTCAAATCTGCTAGTTCTAAGACTGGTAAGAGATATGTACTTAAAATAAACTAATTGGAGAAACCCTCCAATTTTTTTATTACATATCTAATGGATGCTTGCAATGCATTGATATCAAAAGAATATATTTGATACTCAATTGTTGCAGATATATTTTTTTTATGTTAAAATCACTCTAGGAGATATATATGGAGAAGCTTGTAATAGGCAAAGTACTTAAGCCACAAGGAATCAAAGGCGAGATTAAGATACAGCCATTAACAGATAATATAGAGCAATACAATCAGCTCAAGAATGTTTTTATTGGTAATGAGAGTTTTGTAGTAGAGAAAGTTGCTATAAGACAAGGTTATGTATATATGACTGTAGCTGGTATCACGGATTGTGATATGGTAGAACGTTTCCGTAATAAGTATGTAGAGAAAGAACGTGTAAGCGAGACAAATGAAGCTGGCGAATACTACCTTGTTGATATGGAGAAGTGTACCGTTATTGATGAGAAGGGTTATGAGTATGGCAGAGTCGTATCTATTGATGAATATGGTGCTGCTGAAGTAATAACTGTACATGGTAAGCGTGGGGAGTTAATATTCCCAAATGCAGATGGGGTTATTACTGATATCGATGTAAGTAAGAAGATTATTACAGTAGATAGCAAGCGTCTTAGCGAGGTAAGAGTATGAGAATAGATATATTAACGCTTTTTCCTGAGATGTTCGATAGCCTTAATGCAAGCATTATTGGAAGGGCAAGACAGAACGGCAGCCTAGATATCAAGATAACGGATATACGTGAGTTCTCCCAAGACAAGCATAAGAAATGCGATGACTATCCTTATGGCGGCGGAGCAGGTATGGTTATGACACCACAGCCATTGTATGATGCAATACAGAGTGTTAAGACAGATAGTAGCCATATAATATATATGTCGCCAAAAGGTAAGACTCTTGATCAGAAGAAAGTTGTTGAACTAGCGAGTTTTGATCATCTTGTCCTTGTATGTGGACATTATGAAGGCATTGACCAGAGGGTGATAGACTTGGTTATTGATGAAGAAATCTCAATTGGAGATTATGTCTTAACAGGTGGCGAACTAGCGGCTCAAGTTGTAGTTGATGCAGTCGCAAGATATTTGCCAAGTGTGCTTGGTAATGAAGAATCTACGCAAGATGAGAGTTTTGCTAGTGATATGCTTGAGTATCCTCAATATACAAGACCTGTTGAGTTCAAAGGATTGACAGTTCCTGAAGTATTGCTTAGTGGCAATCATGGAGAAGTTGACAAGTGGAGAGCAGAACAAAGTAGATTGATAACAAAGAAAGTAAGACCAGATTTGTTAAAAAGGAAGAAGTAATGAATATTCAATGGTTCCCAGGACATATGACCAAAGCTCTACGTATGATGGACAAAGAGATTAAGGTAGTTGATATCATTGTCTACGTAGTTGACAGTAGAGCCCCAAAGAGTTGTGTCAACCCTGAACTTAATAGTCTTATTGGTAATAAGCCCGTTGTATATGTGCTTAGCAAGGCTGATCTTGTTGAGGACAAAGATATACGCAAATGGGTGAGATTTTTTACGTCTGATACCACTATGGCTATTGCACTCAATAGTACAAGTTCTAGTTCGGGCAAACAGATTATTGGTATGATCAAAAAACTTCTTAGCAATAAGATTGAAAACAACAAACGCAAGAATATATCGTTGCCACTTAGAGCAATGGTAATAGGTGTGCCAAATTGTGGTAAGAGCACCCTTATCAACAACATTTGTGGCAAAGCTCGTGCACTTGCTGGCAATAAGCCTGGAGTAACTAAGGGAAAGCAATGGGTAAGTATTGAGAACGGATTTGAGTTCCTTGATACACCGGGTACATTATGGCCAAGTTTTGAGGATGAAAAGGTAGCCCTCAATCTTGCATATATTGGGAGTATCAAAGATGATGTTATAGATATCAATGAATTGAGTTATTCTCTTATCAATACCTTAAGAGAGATTGACCCGAAGATTTTGAAAGATAGATACGGCATAGACTTCGGAGATGACGAAGAGAATATTGAAGTATTCGACAAAATATGTACTGCACGCAAGTGTCTACTCAAGGGCAACGAGCCTGACTATGATAGATGTGCAAGGATAATAATAGATGATTTCCGTAAAGGTAAAATGGGGAAGATAATACTTGATTAAATATGATAATTTACGTTATGAAAAAGAATATCTAGACAAAGGATATATGTACATTGCTGGTATTGACGAAGTCGGTCGTGGACCACTTGCTGGACCTGTTGTATGTGCGTGCGTAGTGATGCCACTAGGGGCTGATGATATCATCGAAGGAGTCAATGATAGCAAGAAAGTCTCCCCAAAGAGAAGAGAAAAACTTTACGATATCATTCTATCCAAAGCGATAGACTATCATATCTCAGAGGTGTCCAATGTAGTTATAGATGAGATTAACATTCTTAATGCCACGAAGTTGTGTATGAAGAATGCTCTTGAAGGGCTCAATATTCGACCCGATGTAGTACTGATAGATGCTGTTAAGATAGACACAGATATCGAACAGAATGGTATAATCAAGGGCGATGAGAAGAGTTACACCATTGCTTGTGCTTCGATTGTAGCCAAAGTATATAGAGATAGACTTATGTGTGATATGGCAGACAAATATCCAAACTATGACTTTGCTTCTCATAAAGGCTATGGGACAAAATCACATATTGCCAAACTCAAACAGTACGGCGAGTGTGAGATACATAGGCAATCGTTCATCAAACATTTCAAACAAGGAAGTTGAATATGAATAAGATATCTTTGGGACTAATGGGTGAGAAGACTGCTGTCAAATATCTAAGAAAACAAGGTTATAAAATCATAACTACCAACTATCGCAACACAATAGGCGAGATAGATATTGTTGCTATGCAGGGAGATATGATTGTATTTGTAGAAGTAAAAACTCGTTCTTCTATTGCTATGGGATACCCAAGAGAAGCGGTCGAAGTACATAAGCAGAACAAAATACGTACTGTCGCAACTAAGTATTTGAAAGAAAATGGCTGTCTTGACTCACAATGTCGATTCGATGTTATAGAATTGATTGGAGAAGGACAAGATTATACTATTGACCATATTCAAGATGCCTTTTAGAGAAAAAGTGATAATCACTTGACATTGAATGTATCTTGTTGTAGTATGATAATAGTTAAATATTTGCGAAGAAGATAGATAGTAGATGATTGCTTAGTTATCAGAGAAGAGTCGGTTGGTGCGAGACTTGTAACGAGTAATGATTGAATTACACTGTTGGAGCAGACCTGCTTTACGGGTAAGTAAGTGATATGAGGCATAAGAATACATTCTTAATGCGAAATTAGGTGGTACCACGGTTGATAATCGTCCTATACATTGTATAGGATTTTTTATTATATTTAACGAATAAGAAAGGAAAAGGTTATGACATTATTTAATCAATTGTATTGCGTATACGTCGTTTATGCCCCATTGGGGTAGAGATTTTTTATGCAAACAGGAAAAATAATTGATTAAATAAGGAGATAAGTTATGAATAACATAATATTCAGGCGACTTGAAAAAGATTGGTCACGCAGGTTGCTTGAAATACAGAAAGTGATATTCAGGGAGATATTGAACAAGTATCACGATGAGGATATCAATCCAGCGAACGAAGACCTGCCAACATTTGAAGTAAAAGTTATGGATAGGGACATTGTTTTTGGAATATTTGACAAACAATCTTTGATTGGCTTTATTGCTATCAGAGAACAAGAAGATGGTAATAGATTGTGTAGATTGGGTTTGTTAGATAAGTATAGAGGTAAGGGAATTGCTCAAGAAGCAATAAAGTTTGGATTCAAACAATTAAATAACGGCAAGGCGTGGGAGTTGACAACGATACTTCAACAGTCCAATCTGTTGCATTTGTATGGCAAGATGGGATTTGAGATAGTTGAAGGTAAGAATTATACTGTGAATGATAATATGACTTTGATAGTTATGAGAAAGGAGAATTGACATGACAAAATTATTTGAAACATTAAAAGAAAGAGGGTTATTGTACCAATGTACAGATGAAGAATTATTACAGAAACTTATTGATGGACCAAAGATCACTATATATAGTGGCGTAGATCCAACAGCGGATAGCCTTCATATAGGGCATTGTGTACCTTATTGCATTATGAGAAGATTCCAACAAGCAGGACATAAGGTAATAATACTTGTTGGTGGAGCAACAGCATCTATCGGAGATCCATCTGGTAAAAGTGATATGCGTAAGATGTTGTCAAAAGATGATATAGATAACAATATCAACAATATCAAGAAATCGATTGGGATATTCCTCAATTTTGATGGAGACAATCCTGCTGAGATCGTTAACAATGCAGATTGGTTCCGTGGATATGATTATATAGACTTTATGAGAGATATTGGTGTACACTTCAATGTCAACAAAATGCTTGCCAATGAGATATATGCTAATCGTATCGAAAGTGGTGGACTTACATTCTTTGAGATGGGATATATGCTTATGCAGGCTTATGACTTCGTATATCTCAACAAGACCAAAGGCTGTACTGTCCAATGGGGTGGTGCAGACCAATGGGGCAATATTGTCGCAGGTGTTGAACTTGGAAGGAAACTCAATTTCCTTAACAATACTGACAAAACATTTGTTGGTGTAACCAATCCATTACTTTTGACTCCAGAAGGCAAGAAGATGGGTAAGACAGAGAAAGGAGCAATATGGATAGATAAGAATAAGATCACGCCATATGACTTCTACCAAGGCATCTACCAGACACCAGACGCTTGTGTTGAGATGATGTTTGCCTTGTTCACTGATATTGCTATGGACGAAGTGAGAAGGCTCATCAAAGAGGATATTGTCAATGCTAAGAAGGTGTTGTCATATGAGATAACCAAGTTTGTTAGAGGCGAGGCAGATGCAGTAGCAGCACAAGAAGCATCCAACGCATTGTTTGGAAGTGGAGTTGACCTTAGCAATGTCCCTACTGTCGAATTGAGTATGTCAAATGAAGGTGCACTTATTACCGATGTTGCTTTTGATTCTGGAGTAGTAGCAACTAAGTCCGAAGCTCGTAGAGCAATAGAGCAAGGTGGTTTGTATCTTAACGATATCAAAGTGGAGAATATATCACAACTTGTTACTGCCAAAGATTTTGCTCAAGGTTATGCACTAATAAGACGTGGTAAGAAGACTATCAAAAAACTTATTATCAAATAGTCCTTGGGAGAATATTGATGCAAAGTTTTAGTTATAATATACAACTAGACAAATTGTTCGCAATGCTAGAATTGGGAGATATTACTGAGCCACCATTACAACTGAGTGGTGGCTTTTTGCACAAAATGTTCGTTGTTGTAACAGACAAGAATAAGTATACGGTAAAAGCACTCAATCCGAATATTATGCAAAGGGACGGGGCACTATATAACTTCATTATTAGTGAAAAAATCGCCACTATTGCAAAAGATGATGGAATTGAAGCTGTGCCTGCTCTAATGATAAAAGATAACAATATATATATCGTTGAAGGGCAATTCTATATGATATTTCCATTCATTGATGGAGAGGTCAAGAACCATACAAGTATTACTGTTGAAGATTGTAATATGATTGGTAAGGTCCTAGCTAGACTACATTCTATCAACTATTATGAGTTGTGTAGTTGCAACCATCATCCTATTGCCAAGTTGGACATTGATTGGAAGAATTATAGAAAGCTCGCCAATGCATCTATGGTAGAATGGGCATCGCAATACAGTTTGCTTATAGATAGGTTAGAAGAATGGACGGCTCAAGCAAATAATGCAATAACTCAAAGAACCGATATGGTTATAAGCCACAGGGATCTTGACCCAAAGAATGTCATGTGGCAAGATGGAAGGCCTATTATTATTGATTGGGAATCTGCAGGGGAAACTGATCCAATGCAAGAACTCATAGAAGTGGCTACGAGCTGGGCAAGCGATGATAAGGCTTTTATAGATGAAAAGTTGTTCTTTGCCGTAATAGAGGGATATGAAGAAGTTGCAGGCAAGCAGAATCTAGACTGGAATATTCCTATTGCAAAATCTTTGATAAGCAAACTTCAATGGTTGGAGTATAATATCAAGCGATCGCTTGGAATAGAGTGCGCTGATCTTCATGAGCAAAGTATGGGTACTCAGGAAGTTATAAGCACTATGAACATACTCAAAGTATATTCAATCAATATGAATATGCTTGTAGAATGGTTAGAAAAAATAAATATGTAAATATATATTAATAATTGTAAAAAAACACTTGCAAATTATATAACTATATGCTACAATCAATTCTGACTTCGGATGGTCCTCTGCTAAATCGTTAGCACGAACATTTAGTTTAGATAGGGAGGTATAAGTCATGAATCTTATTGACATCATAGAGAAAGAGAATCTTAAAGAAAATGTTCCTGAGTTCGAGATTGGCGATACTGTCAAAGTATATGTTAAGATCAAGGAAGGCAACAAAGAGAGACTTCAAGGCTACGAAGGTGTTGTTATAGCACGTAAGAATGGTAGCGTTAGAGAATCTTTTACAGTTAGAAGAATTTCATTCGGTATCGGCGTTGAGAGAACATTCCCACTTCATAGTCCAAAGATTGACAAGATCGAGGTATTGAAGAAGGGTAAAGTTAGAAGAGCTAAGTTGTTCTATTTGAGAGAGAGAACTGGCAACGCAGCTAAGATCAAAGAGCAAAGATAACTAAAATTTGAGTATCTACTATCAGTAGATGCTCTTTTTTATTGCCTAAGCATATTAAGCACAATATATTGTGTACTATGCAAAGTGCTTTATTATATATTGTATATTGCATAGTACTTACATAATAAATATTTTTGTCATTATGCAATTATTGAGGTCATTTTGCTTGCTATGTGTTGACATAATAATTATACTGAAGTTATCAATAGTTTGAAAGGAGATACAATGTTATCGATAATCAAAAGTTTTGGTCTTAATGGTATTAGTGGATATCTTGTAAGAGTAGAGATAGATATCAATCATGGGCTTCCTGCGTATGATGTAGTTGGACTGGCTGATGTTGCTATCAAAGAATCTAAGCAACGTGTAAGGTCTGCTATTAAGAATAGCGCATTGGAGTTCCCAATCAACAAGATTACTGTCAATCTTGCCCCAGCTGACACCAAGAAAGAAGGCTCTATATATGATCTTGCTATTGCAATTGGATTATTGTCAGCAACTAGTCAAGTAGATTATGCTAAGTCCAAAGATTATGCATATGTAGGAGAGTTGTCCTTAGATGGCTCTATTAGGAAGATCAATGGATTGTTACCAATACTGATCTCTGCAAGAGATTTGGGTGTAACTAAGATAATTGTTCCTTATGAGAATGCCAAAGAAGCGAGTTTTATAGAAGGGCTTGAAGTTATCGCTGTCAAGTCTTTGAGAGAATTGGTGGCTTATTTTAGGGGTGATATTCATATTGATCCGATAGAGCATAAGTCATATGAGCAGGCTGTCAAAGAGAATAGACCAGCTTTTGACTTTGCTTTGGTCAAAGGTCAATTCGCGGCAAAGAGAGCGCTTGAGATTGCTGCCGCTGGAGGTCATAACGTACTTATGATAGGACCTCCTGGTAGTGGTAAGACAATGCTAGCAAGGAGTTTTCCTACAATATTACCAGATATGTCTTTTGATGAAGCACTAGAAGTAACCAAGATACATAGTATTGCAGGTGTCTTAGATGAGAAAGTTGGTATAGTTACCAATAGGCCATTCAGAGCGCCGCATCATACTGCAACAACAATTGCACTCACTGGTGGAGGTGCTAAGGCAAAGCCTGGCGAGATAAGTCTTGCACACAATGGTGTATTATTCTTAGATGAGATGCCTGAGTATTCAAGACATAGTATTGAGACTCTTCGTCAACCTCTTGAAGATGGCGTGATAACAGTATCTCGAATACAACAGAGTGTAGAGTATCCAGCAAGCTTTACTCTCATAGCAAGTATGAATCCTTGTCCATGCGGTAACTATGGCTCCAAGACAGCTGAATGCAAATGTACTCCTAATCAGATACATAAGTATCTCAGCAAGCTCAGTGGACCTCTTATGGATAGGATAGACTTACATGTAGAAGTTGATAGTCTAAGTTATGATGAACTCAGTGGTGAGATACAAGAGGAGAGTTCTGCAAGCATTAAAGATAGAGTTGACAAAGCTAGATTGATTCAACTTGATAGATACAAAGGTCAGAAGATATACAACAATGCCAAGATGTCTAACAATCTTGTCAAGAAGTATTGCAAGTTGGATAGCGACAGTTCGCAGTTGTTGAAGACTGCATTTGAGACCCTTAACCTAAGTGCAAGGGCACACAATAGAATACTCAAAGTTGCAAGAACGATTGCAGATCTTGAAGGATCCACAGATATCAATGCAAACCATATAATGGAAGCAATAAGTTATAGATCGCTTGACGACAAGTACTGGGTGTAGATGGATGAGTTTTTCTGATCAAGAAAAGGTGCTAATATGGCTCAATAGTATTGAAGGGCTTTCTTACAAAAAGAAGGAGGCTCTTTTGTCGTTGTATAAAGACATCACACTTTTGCCTACCAATATTAAGAAAGATATGTTCAAGGTTCTACAACTAATAGATATGGATGCATACAACTCGATTATTGAGAAGTTGGGAGATATTGACAAGGAGTGGAAAGTACTTGAGAAAGAGAAAGTATCTGTACTCACTATTCTATCTGACAGGTATCCCCAAGCATTGAGAGAAGTGGATTCACCTCCAATCATTTTGTATTACAAAGGAGATATTGATCTACTTGAAGGGAACAATATCGCTGTTGTTGGTAGTCGCAAAGTCACAAGTTATGGTAGAGTTGTGACAGAGGACTTCACAAGACAACTTGTACGTAATGGATTCGTAATAGTAAGTGGTCTTGCAAGTGGAGTTGATTCTATTGCTCATAATATTACGCTAGCAGAAGGTGGCAAGACAATCGCTGTTCTTGCTGGAGGATTGTCGGATATATATCCTGCAGTCAATACACAATTAGCCAACAAAATAGTGTGTAATGGTGGACTTTTGGTGACAGAGTACTCTTATTATGAGAGTTCGGAGCCATATCACTTTCCGTTACGCAATAGGATAATTGCTGGACTTAGCAAAGGGGTATTGATAACCGAAGCTGGAGAAAAAAGTGGCTCTATGCATACGAAGAACTATGCTGTTGAGTATGGCAAAGAGTTGTTCTTAGTGCCTGGTAATATTACAAGTAGCAATAGTGCTGGTTGTAACAATGCAATCAAAGCCTTGCAAGGTGCAGCAGTCACTAGTCCAAGTGACATACTTGAAGCTTTTGGTGTATCTAACAGAAAGCCAGAGGCAACACTTGCCCAGTTGACTATGGAAGAGAGTATGGTGGTCGAATTGCTCAAAAATGGTGAGATGGCGTTCCAAGAGATTGCAATAAGAACGCATTTGGATACAAAAAGCCTCGTTACTTTGTTGACATCAATGCAAATTCGTGGAATAATTAAAAAACTTGCAGGCAACAGTTATATGCTTGCTCGTATATGTTAGACAAACAAAGATTAAGTGTAATTAGAAGGAGAAACTATGAAGTTAGTTATCATAGAAGGACCTGGTAAAAGAGATACTCTAAAGAAATATCTTGGCTCTGACTACGATGTTGTAGCAACCAAAGGACACATTAGAGATCTTCCACAAAGATCAATGGGTGTAGATATTACTCACAACTTTGAACCAAACTATGAGATAATGAAGGACAAAGAGAGTATTATCAAAGAACTTAAGTATAAAGCAAGCAAAGCAAATACTGTATTGCTCGCAACCGACCCTGATAGAGAGGGAGAAGCAATATCATGGCATATTCAGAATATACTAAATATTGATTCTAATGTGCCTTGTAGGATAGAGTTCAACGAGATTTCGCAGAACACAGTTCTCAAAGCTGTTGATCATCCAAGGACTATCAATATGAATCTTGTGCATGCTCAACAAGGAAGGAGAGTTCTAGACAGATTGGTTGGATACAAGATTTCTCCTATTATATGTAAGAAGATTAAGGCTAATTTGAGTGCTGGTCGTGTTCAATCGGTAGCACTTAAACTTGTTGTAGATAAAGAGAAAGAAATCAAGAACTTCAAACCTGTAGAGTACTGGTCAATAGTTGCTATGCTAGAAAAGGGCAATAGTGTCTTCAAAGCATCATTAGAACAAAAGAATGGCAAGAAGTATACTTCTGGTAGCGAGAAGGAAACAAATGAAGTATTGACTTCAATCAAAGGCAAAGACTTCGTTGTATCAAGCGTGAAGAAGACTGTTGCTAAGACTTCAGCCCCACCACCTTTTATTACCAGTACGCTTCAACAAGATGCTCTTAATAAGATTGGTATGCCTCTTAAGAAAGTTACATCAAGTGCACAACAATTGTATGAAGGTGTAGACATTAAGGGTGAAGGCAAAGTCGCTCTTATCACATATATACGTACAGACTCAACACGTGTTTCTCCAGAAGCACAAGCGAAGACAAAAGATTTCATTATCAAGAACTTTGGACCAGAGTATGCTCCAAAGTCTTATAACTTCTTCAAAACCAAGAAAAATGCTCAAGACGCCCATGAGGCAATCAGGCCAATATCTATGGATAGACGCCCAGAGGACCTCAAAGCATCTTTGACTCCAGATAATTATAAGTTATATAAGCTCATATATGAGAGATTCTTAGCAAGTCAGATGAGTGATGCTACTTATAACTCACTTGTTGCTATGGTGACTTGTGAAGGGTATGGATTCAAAGTAACTGGTAAGAGTCCTATATTTGCTGGATTCACTGCTGTATACAAGCCATATGAAGAAGAAAAGGAAGATGCTGAGAGCAAACTCCCTAATCTTTCTGAAAGTGATGTATGTAAGTTAAAAGACGTCAAGTACGAACAGAAGTTTACTAAGCCACCTACGAGATACACAGAGGCTAGCCTTGTCAAAGCAATGGAAGATAAGGGTATAGGTAGACCAGCAACATACGCTCCTACAATACTTGTTCTTGCCAATCGTAATTATACCGAAAAAGATGGAAAGTACCTCAAACCAACCGAATTGGGAACAACTGTAACAGAGTTCCTTGAGAAGTATTTTGAAGATATTATGAATATATCATTCACGGCAGAGATGGAGAGCAATCTTGATAGAGTCGAAGATGGTCAGATGAGTTGGCAGAAAGTTGTAACAGGTTTTTATAGTGGATTTGATGAGGAGGTAAGACACGCAATGTACGGTACTAAGATGAAGGTAGCTCCAGTAGAGAGTGATGTTGTATGTGAAAAATGTGGTGCAAAGATGGTTATAAGAGAGGGTAAGTATGGTAAGTTCCTTGCTTGTCCAAATTATCCTAATTGCAAGAATATCAAGAGCCTTGATGATAAACCAAAGGTCAAAGCAGGGCCTGTTGGCAAATGCCCAGTATGTGGCAAAGATGTCTTCGAGAGAAGATCCAAAGCTGGCAAGATATTCTATGGATGCAGTGGTTATCCGGATTGTAAGTTTGCTAGTTGGGATATTCCTACTGAACGCAAATGTCCAAAGTGTGGGCAGTATTTGACAAAGAAAGAGCTTAAGAAAGAAACACGTTATGCTTGCTCCAATAAGGACTGTGATTATAAGGTTGTGGAGCCTGTTGATGAGAAATAATAATGAAGTAACAATCATTGGTGGTGGTCTCGCAGGTTGCGAGGCTGCTTATCAACTTGCTAAGCGTGGTGTGAAGGTCAAGCTTTTTGAGATGAAGCCGAATAAAAAAACTCCTGCACATAAGTCGAATAACTTAGCAGAACTTGTATGTAGCAACTCTCTTAAATCAAAAGAATTGACTACTGCGTCTGGGTTACTCAAGGCTGAGTTGAAATTATTGGATAGCCTTGTACTTGATTGTGCATACCAGACCGTAGTAGATGCTGGCGGAGCGCTTGCTGTTGATAGAGACAAGTTCAGTGAATTAGTAACAAAAAAGATACGTAGTTATGATAATATAACTATAATAAATGATGAAGTTGTGTCGGTGCCTGAGAATGAAGTCTGTATAGTGGCTTCAGGGCCATTGACATCGGAAGGTTTGTCGAATAACCTACAAAAGATTCTTGGTAGTGATTATTTATACTTCTATGACGCTTGCTCTCCAATTGTTGATTATGCTACAATTGATATGAGTAGAGCATTTGTTGCAGATAGATATGGTAAAGGCAACGGTGACTATGTCAATTGTCCAATGACAAGAGAAGAGTATCAGAACTTTTGGTCAGAACTAGTTAGTGCCAAAAGAGTCGAATTGAAGACCTTTGAAGATATCAAAGTATTTGAAGGTTGTATGCCGGTTGAAGTGATGGCAGATCGAGGAGAGAATACTTTGAGATTCGGTCCTCTAAAACCTGTTGGCATAACCAATCCTGATGGAACGAAGCCTTATGCTGTTGTACAGTTGCGCAAAGAAGACAACTACAATAAGTTGTACAATCTTGTTGGATTTCAGACCAATCTAACTTTTGGTGAGCAGAAGAGAGTATTCGGGCTAATACCTGCTCTCAAAGATGCTGAATATGTAAGATATGGTGTAATGCATCGCAATACATTTGTCAATGCACCAACAGTAATGCGGAATACTATGCAGACAAAGATAAAAGATTCATTGTTCGTGGCTGGACAATTGAGTGGAGTAGAAGGGTATCTTGAGAGTGTAGGCAGTGGTCTTATTGCAGGAATCAATGCTTACAACTATATCAACGATAAAGATATGTTTGTGCTTCCTTCCACTACAACACTTGGTTCGCTTATTAAGTATATCTGCAATGCAGAACCATCTAAGTTCCAACCTATACACGTCAACTTCGGGATAATTGATGGTCTTGATCACAATATCCGTGATGAAAAGTTAAGAAAGCAAGCATTGGCGAATAAATCGCTTGAAGATATAACAAAACTAATTAAGGAGATAGAATAATGGATGAGTTTAAGGGGACAACGATAGTAGCAGTCAAGAAGAACGGTAAGACTGCAATCGCTGGAGATGGACAGGTAACGATACAGAATAGTGTGATATTCAAGAATAATGCAGTCAAAGTAAGAAGATTGTACAATGACAAGGTGGTTGTTGGATTTGCTGGATCTGTTGCAGATGCATTCGCACTTAGTTCTAGATTTGAGGATATGCTCAATAAGTTCTCTGGCAATTTGATGAGAAGTGCTGTAGAGCTTGCTCAACTATGGAGACTTGATAAGGCATTGCGTAAACTTGAAGCTATGCTAATAGTTGCTGATAGCGAGAAGTTACTTATTATCTCTGGTATGGGAGATGTTATCGAGCCAGAAGAAGGGATATGTGCTATTGGTTCTGGTGGCAACTATGCACTTGCTGCTGCCACAGCACTTGCTCGCAATACTGATATGCAAGCAAAAGATATTGCACTTAAAGCTATGGAGATAGCATCATCAATATGCGTATTCACTAATACACACTTCACAGTTGAGGAGGTATAATACAATGAATTTGTCACCAAAAGATATAGTATCAGAATTGGACAAATATATTATTGGTCAAGATAAGGCCAAAAGAGCAGTAGCAATAGCACTTAGGAATAGATACCGTAGAAGCAAATTGTCTAGTTCAATGAAAGAAGAAATAACTCCAAAGAACATTATCTTGAAAGGACCAACTGGTGTTGGTAAGACAGAGATTGCTAGGAGACTTGCAAGGCTTGTCAAAGCACCTTTTGTCAAAGTTGAGGCAACTAAGTATACCGAAGTTGGTTATGTTGGTAGAGATGTAGAGAGTATGATAAGAGACCTTGTTGAGGTCGCAGTACGTTTGGTCAAAGAAGAGAAAATCAATGAAGTGGCTGAAAAAGTTAAGCCAATCGTAGATAAAAAGCTCTTTGATGCAATATATCCACTTAAGAAAGTAACAACTGATACAACTGATATCGAGAATGAACAGTTCAGAGAAGATGTTAAGCAAAGACTTGAAGAAGGCGTGTATGATGACGAGATGATCGAGATAGAAGTCAAAGAAGCTCCTAAGGCTATCGAGATGGTTCCTGGTATGGGAGAAGGCATCAATCTTGGAGAAGTCTTCGGTGGAATATTCCCATCTAAGAAGAAAAAAAGAAAATTATCTATCAAGCAAGCTCGTGCTATTATGACTCAGGAAGAGAGTGACAAACTTATTGACTTTGATAATGTTAATAGTGAAGCAATAACAAGAGCTGAACAAGAAGGAATAATATTCATTGATGAGATAGACAAGATAGCTGGTAAGGGTGGCAACAGTAGTGGCCCAGAAGTCAGCAGAGAAGGTGTTCAGAGAGATATTCTTCCAATTGTTGAGGGTTGTACAGTAACGACCAAATACGGAGTCATCAGGACAGATTATATATTGTTTATAGCAGCAGGAGCATTCCATATATCTAAGGTAGAAGATTTGATTCCTGAACTTCAAGGTAGATTCCCTATAAGAGTTGAACTTGATAACCTTACTGCAAAAGAGTTCTATAGAATATTGACTGAGCCAAAGAACGCACTTATATTGCAGTATAATGAATTGCTCAAAGTTGATAATATCAATCTAATATTCAAACCTGATGCTCTTAAAGAAATTGCTGCATATGCAGAGAGTGAGAATGAAACAAGCGAGAACCTTGGTGCTAGACGTCTTCATACCATTATGGAGATAATTATAGAAGACATAAGCTTCAATGCAAACGGGGCTCATCCAATGCTTGATGTCAACATTGATAAAGATTATGTAGAGAATAGACTCACAAAGATTGTCAAAGAACATGACCTTCGCAAGTATGTATTGTAGGAGCAAATAATGATATTTGATAGGACACAAAAATTATTGGGACAAAATAATTTGCAAAAATTAGCAAATAGTAATATAATCATATTTGGGATAGGTGGTGTCGGTGGTTATGTAGCCGAGATGCTAGCAAGATGTGGTGTTGGACACTTGACTCTTGTGGATTTTGACAAAGTGACCGATACTAATATCAACCGTCAGATAATTGCATTGCATTCAACCATAGGCAGATACAAAGTTGATGTAATGAAGGAGAGAATATCTGATATCAATCCTGATTGTATTGTGCAGACTGTTGCATCCAAAGTCGATGCTACCAATGTTGGACAATTATTATCCAAGGCATATGACTATGCTATAGATGCGATAGACAGTGCAGTAGATAAGGCTGATCTGATAGAATGTGCCTCAAAGAGTGGCTTATCGATAATCTCAGCACTTGGTGCTGGCAATAGATATAGAAGACCGGAGTTCAAAGTATGCGACATATACAAGACTACGAACGATGGATTAGCCAAGAAGATGCGCAAACTTCTTCGTGATAGGGGAGTAGAAACTCTCAAAGTTGTCTATACTGATGAGACCCCGAATAAGACCGAACAGGTTACAAGTATTGTGTACTATCCAGCCATGTGTGGTTGTTTGATTAGTAGTGAAGTTGTCAATGATTTGATAACTAAAAAATAATTTTTTTGTAGGAGAAAAAGAATGAAAGAGATATTGCATGTCAATAATGACAATTTTGAAGAGCTTGTTAAGAAGAATAAAGGTCTCGTATTGCTAGATTTTTACGCAACATGGTGTGGGCCTTGCAAGATGCTAAGCCCAATACTTGAACAAGTCAACGAAGAGTGCTCTGATATTACTGTAGCCAAACTTGATGTTGATGAAGGACTCAAAGTAGCCAAAGAATTCGGTGTTATGAGTGTCCCAACTACAATAGTATTTGTCAATGGTGTGGAGAAGGAACGTATGGTTGGTCTTCGCCAAAAAGCACAGATTATTGAATGTGCAAAAAAATATTTATAAAATGATTTGAAAGGGATTGACTTTGTTTCAATCCCATGTTATTATTTAGATATCAGACCAAAAAGGTAGGATTTGAATGAAGTTTTCTGCAAAATGCCGATATGGCCTCAAAGCGATGTATGTACTAGGAGAGAATTATGGTAACTCTGTTTCACTTGGACAACTTTCAAGTGGGAGTGGAGTACCAGAAGCCTTCTTGGAGAAGATACTAAGGTCTCTCAAGAAAGGTGGTTTTGTTTCTTCTAACCGCGGCGCTAATGGTGGATATTTTCTTAGTTATCCGCCACAATATATTACAATAGGACAGATACTCAAGTGTCTAGAGAAGCATTTGTTTGAAAGTGAATGTACTGATGGCAAATGTACGAATAAGCATTGTCCCAACAAGAGTGTCTTCGGTGCAATATATGGTAGTATTAGTACATTGCTAGACAATATGACGTTGGAACAGATAATTTCACAAAAAGGAGATAATAATGAGAAAAGTTTATGTAGATAATGCAGCAACTACATATGTATCAAATGAAGTTTTGACTGAAATGTTGCCTATATTCAATACAACTTTTGGCAACCCAAGCAGCTTGCATAGTTTTGGTAGAGATGCTGTTGCAGAACTAGACAAAGCAAGAGACAAGGTAGCTAAGGCTATCAATGCTAAGCCTAGTGAGATATATTTTACGAGTGGTGGTACTGAGGCAAATAACTGGGCCATATATGGTATCGCTATGGCCAATCGTAACAAAGGCAATCATATAATAACTTCAAGTATTGAGCATCATTCTATTCTTGCTACTTGTAAGTTCTTAGAGACACAAGGATTCAGAGTAACTTATCTTCCAGTAGATGAGTATGGACTAGTAAGCATACCTGACCTTCTTCACAACCTAGATGAAGATACTATTCTTGTCTCTATAATGGGAGCCAATAACGAGATAGGAACAATACAGAATATCCACACAATCGCTAAGATTGCTCATGAGAAGAATGTGATATTCCATACCGACTGTGTACAAGCAATTGGTGCTGTTAATATAGATGTACAAGCTATGGAGATAGATGCATTGTCCCTCAGCGCACACAAATTGTATGGACCTAAGGGAATGGGTGCTCTATATGTGAAGAGTGGTATTAAGATTGACAATCTTATTCATGGTGGCAATCAAGAGAAAGGCAAACGTGGAGGTACAGTCAACGTTGTATCTGCTGTTGGTCTTGGCAAAGCTATTGAGATAGCTACAAGAGATTTGGCAGTCAACTGTAAGAAGCTTAGAAGTATGAGAGAATACTTCATAGCAGAACTTAACAAAAGATTAACCAATTTCCGTGTCAATGGACATCCTGCACAACATTTGCCAGGGCTTGTTAATGTATCCTTTGAATACATAGAAGGAGAGTCTTTGATGATGTTACTTGATCTTGCAGGTATAGCAGTATCTACAGGGTCCGCTTGTTCTTCTGGTTCATTAGAGAGATCACACGTGCTTACAGCAATAGGTTTGCCAGCTGAGATATCTCAGGGTTCAATAAGATTTTCTTTCGGCAAATCAACAACTAAGGAAGAAATTAACTATGTCCTTGACCAATTAGAGAAGAATGTTAAGAAGTTGCGTGAGATGTCACCACTTACTAAGAAAAAAGGAGCAAAATAATTATGTATACACAAAAAATAATGGAAATGTTCCAAAACCCAAAGAATGTAGGCGCAATACGTGGGGCTAGTGGTATAGGTAAGGTTGGCAATCCAGTATGTGGCGATATAATGAATGTTTATCTCAAGATCGAAGATGGTGTTATTGTGGATGCCAAATTCAAGACTTTTGGTTGCGTTGCTGCAATAGTATCTTCATCTGTTGCTTGTGAGCTTATCAAAGGTAAGACAATTGAGGAAGCAAAACAAATCACCAACAAACAGGTTCTTGATATGGTAGGGCCATTGCCAGCTAATAAGATACACTGTTCGATCCTTGCTGAAGAAGCAATCGGTGAAGCTATCAAAGATTATTATAAGAGACTTGATAGAGAGAAGAAACGTCTTGAGAAGGCAAAGGCATCTAAGTAATAACGAAATATTAGCATAACTGTTATGGCTTTTGAGTCCAGCTAGTTTTATAATATAAGAACACTCTACAAACACGTAAAGTGTTCTTTTTTTGTTAATATCAAAAATAAATAATCGGTAGTCAATACTTTTGGACAATTGTTATAATATTATAACTATAGTATTAATTATTTGCCCATTGTTATTATTTGCCATAATAATCTTTGCGATATTGTCACAAGATAATACCGTAAAGGAGGTAAACAAATGAAAGATTGTTTGATTCTTGGTATGTGCGTGGGCTTTGTTGCAGGTACTGTATTTGCTTCCATGTATAAGCCAGCAAGAGAAGTGGTGAAGAAAAGCACAGATGCAGTGCTAGAACAAGTGAATGAAATGCATAGCAAGCCCGAGCAGAAGAAGACAAAAGAGCAAGCTAAGCAATAATAATAAAAGCATATATGTTCGCAGAGGTAGTCAAAGGAGACTGCCTCTAATTTTGTATGTCTTAATCGTAGAGAAATGCATATAATTGGCCCATATTTTTGTGCAAATATACTATTGACAATATTGTCAAAAGATGTTATATTATACACATAATAAATTTTAGGGGGAAAAATATTATGGCAAGAAGAATGGTAACATTATCTGAAGAAGAGAAAAAAGAACAGGAGTCTATGGATAGCAAATTAGCTGAATTTTGTACTTCAGGAGAAGAAACTAATTTTACAAAAAATCCTAACTTCTTGAATTTACTTAACAGTTATTTGGACGGAAATAGAAGGGCAATATTATCTGAAAAAAGCATTGATGTGATTGTTAAAAGATATCCAGGCAAGATAGATGAAATTATAGAATATGGACGTATTTGCGATCAATGTAGAGCTACAAATTCAGAATTTGCATATAAGTATTTTTTTGCTGTGGAAGATATGCGAACTCAAGACAACTTTGACTCATTGATTGCAAAAGGTAAATATGAGGTTGCTTATGATAAGGTTGCAAAAAAGTTTTTAAAAGATTTCTTTGCGATAAAGGATGAAGAGAAACAGAAAATCAATGCAAACTCTTTTATAGCTGCAATGTTTGCAGGAGATGATGTTGAGGACCATGAAAAGGCACTTAGGTTACTTTCCGGCAAAGTTTTGAAAAAATATAGCAGAGATATTTGGTTCAGAATTCTTGCTAACAGCAATCCTGATATAGCAAAGAAGGTTTCTACTGTTATCATGAGCAACAATATATCACTTCCAAATAAATTATTGAAAGATAAAGAATTTGTTCTTAATTTGTTTTCAGTAATTAATGAAGATGATGGTAGCTTATTAGTTACTCCAAATATTATCTCGCAGTTAGATGAAAAATTGCGTAATGACAAAGCTTTTGTCGATAACCTTTTGGGCAAAATTAAAACAATAACATCATCGAATATCAATATATTAGCTGAGATAGGTGAGTATTGTGATGATTGTGATGCTAAGATTGCAAAAATTATTAATGATGGAATAAATAACGCATATAAAACTTTTACATCTGATAAAGCTACATCTGAAGCTAAAACAAAGGCATTAGCAGAAATTAAAGAAGCATATTCAAGAATTATTAGTGAAGAATCAATTTCGCCTGCATTTTTAGAGAATAAAGAATTCGTTTTAAATCTATTCTCATTAGAAATAGAAGGAAAAATGTTAGCTGATTCAAAAATAATATCAAGAATAAGCGATGAATTGTTTGATACTGAGGGAAAGTTCGTTGATAGCCTCTTGGGGAAAATAACTGTTTTGACTCCGTCAAATATAGCAATATTGTCAGAATTGAATAAGAAATCTAGTATGTATGGCACTAAGATAGCAAGTGTTATAAACAATCAAATAAAAAGCGCATATGCAATCTATACATCAGAAGAAGCCACAACAGAAGCTAAAGAAAAAGCATTAAAAGAAATTAAAGATGCATATTCAGCAATTGTCAAAGATGAGAAGATCTCAAAATATATTAGTGCAGAGACTTCTAAAGCATTGTTAGATGTTGGAATAATAAAAGACGCAGAAGTAATATCTTCAGAAGCTAAAGCAGATATAATTAAAGAATCAATTCAAAAATCTAGTCAAAAAGCAAAAGCAACTGCTTCAGCATATGATGGAACTGCTGATTCGTCTAATGCAAGTACTTTTGATCAAACCATTGCTCCAGTAATAGGTTTGAGCAAAATAGGTGAAGCAAAAGCATTAATTGAAACTGCAGAAGCTTTTAAAGCAGTGGTAGATGAGCCATATAAAGCCGAAGATTATTATACATCTCACTATGATATTAGTCTTACTGTTGATGGGAAACCAATTACTGTTAAATCAGAAGCCCAACTTGAATCAAAAGAATATACAAGAATAGCAATTGATCAAGCTGGAGAAGGTAAAGATCCGACTACTAGAGATGTTGAAGGTAAAATTGTATCAAAGGCAATCTATCATGTAGTAGTAGATGGCAAGCCGGAAGATATTGCTCAAGAAAATTTAGAAATAAATGGCGCTTGTTGGGCAACGACTGATAACGCAGGTGAAGTTACTTATACAGAACCCGGAGCTAATAAACCAAGAAAGAAATCAACAATAAAAAGTATCGTTCAAGTATACAAAGCAACTAAAACTGAGGGTGAGACCAAAACTGTTGTATATTATGAGTCTAAGCCAATAGAGATGAATGTGTCTACTGTAGGTGATGAGACAATATATTTCTATGGAGATCCTACTACTGTGCACAAAATAGAAGTCGATGGAATAACTTACGAATCTTCTACTCTAGCTACTTGTTCCACCAAACAAGTTGAATATAATGATGATAATCCTCTTAGTAAAGCTATTAAAGGAATTAAGAAAGAAGTTTTACTTGATGGAGATGCTGCTAAGTGTGTAGCAAAATTGATTACTGCAGCTGCAATTGAGATTGCCACAAAAAAACAGCCAGAAGGTTCTGATGTAATCGATAATGATGGTCTAATTGCAATATTTAGAGCTTCAACATATTCTCAGGCTCAACTTCTTCAAAGTATATCGGCTAGTGCTACAACTGAATTAACAGCTTTGAACAATGGTTTGACTGAAGCCAATAATAGGACAAAGCAACAAAAAGAGGCCAAAGCTAAGGCACTTGCTGATCAGAGAGTAAGAAATGCTATAATTGGAGCATTATTGAGAAGAGAAGCAATACCTTCTGTAATAACTGATACTGTTGCTGATGAAAGTGAAAATGATGAAGAAGATAGACCTATAGATCCTAATGTAGTAGTTCCTGTAGATAAAATTGGAGATGCTGCTATCGATACTATGTTGGGTACTTATGAAGAGAAGTTAAGTTCTTACAAGGCTAAGCAAGAAAGCGCTCAAGGTGAAGAGTAAACATTTTTCTTAAGCCAATAATAAAAGGAGATATTATTATGACACAGAAAGAGTTTCAAGATGCTTTGAATAAAAACTTGGAGAAGACTTACATAAAAATTGATGCAGTCCTTAACAAATATGAAAAGGATAAAAAAGCTTTATTAGATTCAAAAAAACAGAGATAATATCTCTGTTTTTTCTTTGTTATGATATTTGACATAATATTTATTTTGTGGGTAAAAATTGCTTTTGTTTTTGGTAATATTATGTTATAGTAATGAAGTAAAGGTTGTGTGTAAGTATGCGAAAAATGGGACTTGACTTGGGCGATGTGCGTATAGGAGTATCTTTTAGTGACCCAATGGGTATCATTGCTAATGGCTATGAGACCTACAAGCGTGTTGATGAAGATAGCGACTATAGACACATTCTTGAGCTTATTTCTACCAAAGAAGTTGATACAGTTGTCCTTGGGCTACCTATCAATATGGACGGGACTAGTGGTGCAAGGGTTGATGTAACCAAAGCTTTTGGTGACAGACTTCAATCAATGACAAAAGCCAAAGTTGTCTATATGGATGAGAGATTATCGAGTATGAGCGCTGAGAAGTTACTTATAGAAGCTGATGTCAGAAGAGACAAACGTAAGCAAGTTATCGACAAGATCGCAGCAACAATTATTTTGCAAAGTTATTTGGACAAATATTCAAGGTAATAAGGAGTTATATTATGGAAGATAAGATGATGAAGAACCCAATAGAGGCTTTGTTCGATGAGAACAATATCGATCCTATATCTCTATTCAATGAGAAAGGTGACGAAGTTAAGTTTGAGCAAGTAGCAATTATACCAAGGGGTGAAGACGTTTATGCTATACTCAAACCTGTTGAGAAGACTGAGGGCATTGAAGATGATGAAGCTTTGGTATTCAAGATAGAGCTTGAAGAAGAATTGAGTGATGAAGGATACTTATCACTTGTTAGTGATGTAGATTTGATTGACGAAGTATTCGAAGCTTATAACAAGTTGTTTGAAGAAGAAGCAAAGCGCGCAAAGAAAGAAGCAAAGAAAAAGAAGTAAATATTATTTCCAAGAACAAAGATATGAGTTATGCAACTCATATTTTTTGTTTACAAAAAAAATTCACAAAATACTTGCATTATATATATAAATGTGTTATATTATCAGAGTTATTACACACCGAGTGATAGAAGCTCTTGTTGCCGAAGAAATTTGTAACTTTGGTTTGGCTTCGTATAACAATATTATTCGGGAGGACTAAACAAGGAGGAAAATATGTCTGTAATTTCTATGAAACAACTTCTAGAAGCCGGCGTACATTTCGGCCACCAAGCTAAGAAATGGAATCCAAAGATGAAGAAGTATATCTTTACTGTACGTAACGATATCCATATCATCAATCTAGAAGACACCGCAGAACTTTCTGATAAAGCTTATTACTTTATTAGAGATATGGTGGCAGCTGGCAAAAATGTATTGTTCGTTGGAACAAAGAAACAAGCTCAAGAGGCAGTAGCTCAAGATGCTGAGAGATGTGGTATGTATTACATCAACTCAAGATGGTTGGGAGGTACACTTACTAACTTCCGTACAATCAGATCTAGAATCGAGAGACTCAACAAGCTTAACCAAATGGAGAAAGTCGGGGAGTTCGATTTACTTCCAAAGAAAGAAGTTATCAAACTTCGTGATGAGAGAACAAAACTTGAGAAGAACCTTGGCGGTATCAAAGAGATGACTGAGCTTCCTGGTGTTATGTTCGTTGTTGATCCTAAGAAAGAACATATCGCAGTTCAAGAAGCTAAGACACTTCATATCCCAGTTGTAGGTATTGTTGATACTAACTGTGATCCTGATGATGTTGATTATGTTATTCCAGCTAACGATGATGCAATCAGAGCTATCAAACTTATTGTAAGTGCTATGGCTGATGCTGTTATCGAAGCAAAAGAGGGCGTTCAAGTAAAAGATGGTGAAGAAGTTGTAGCAGCTGATGCTGAGGTTGTTGAACCAAAAGCTGAAGATGTTGTAGATGATAATAAAGGAGAATAATCAATGTTTAATGCAAGTGATATCAAAGATTTGCGTGCTAGCACAGGTGCTGGTATGCTAGATTGCCAAAAAGCTCTTAAAGAGTGTAATGGTGATATGGATAAAGCTATTGCTTATCTCAGAGAGAAAGGTATAGCTGCTGTAGCCAAGAAAGCATCAAGAATTGCAGCTGAAGGTCTTGTTACTTCATATATTCATATGGGTGGTAAGATTGGTGTTATAGTTGAAGTTAACTGTGAGACAGACTTCGTTGCTAAGAGTGATGCATTTATCGCACTTTGCAAAGACATTGCTATGCAGATAGCAGCTTCTAAGCCTGAGTTTGTAAGAATCGAAGAAGTTCCTGCTGAGAATGTAGAGAAAGAGAAAGAGATTCTTAAGGCTCAAGCTCTTAATGAGGGCAAACCTGCTGCAATCGTTGACAAGATGGTTGAGGGCCGTGTAAAGAAGTACTACAAAGACGTATGTCTTATGGAACAACCTTTTGTTAAAGATCCTGAGAAGACAGTATCTGACCTTATGACAGAAGCAACATTGAAGATTGGCGAGAAGCTTTCTATCAGAAGATTTGTTCGTTATGAAGTTGGAGAAGGTATGCAGAAGAGAGAAGATAACTTTGCTGACGAAGTTATGAAGCAAATGAAAGCATAATCCTTATGTATCTTAGAATACTAGTGGTTAACTATCACTAGTATTTTTTATGTAACTTCAATATAGCTATCAAGATAAATCGTATATATAGAAACGAACCTGTGTGATTAACAATGCGAAAATTATCGTATCTTAATCTTTGTCCAAACAATACTTATAAATGTTTGCGTAAATAGTTTATTTGTAGTATTATATATTTGTTAAATACTATGATTTTGCTATATCAATAGGCAAGTCTGTATGATGAAGAATAATATTATTAAGGAGTAACGAGATGTTATCTGATATCCCAAATTATGATGAAGAAATGTTGTTTTTTGAAGAGAATCTTGACAAAAAACTTAGTTGGTTAAATAGTGAATATATGACAATAAGAGCAGGGAGAGCCAATCCTCGTATGCTTGACAAAATACTTGTCAATTATTATGGTACAATGACTCCAATCAAACAAATGGCTAATATAGCCGTACCTGAGGCTAGACTTATGACAATAACTCCATGGGATATGAATATGGTCAAAGAGATAAATAAGGCAATTCAATCTTCTGACTTAGGAGTTAATCCAAGTGATGATGGCAGGATGATAAGGCTTGCATTCCCAATGCCAACCGAAGAGAGAAGGAAAGAGTTGTTGAAGACAACCCGTAAGCTTGCTGAAGAAGCAAAGGTTGGTATGAGGAACGAAAGACGTGATGTACTCGAAGTCTTCCGTAAACAAGAGAAGAATAAAGAAATCAGCAAAGATGACCTTGAGCTTGTTGAGAAAGAAATCCAGAAACTAACTGACAAATATACTGAGAGTGTTGATAAGACTTCTCAGGAGAAAGAAAAAGAGATTCTTGCTATCTAGAAGGTGTATAATATTGAGTAAAAGTATTAGAATCCCAACACACATTGCTTTTATTATGGATGGCAATGGTAGGTGGGCAAAAAGACGTGGCTTGCCAAGATCATTTGGTCATAAGCAAGGAGTAGAGAGTGTAAGGGTGGTTGTAAGACGAGCTCAAGAGCTGGGTATCAAGTTTGTAACATTCTTTGCTTTTTCTACTGAGAACTGGAATAGACCTAAAGAGGAAGTTGATTACATTTTTCAACTAGCATATGATTATTTATTAGAAAATAAGGATGTTTTGGTCTCAAAAGGCATTTGTCTCAAAGTTATAGGTAATCTTTCGAGATTGCCAGTCAAACTCCAAAAAGAGATTGCTGAGGCCGTAGAATTGACCAAAAGTTGTGATTCTATTGTCGTAACAATAGCTCTTAACTATGGTGGCAGAGATGATATAGTGCAAGCGGTTAATAAGATTGTAGGAGAAGGCAAAAGTAACATTACGGAAAAAAGTTTTGCCAACTACTTATACACTGCTGGGACTCCTGATCCAGACCTAGTTATACGGACAAGTGGGGAACTCAGAGTGAGTAACTTCCTTATGTATCAGATGGCATATGCTGAAATGTATTTCCCAAAAATCCATTGGCCAGCATTCAGAGCAAAAGCTCTTGATAAGGCCATTAGAGTTTATCAAAAAAGAAATCGTAAATTTGGCGCGATAAAGAAATAGGAGTAAAACATATGAAAAAAAGATTGATTACAGCAGGTGTATTGATAGCAATGGTTGCATGTTTCTTTGTAATGCAAGCATTCTTTGCTATCTCATTCGATATCCTTATACTTGCAATATCTCTAATTGCTGCTTTTGAAGTTGCTAACTTGCAAGATAAGAGTGGCAAGGTCAACTACAAGATTGTTCCTGCAATATTTAGCATATTTGCTTTTGTTGCTACAGTTTTGTGCGTTGTGCTCAAATGGAACGCTTTGGTTCTATTCTCAATATTTGTTGGGGGAATGGTTGTTGCTTTTGTTGCTACATACTTTATACCTTTTATGTTCAAAGGTTTAATTAAAGAGAATTCATTTAGACAAATCTCTGGAATGGGTAACAAATCCTTTTCTTTGTTCAAAACTGTCAATACTATGTCAATAATCGTTTACCCAGTATTTTTGGCATATTTTATGTACTTTTTGAACCATATTACTGAGTTGGGCTTCAATACTATTACAACATCATTTGCTGGAGCAAGGCTTGGAATGTTTGCTTTGCTACTTGTTATGGCTATTACTTGTCTTACTGATACGATGGCGTTCTTTGTTGGAACGTTATTGAAAGGACCTAAGCTTTGTCCAAAGATAAGTCCTAACAAAACTATATCAGGAGCGATTGGTGGTCTTGTTGGTGGTATAGTCGGAGCAGTAGTTTTGCTTGCTATATTCAGAGCCATATATCCAACACAATTTGCTTTGATTCCTTATTGGGAAATTGTAATTGTAGGATTCTTTGGGGCGATAGTTTCTCAATGTGGTGATTTGTTCGAATCATACTTGAAGCGCAAAGCTAAGGTAAAAGATGCAGGCGATATACTTCCTGGGCACGGTGGAGTAATGGATAGAGTTGACGCAATGCTATTCAATACACCATATATATTTGTTTGCATCGTGCTTATGTTAGCATAATAATAGTAAACAAAAGATAAATATATATTAGTATCACGTAGGTTAGATAACATATGTCTAACCTTTTATAAAATAATAGGAGGAGATAGATTTGACTCTTTTGATGGGTGCAAGTTTTGCTTCAGTAATGACTTATATCGGGTATATCCTACTTGCAATAGTAGTGTTACTTCTTATGGTTACAATTCACGAATTGGGGCATTATACTGCTGGCAAAATACTTAAGTTTAAGATTAACGAGTTTTCTGTTGGATTTGGTAAGGCGTTATTCTCAAAAACCAATAAAGCTGGAGAAAAAGTATCTCTTCGTCTTATACCTTTGGGTGGGTATTGTGCTTTTGAAGGAGAAGATGAAGACAAACCTGACAATCCAGAGGCATTTAATAATCAAAAAGCTTGGAAAAGACTTATAGTCACTATATCTGGTGCATTATTTAATCTTATTGCTGGATTTATTTTCTCATTTATTTTCCTTCTTGCGTATGGGTATCAAGATGTTGTAAAAATTGATACCATCAAAGACAATGCAACGGGTGTTGCTAACTTACAAGTTGGAGATGTTGTAGTCAAAGTCAATGACAAAAAGTGTTCATTTATAACAGACAATTATTTTAATAACCTAATTGCAGATGTTGATGATGAGTCAGATATCAAACTTACTGTCAAAAGAGATGGCAAAAAGGTTGATATAATAGTCAACAAATCTCTTAGCGATGCATATATCTCTACACTTAACACAGAGGCTATTGGAACTACACTTGTAGATATAAAGAAAGGCGATAAAATTGTTTCTATCAATGGTCAAGCATATGATGGAGATTATGATACATTCTTGAATGTCTATGATAATCTAGGCGATGAACAGTTCGACATGGTCATAAATAGAGATGGCAAAGAGATTACAGTTCAAGCAAAGAAAGCTTATTTTGAAGTACAAGAACTCCATCTTCTTGGAGTGGGAACTGTACCATACAAATATAGTTTTTGGGAAGCATTGGCTTGGGCAATACCATTCACTTTTGGTTGGGCATGGAAAGTTCTTGTCATACTCTTTAACCTTATTATTGGCAAAGTAGCGCTTACAGCAGTTGGTGGACCAATCGCTACAATCTCTACAATGGCTACGGTTACTCAAGCAAGTTTTGCTAACTTCTTCTTATTATTGCCATTGATTTCTGCCAATCTCGCAGCATTCAATTTGTTACCATTCCCGGCACTTGATGGGGCACGGTCGGTATTCATAATAATAGAATGGATAAGGGGTAAACCGATTAACAGAAAAGTTGAGGGATATATACATCTCGTTGGACTATTTGTCCTTCTTGCCTTTGTAGTACTTGTTGATGTGCTATATCTGATATTTTGATACTTAAGAGGAAGATATGAATTATTCGCTTACTGATTATATAAATAACAAGACTAACTGCAAGTTTAATTATCTAAAACTTGTTGGTATTGTTTTCGACAAAACACGTAATACTTATCAAGTAGATATTATTTATCCACAAAGCATAGATAATATATCTGATGAAGATAAGACAATGATTACTCAATATACAAGAGAGTTTCTTAATCTCAAAGCAGATGTCGAAGTTAAGATTCGTAAGAGTTACATCGAAGAGAATATTATATTGAAGTTTGTGAAGAACTTCTTAGAGAATAACTATCCGAGCATTGCTCTTAATCTTGAAAAAGATGCTATCAAAGTGATAATAAGCGAACAGGTTATTATCCAAATCAAGTGTTCTTCAACAATCAAACAGAACTTTGAGAACAAGAATCTCAAACAGATATTGATATCTAATCTTGATAATAACTTTTGTGCTAGATTTGAGATAAGTCTAATAGAAGTTGAAGACGAAGATTATGATGAATTCTTACAAAGTAGACTTACAGAACTAGAATATAACAACATATCCAATATGTTTTCGTCTGCTCAAAAACGTAGGTATGACGTCAATATTACACATAAGATCATGGGCGAGACAATAGATATCATGCCACAAGCGATTGCTGACTTTGACAAGCCAAGTTCAAGTGTTATTGTTGCTGGCAGAGTTAAGTTTTTGGCGAATAAGACATACAAATCAAAGCGTAAACCAAAGAACGAAGGCGATGAGCCAGAACTCAAACCAATGTTCAGTTTTGTTCTTGAAGATAGAACAGGGAAGATTAACGCAGTATCATTTCCGAGCAAAGCCAACTTCCATAAGATGGGGTTGATAAAGGATGGGGATAATGTCATCATCAAAGGCGATATCGAGAAGTTCGGCGAGAGATTGAGTTTGAGAGTCAAATCCTTATCTATGTGTGAAAGAATCAAAGTTGAAGATAATGCAAACAATGAGATAGCTGAGGCCGCTCATACAAATAAAGTTAATGCAAAGTATATATACGTCAGTCCGAAGAAGTACAAAATAGTTTTTCAAGAGAACTTGTTTGCTGTACATAATGAGGTAGATGAGAAGTTTATTGGGCAGGACTTTGTAGTGTTCGATCTTGAGACTACAGGATTAGAACCTTCTACTAACGAGATCATAGAGATAGGTGCTGTCAAGATAAGAGACGGGGTAGTTATTGAGACCTTTACAACATTTGTAAAACCTCAAATAGCTATACCAGATGAGATAACGAAGATAACAAATATCACAAATGATATGGTTGCTAATGCTCCGAATATAAGACAGGTATTGCCAGACTTCTATAAGTTCACAAGGGGAGCAACATTGGTTGCGTATAATATACCTTTTGATTATGGATTTATCAAAGCGGCTTCAAAAAAATATGGCTATGACTTCGACAACCCTCAGATAGATGCGCTTGTTGTTGCTAGAGATAAGGTTAGAGGGCTTGGTAGGTATAATCTTGGCGCCGTATGTAACTATCTTGGTATTTCTTTGGTGGGTGCACACAGGGCTCTTCAAGATACTATTGCGACGGCAGAGTTGTTTATTAAGTTATATTAAAGAGTGTTTGTATATACAATAATAACATATCAAAAGTTTTTTCAACAAAATGCTTGCATTTAGCTATTATATGTGATATATTGTAGATGCTAATAAAGAGACTATAAGAGTGGGGCGACCCACTCTTAATTGTTACTTAGGGGGTTTTGGATGGCAAGCCAAGTATGTCAGAAGGTTATTGAGCTTATATCACCGATACTAGATGGACTAGGTATAGAACTTGCAGATATCGAGTATGTTAAGAAGAATAATGGTATGAATCTTACAGTTTTTATTACCAAACCTGATGGTATAATGGTAGAAGATTGTGAGAGAGTCCATAGAGCAATCAACGATCCACTTGACGAACTTGACCCTACGAATGGAAGTCCATATATTCTCAATGTTTCATCATTGGGACTTGATCGACCATTCAAGACAATGCGTGATTATGAGCGAAATATTGGCAAAGAAGTAGACATTAAGTTGTATACTCCAATTGATGGGAAGAAGTTGTATGTTGGCATTCTTCAATCAATCAATAATGAAGAACTCATACTTAACGTTTTGGGCAAAGATATTATTATCAAAAAGGACAAAATAGCGGTAACAACACCGCACATTAATTTTTAGGAGAAAGACAATGGTTAATAAAGATTTTTTTATAGCACTAGATGATTTGGAAAAAGAGAAAAAGATTGATAAGGAGTTTTTTATACAGGCACTTGAAAGTGCTCTTACTTCTGCATACAAGAAGGATTTTGGTGAAGCAAAATCTACTTCTGTCAAGCTCAATGCAGAGAAGAATACAATCAAAGTATACTGCTATAAGACTGTTGTAGCCGAAGTAGAAGACCCTGACAAAGAAATATCTTTGGAAGAAGCCAAAGCTATCAAGAAGTCATATGAAGTAGGAGATGTTATCTCTGAGGAAGTTACTCCAAAAGATTTTGGAAGAATTGCAGCTCAGATAGCAAAGCAAGTTGTTCTTCAGAAGTTAAGAGAAGCAGAGAGACAAATAGCTATGGGCGAGTTGTCTGAGAAACAGAACGAGTTGCTTACTTGCGTTGTTAGAAGAATTGAAGATGGTATTGTTTATGTTGAGATCCCTGGTTCACAGAGTGAGGGTATACTTCAAGCCAATGATCAGATACCTGGAGAGAAATATGCAATTGGTAGCCGTATCAAAGTGTATGTTCGTATGATCAAAGATTCTCCACGTGGGACATTTGTACAAGTATCACGTAGCAATGCTGGTTTCGTTAAGAGATTATTTGAACTTGAAGTTCCTGAGATAGAGAAAGGTGAGATCGAGATCAAGAGTATTGTCAGAGAGCCAGGTTATAGGACAAAGATGGCAGTATATACTGAGAACAAGAGTCTTGACCCAGTTGGCGCTTGTGTCGGGAATAAAGGCATGAGAGTTAATGCAATTGTTGCAGAACTCAACGGTGAGAAGATAGATATCATCGAATGGTCAGACAATCCTTTGGAATATATCGCAAGAGCTTTGAGCCCAGCCAAAGTCAACGTTGTATATGTGTTGGATGATAGTAACAACTCCGCACGTGCAGTTGTTGCAGATGACAAGCTTTCACTTGCAATTGGTAAGAATGGACAGAATGTAAGACTTGCAGTTAAGCTTACTGGTTGGAAGATAGATGTTAAGAGTGAGTCCGCTATTAAAGAGATTCATCCAGAGCTTGCTAGTGATAATCAGACATACGATATCGGTGAAGAAGATATATTTGATGACCTTGATGGGATTGATGAATAATATAGGAGTAAACGAGATATGTCAGACAAAGTACCTATGCGAATGTGTATTGCTTGCAGAGAGATGAAGCCAAAGAAAGAACTTATACGTATTGTTAAGAACGATGCTGGCATAACTATTGATTATAAAGGCAAAGTTAATGGCAGAGGTGCTTACATCTGTAACGATGAAGCATGCTTACGCAAATGTATCAAGTCAAGAGCCTTGAATAGAGCATATAAGACTGAGATAAGTGAAGATGTATACAACAAGTTGTTGGAGGATTTTATTGAAAACAAAAATAAGTAGTTATCTAGGCTTTGCCATCAAATCCAATAGCATAATATATGGACTTGATAATCTAAAAGTTTATAACAAAAAACTGTATTTGATATTGCTATGCCATACAGCAAATGACAGTACGATACAGTTTGCGATATCAAAGTCCAAGTTGTTGCCTAGCTGTTGTGTTGGGATAACAAACGATACATTGAATGATTTGTTGAATGCTGACAATTGTAAGATTATTGGCATTAAGAACAAAAGTCTTGCTACAGCTATTATTAGTTGTGAAGATAAAATAAAAATGATTGAGGTGGAATAGTTGGAAAACAAAAATAATGAGAACAAACAACAAACGAATCTAGTTTTTATAAAAAAATTAGCCGAAGATAGCGCTGGTAGTAATATCAGTGATTTGTTGCGTGAAGTGAAGAAGGCAAGACAGCAACTTGATCCTCTAATCAAACAGATGCGTGATAAGATAACCGATATCAAGCAAGAAAAAGAAAGACAGGAAGCTCTCAATGCTATTAGAGAAAAGCAAGAGCAGTTGGCCAAAGCCGATGCTATGCGCAAAGAGGCTCCAAAGATATCTATGGAAGAACTTGTCAAATCTCACGAAGAGAAGATGACTGAGTCGAATATTGATGTTGATTCTAAGCCAAAGGAAGTTGTTGAGCCAAAGAAGGAAGAAGTCAAAGAAGTGGTTAATACTTCTTCTGTTAAGCCAGCTACAGAAGCTCCAAGAACATATACAAATAACAATAACGCAAGACAGCCTTATAATAATCAACGCACACCATATGATCCAAATAGACCTAGGCCAGCCTATGATCCGAACCGTCCTAGACCTGCCTATGATCCAAATAGACCAAGACCAGCCTTTGATCCGAACAGGCCAAGACCTGCTTACGACCCTAATCGTCCAAGACCAGCCTTTGATCCGAACAGACCAAGGCCTCCATTTGATCCAAATAGACCAAGACCTGCCTTTGATCCGAACAGGCCTAGACCTGCTTATAATAATGCAAATAATAAGAACAATTCTTTGCTTAGCATTACTAAGGTCAAGAAAGATGATTTGACAAGTGCTAGTGTCTTTGTTAACAAAGAACGTAACTTTGGCAATAAGAAGAAATCTTCAGATAAGAGTGCTGATGATAAGAAGTTGAACAAAAAGCAACTTGTTCGTCGTGGTATAGTTGAAGAGCAAAGCATCGAAGAGAGAATGGTTAGTCGTAAGCTTAAGTTGAAGAAACCAAAGCAGGAAGTACAAGCAGTTGTCCATACTCCTATAACTCATGTTGTTATCACAACTCCTAACTTGACTGTCAAGATATTGTCAGAGAAGATTGGAAAGCCAGCAACTGAGATAATCAAGCAATTTATGGTTCTTGGCATTATGACAACTATCAATAGTACCATTGACTTTGCTACAGCAGAGCTTGTTGCTAGTGAACTTGGTATTACTCTTGAACTTAATGTTGAGAAAACATTTGAAGAGAAACTTGAAGATAAAAAGACAAGAGTAGATTCTGATGACAAATCTATGACAAAAAGACCTCCAGTAGTCACTGTTATGGGACACGTAGATCATGGTAAGACATCACTTCTTGATAAATTGCGTAAGACCAATGTTACAGCTGGCGAAGCTGGTGGTATTACACAGCATATTGGGGCTTACACTGTCAATGTTAAGGGCGAAAGTATAACTTTCATAGACACACCGGGACATGCTGCTTTTACAGCTATGAGAGCTCGTGGTGCCCAAATAACCGATATCGCAATACTAGTAGTTGCTGCTGATGATGGTATTATGCCACAGACAATAGAAGCTATCAATCACATCAAGGCTGCAAAGGTTCCTATGATTGTTGCAATCAATAAGATTGATAAACCTACTGCCAATATTGATAGAATCAAACAACAGTTGACAGAGCATGATGTATTACCAGAAGAATGGGGTGGAGATGCAATTATCGTTCCTATCTCTGCGCTTACAGGAGAAGGTATCGACAAACTTCTTGAGATGATATTGCTTGTAGCTGATATGCAAGGACTCAAAGCAAACAAGGATAGACCAGCATACGGCGTTGTTGTTGAAGCAAAACTTGACAAAGGCAAAGGCCCAATGGCAACTATTATTGTACAAGATGGTACTTTGAAGAATGGCGATACAGTAGTCTCTGGTTTTGCATTTGGCAGAATAAGAGGTATGATTGATGATAAGGGCAAGCCTATATCTAAGGCTGGTCCATCAACTCCAGTATCTATACTAGGACTTGACAATGTTCCTAATGCAGGTGACAGTATACAAGTAGTTGATGACAAACTCTCAAAGAATGTTATTGAAGAAAGAAAAGCACGTATGGCTCAAGAAATGGCAGAAAAAGGTATTGCTACCTCTCTTGATGATTTCTTGAATACCAAAGCGGGTGAAGAGAAAAAAGTATTGAGTCTCATAGTAAAAGCTGACGTACAAGGCTCAGTTGAGGCATTAAGACAATCATTGTCTAAGGTTGAGAACGAGGAAGTCAGAGTTGATATTATTCATTCTGGCGTTGGCGCAATAACAGAGACTGATATTCAATTGGCTAAGGTATCTAAAGCGATCATTATCGGATTCAACACAAAGACAGACAGCAAAGCAACTGTACTTGCTTCTAAAGAGAAAGTTGATATTAAATACTACAAGGTTATATATGAAGCTCTTGATGAGATAGAACGTATAACTAAGGGTATGAAAGAACCAAAGTATGAAGAGAAGATTATTGGACATGCTGAGGTAAGAATGCTATTCAAGATAAGTAGTGTTGGTACTATTGCAGGCTGTCGTGTATTGGATGGTAAAGTTCAACGTAATTGTATTGCTAAGGTTATGCGTGGCAAAGATATAGTATTTGAAGGCAAGGTTGTATCTCTAAAGAATCAGAAAGATGATGCCAAAGAGATGGCTGCTGGCTTCGAATGTGGTATCAAACTTGATGGATACAATGATTTGCTTGAAGGCGATATCATAGAATGTTCTATGAAAGAAAGGATAGAGGAGTAATATAGTATGGGTCAGAAGATGGATAGAATAAACTCAGAGATACAAAAAGTTCTTGCTGGTATACTCAACAATGATATCAATGACCCAAGAGTACATGGTATCATTAGCGTAGTCAAAGTTGATACAACCCAAGACCAAAGTTTTTCTACTGTATGGGTGAGTATATATGCTGATGACAAGCAAGAAGTATTCGATGCTATCAAAAAAGCCGGTGGTTATATAAGGAAATTACTTGCAAGCAAGGTTCTTATGCGTAATACACCAAAACTTATATTTGTGCTCGATAATGGCATTGAGTATAGTGAGAAGATTAATAAAATATTGAGTACGATTGATATTCCTGAGGAGGAAGAAGATGGTACAGAAGATAATTGATACTATTACTACCAATAAGACATTCGCTTTGATCACGCACTTTGATCCTGATGCCGATGGTTTGGGTGCTTGTAACGCTCTTGCGCTTGCCCTCAAAAAGCTTGGCAAAAAGGCATACATATTTTGTGATGGAAAGATTCCATACAATTGCCAAATGTTGAAAGTTAAACTTGAAGAAGATAGGGCTAAGTTTGCAAAAGCAGATGTTGCTATAGCAATAGATTTGAACTCGCTTAGTAGAATGAAATCTTATCAAGCCGAGTATTCTCAAGTGGCAACAACAATTATGCTAGATCATCACAAGAAGGAGAATGGTTCTATTGCTCAAATGGAGATATCAGAACCAATGACTGCCAGTGCTTGTGAGATAGTATATAAGCTTATATTACAGTTGGGAGTCAAGATTGACAAAGATATTGCTCTCAATCTATATGCTGGTATTGCAACAGATACAGGGGGCTTTAGATACGGCAACTCTTTGCCCAAAGCACATGTTGCCGCAAGTGAATTGATATCTTATGGATTCGATTTGAATCATGTGAACTTCAATTTCTTTAAGAAAAAAGAGCCTGGATATGACAAATTGATTAAGATTGGTTCAAAAAATCTACACATTGTTAGTAAAAAGCTTGCTTATATTGTTATTGGTTATCGCGACTATTCGAGAGTTCTCAACGGTATAGATACTGATTGCTTACACGATGTCTTCGCAGGTATTAGTGAAGATGTCTTTGTCAAAGTGATTGAGAAAGAAAAAGGGCTCTTTGCTATCAGCCTTCGCTCAATAGACACAGATGTATCAAAAGTTGCACTTATGCTATCTGGTGGTGGGCATAAATGTGCGGCAGGTGGAAGATTGCCGGGTAAGAAGAAAGATGTTATCAGGGCAATACTTAGTGCGATGCCCGAAGGTATAGTTGGATGATTGGGATAATAAATATCAACAAGCCTTCTGGTATGTCTTCAAATAAGGCTGTAGTTATCATCAAAAAGACTGTACATGAAGACAAAGTTGGACATCTAGGAACCCTTGATCCACTAGCGAGTGGAGTATTGCCAATTTGTATTGGTAAAGCAACAAGATTATTTGATTATTATCTTAATAAGACAAAGCAATATAAGGCTACCTTTACTTTTGGTTACGAAACAGATACTTTGGATAGTGAAGGCAGAGTTATTAACAAAAGTGATGTTATTCCGACACATAGTCAGATAATTGACAAGCTTAAGTGTTTTGTTGGTGATATTGAACAAGTTCCGCCACAGTATTCTGCAAAGTCAATTAATGGTGTGAGAGCTTATAACTTAGCAAGACAGGGTATTGAAGTGGCTCTCAAAAGCAAGAAGATACATATATACAGTTATGAATGTGTTGGGCAGTCTAATGAGAACTCGTTTGAGTTTTTGATAGAGTGCTCTGCAGGTACATATATAAGGAGTTTGTGTAGAGACCTTGCACACTCGCTTGATACATATGCTACTATGACGAGGCTTATTAGGACACGTTGTGGGGCTTTTGATATATCTAAGGCGATAACAATAGAAGATATTGATAAGGCAATAATAGAGGACAATCTTATTACAGTTGATGAGGCTATATTATTACCCACGATTACTTTGGATGCTTGTCAATACGATGATGTCATTCATGGAAGGCGATGTCTTTGGGATAGCGAAGGCGAATATAAGGTGCTATATGACAATACAGTTATTGGTATTGGTAAGGTAACTGATGGTTTGTTGAAGATTATTACCAATTTGAGAGTGTGATTATGATAAGATTTGGTCCAGCAGGGAACAGTGATTCGTTCTATCAAGAAGGTTACTCATCGACGTTAGATGCGCCTATGTGGTTAAAAGGCAAGGGAGCAACTGCATTTGAATACTCATTTAGCCGTGGAGTGCATGTCAATGATGAGACTTTGGTACAACTAGGCAAGTTGTTCAAAGAAAATGATATCGTAGTCAGCGTACATGCTCCATACTTCATCAATCTAGCCAATCCTGATGATCTAATGGTAGAGAAGTCTTATGGCTATGTGATTGATTGTCTTAGAGCATTAAGATTGCTTGGTGGCAATAGGTGTGTATTCCATGCTGGCTCTTGTGGCAAACAACCAAGGCAAGAAGCTTATGCGTTATTGAAAGAACGTATGCAAGAACTTGTCAAGCGAGTCAAAGATCTTGGATATAGCGATATGTATCTTTGCCCGGAGACGATGGGGAAATCTCAACAGATAGGTACTTATCAAGAGATTGCTGATCTATGTACTATCGATGATATTGTTATTCCTACTGTTGACTTTGGTCATATCAATGCTTTGACGCAAGGTAGTCTTGTTACTGAACAAGATTATGCTCAAGTTATAGATTATTTTGTTCAACATATTGGTAGTCAGAAGACTAATATGATGCAAGTTCATTTTTCAAAAATCGAGTATGGACCCAAAGGGGAGCTTAAGCATTTGACTTTTGAAGATGAAAAATATGGTCCGGAATACACCAATTTGGCAAAAGTATTCCACAAATATAAGATGAATCCGATAGTAATATGCGAGTCAAAAGGCACACAACTCGAAGATTCTTTGATTATGAAGAACATTCAAGAAAAAATGAATTGATTTTTGTATTCATTTCTGATAGAATGATAACGTTAATATTTAGACAAATTAGTTTTTAGGAGAATTATAATTATGGTAATGGCAGGAGATTTTAGAAAAGGTGTTACTTTTGAGATGGATGGCAATATTTATGTCATTGTTGATTTTCAACACGTTAAACCAGGCAAAGGAGCAGCTTTTGTTCGTACAAAGATTAAGAACATTGTAACAGGGCAAGTACTTGAGAGAACTTTTAACCCTTCTGATAAATATGAAGTAGCTCATATTGAAAGAAAAGATATGCAGTATCTATATAATGAGGGTGGTTTGTACTACTTCATGGATATGGAAACATATGAGCAGATACCTTTGAACAAAGATCAAGTTGACGATGCTTTGAAGTTCATGACAGAGAACATGATGGCTACAATACAATTTTATAAGGGTAATGCTTTCTCAGTAGTTCCACCTACATTTGTTGAACTCAACATTGTTGAATGCGAGCCTGGAATACAAGGAGATACTTCAAAGTCTGGTAACAAGCCAGCAACTCTTGAGACAGGATATATCATTCAAGTTCCTCTATTCGTTAACAACGGAGATCGTATCAGAGTTGATACTCGTGATGGATCTTATATGGAGCGTATTAAGTAGATCTTTTTATTGTCAAATAAACAATACTTTTGTAGTATTGTTTTTTTTATTGCCAAACAAAGAATATCTCATTGTCGTACCTTCTATATCTTATGTAGGAGAAAACTATGTTAAATGATATTCTACCTGACAGTATCGCTAATGCGATATCCAAAGTCCCTTATGATAAACTCAATGAGATAAGGCTAAGAGTGAATAAAAAAATTGTAATATCTTTACTCGGCAAGAGTTATTATCTCTCAAATAATGGTATTGACAACTCACATAGCCCTATTCTTTGTACAAGACAGATGATAGATCATATAATGCGACAGGCCAGTGAGTATTCTATATATGCTGTCAACAATCAGATAAAGCATGGGTATATCACAGTTGCCGGTGGGATACGAATAGGTCTATCTGGTGAAGTTGTGTCAGAAAACAATCTTAACAAAACTATTAAGAACTTTTCTTCAATCAACATTCGTATACCTCATGAAGTGAAAAACTGCAGTCTCAATGCCTACAATTATATAGTAAGTGATAGATTTCACAATACTCTTATTATATCTCCACCCGGTTGTGGCAAAACAACTTTTATTAGGGATCTTGTATATCAAATGTCAAATAACGGGCTATGTTACAATGTCTTGATTGTTGACGAAAGATATGAAATAGCAAACTGTGTAAACGGTGAGAATATGCTTGATGTAGGAGATTTCGCAGATATATATAGTGGTGCGAATAAGCAATATGGGTTCGAGAATGGTATAAGGAGTATGAGACCGGATATTGTTGTTACTGACGAGATTGCAACCGAAAAAGATGTGTCTGCAATAGAATATGTTTGTGCTTGTGGGGTTGGGGTTGTTGCCTCAGTCCATTGCGATAGTATAGATTCTTTGAAACGCAAGCAGTACTTTGATGACCTTATTAAGAAGAAGCTATTCGAAAGGTATATTGTATTGTCTAATACCAACGGCCCTGGTACATATGTCGGAATATATGATGAAAATCTTAGAAGCATCTATTATTGAGGTAATATGAAAACAATTTTGTTATCAGCAGTATTCATCATACCGGTATATGTTGGTTTTGTGTTCAGCAAAAAGTATGTGAAGAAAAGTAATTTCTACAATGGTCTTATGGGATTTTGTAACAGTGCAATCAATGAGATTAACTTTTGTCATACAAGACTAAAAGAGCTTATTGATAACAACATGTCGATAGCAAATGTGGAATATAAGAAGTTCTTGATTCTATACAAAAGCTATCTTACAGAAGGTAAGGGCAGAGAAACATTTGGTAATGAAATCAGAGAAAACTTCAACTATCTTACTAATGATGAAATAGACAAGATAGTGAGTTTTTTTTGTAACCTAGGCAATAGAGATGTAGATAGTGAACTATCCAATATAAACAACTATCTATCAACTTTTGACACTTATAACAAAGTAGCCGAAGAGAATAAGAAGAAGTATTCTCCAATGTATATAAAGCTTGGTATATTGTTCGGCGTTGCTGTAGTTGTGGTATTGATCTAAAAGGAATGGTTAAATGGAATATGAAATAATTTTCAAAATCGCAGCCGTAGGTATTTTAACTGCAGTAATAAGCCAAATATTGAAAAATATTCACAAAGAAGATATCGCCACTATTGCCACTCTTGCAGGTATAGTTATAGTACTTCTTATGGTTGTTGATCTGATAAGTCAATTGTTCAATACTGTCAAAAGTCTGTTTTTTATTTAGCTATAAGGGAGAATAATGGAGTATATCAAGATACTTGCAGTTGGATTTGTAACGCTATTTGCAGTACTGCTTGTCAGACAAATACGCAGTGACTTTGCAATAATAATTGGGGTTGCAGGGTCTATTATCATGCTCATACTCATATCAGATCAAATTGCAAGTATAATCGGTTACTTAAATGAAGTATTGTTAAAAACAAAAATCAATCCAAGCATCGTAAGTTGTCTGTTCAAAATCATTGGAATAGGATATATAGCAGAGTTTTCTTCAAGTATATGCAATGATGCTGGATGTGGAAGTATTGGAGAGAAGATATTATTTTATGGTAAGATTGCAATCTTGGGGTTATCGATACCAATAATAACTGGACTAATTGATCTTGTAATAGGGTTGTTGCCATGAAAAAACTGATTATCGCAATATTGTTTCTTCTTATAATTTTTGTACCTAAAACTACCGATAAAGCATACGCAAGTGATACTTCAGATTTGGAAAACGATATCAGTAAGAATGTTGAAGAGCAGCTAGATAATATAGATTTTGGCGAACTTGACAATATCCTTATTAATATGACAGGCGAACAAACAAACTTGTTCGGTGCATCATCTTTTAGAAGCAAAATAGAAGATATTGTAAGTGGCAAACTAACAGCAAGCTTTGGCTCATTTTGGGCATACATATGTGGGGTATTATTTGACAATTTGCTTGGCATTGTACCACTTATGGCTGGTGTTATTGCGATAAGCATATTATGCAGTTTTGTAACTCAAATGTCGCCAGATAATAAGACCAAAGGCATTGCAGGAATTGTATACTTTGCTTGCTTCGCTGTTATTGTATCTATTATTAGTGTAAGCGTTACATATGTGCTCAAAGAGACAACATATGCACTTAACCTCACAAAAACACAGATGGAAATCGTGTTCCCGATATTGTTAACTCTTATGACGGCCCTTGGTAATGTTGTGACAGCTACTACATTTCAACCGTTGCTTAGCGTATTTGCTGGTGGAATAATTGAAATATTCTCTTCCTTCATCATACCAATATTTATATTCTGCTTTGTATTCTTGGTAATAGGGAATATGTCTAGTTCTATAAAGCTTGATAAATTCATCAAGTTCTTTATGTCATTATTCAAATGGATAGTTGGTGGGATATTTACAATATTTATGGCATTCTTGGCTATTAAAGGCATCACATCGGCATCTGTTGATGGAGTATCGATTAAAACTGCGAAGTTCGCATTGCGCAGTTATGTGCCGATATTAGGGGGTTATTTGTCCGAAGGACTAAATCTCATTGTTGCAAGTAGTATGCTGATCAAGAACGCAGTAGGAGCTACAGGACTTATTCTTGTCGCAATGACTATCATAGGACCTATTATTAAAATAATGGTATTATCCTTATCTTTGAAGTTGGTAGCAGCAATAGTTGAGCCTTTGGCTGACAACAAGGTATCCAATTTTGTCTATGGCGTGTCCAATTGCCTGACAATACTATTAGTTACTTTGCTTGCAGTTGGCTTCATGTATGTGTTGATAATAGGAATGTTAATGTGTAGTGGGAATGTATTATGAGTAATATTTCTGTATGGGTTCTATCTGTTACTGGAATTGTGCTGTTTGGTTGCACGATTGATATTATTATGCCTAATGGACAACTTGCTAAGTATATCAAAAGTACGTTATGTATTGCAACGGTGTTTGTTATAGTGTCTCCTATAATAGATATGATAGGTAAGAAGGATTTTGGAGAACTGTTTGTGTCTGACATCGTTATAGATGAGGACTTATTGTATTCGATCAACAAAAGCAAACAATTGTCTTTACAAAATCAGTTAGTGACACTTTTAGAAGAAAGTGGCTATAAAGATGTTAACATTGATATTGCCATAGATTATGAAGAAAAAACTTTTGTTATAAACAATATTTTTGTCGATTTGAGCCGAGTAGTTCTTAACGAAAATATTGTGAATATAGATAAATATACAAACATTAAGAAACTAATTGGGTCTGTAATAGATATAGAGGAGGAAAGTATTTTGTTCTATGGCTGATAACAAACCAAAAGCAATAAAATGGTATTATGGTTCAAAAATGCTCGAAAAACTCAAAAAAATCAAGCATATTGAAATATACATAGCAGTTATCATAGCATTGATATTGTTACTCGTGTATTTTGGTAGTAAGACAAATAATAAGGCAAAAGTTACAACTGAGAGCGATGCTATGGCACAATACGAACAAAGTCTTGAGTCTCGCCTTAGCAAAGCATTGAGTACAATAGAAGGTGCTGGCGAAGTCGCTGTTATGATAACACTCGATGGTGATATTGAGTACAAATATGTTCAGAATGAAGAGACGAAGACGATATCTAACAATGGTACAACGACTTCAACTACCACATATGAGCCAGTCATTGTCACGAAGAACGGAGTTTCTTCACCAATAACTATCGAACAAGTTATGCCAAATATAAAAGGTGTTATTGTGATATGTAATGGGGCAAATAATACAAAAGTCAAACTTAATCTTATCAAGGCTACTGAGGTACTATTGGGCGTCAGTGCACAGAAGATAGAAGTCTTCGCTGGGAATTAAATAATTGGAGGTATAATAATATGCTATCAAAGAAGAAAAAAATAATAATAATTTTGTCAATGGTTTTGTTGCTAGTAGTAACCGGTGTTCTTAATCTCAAACTTAACTCTAGAGTGCAACAAGCATCTACAAATGTTGCGCAGGCAGACTTTTTTGTCACATATAGACAGGATAGAGTTGATACAAGAAATCAGCAAATACTAATACTTGATGGAATAATCAATGACAAGACTTTGTCAGATAGTGACATTGCGAGTGCTGTTGCAAAGAAAAGTGCAATATCAGATAATATGACATTGGAGTTGGGGTTGGAGAGCTTGATTGGTGCAAAAGGCTTCACCGAAGTAGTGGTTTCTAGCTCAGATAACTTCATCAATGTTATCGTCAAAAGTGATGAATTGGAAGAATATGAAATTGCTCAGATCGTAGAAGTGATACAAAGTGAAACAGGCAAAGATATTGATAATATTAAAATAATGTCTGTTGATTAACTTGATTTGATTGATATTGTTATGTTATAATTTACATAGTTAAGTGTAATCGTGATAGTTTTTGTTAATACTTAAATTGTTGGTTACGCTTGCTATGTAATTTTTTATTAACAATGGGAGATATTTACAATGGCATTGTATGGTTATGAGTATAACAATGACAATAGAGACGGCAAAGTATATTGCAATAGGAATATACTACTATCTATTATCAATCTTGCAGCCAAAGAGATAAGTGGTGTATCCAAGTTATGTAACAACTTCGGTAGCAAGTTGAAGAAGATGTTTTCTTCGAATTACTTCGAAGGAGTTAAGTTGTCTAGAGGCAAAGATTCGATGTCTGTAGATGTTTATCTCAATGTATTCTTTGGATATAGCGTTGCCGACGTTGCATACAGAGTGCAAGAGAATATCAAGAATGGCATCTCATCAATGATGGATGTGAAGATCAATGGTATCAATGTGCATGTACTAGGAGTGGATTTTTCCAAAGAAGTTTTAGCAAAGAATAACTAATAGTTTCCCTATCAATCAGATAGGGTTTTTAATATTGATTAAAAGAGTGACGGTATGGGAAGAAAAATAGCAAGAGATGTAGCTTTCAAATTGGTATTCGGGTATCTTTTTAATAAAGATATCGATTTTGACATGTCAATTGTTAATACAATTGAAGTTGATTGTGATGAACAAGAATTGCAATATGTCAAAGATGTCTTCTGTGGTATAAAAGAGAAGTATGACATTCTATCTGCTGAGATAGAGAAGTGTCTTGTTGGATACAAGCTCGATAGAGTATATAAGATAGATATTGCGATATTGTTGCTCGCTACATATGAGTTAATGTTCTCCCCGTCGCTTGCCAGTTCGATTATTATCAATGAAGCAGTAGATTTGGCGAAGAAGTATTCAACGGACAAAAGTTCTACATTTGTCAATGGAATACTAGCGACAATAGTTAAGGATGTTAGATGAAACCATTAAGTGTAAGTGATATCAGTAGATATATAACACAGATATTTGATTATGAAGAGATGCTCCATAATGTCAAAGTTTTCGGAGAGATATCTGGCTTTGGTATTGTGAGAGGTAACGCATATTTTACATTAAAAGACGAGAATTCGATACTATCGTGCATTCTTTTCGGTGCTGATAAGTATTCCAATATCAAAGATGGAGATCAAGTTGTTCTTGATGGATCTTTGAGATATTATGCGAAGGGTGGCAAAGTCAACTTCTATACAACATATATAACTCCATACGGACAAGGATTGTTATATCAGAAGTTTTTGGAACTCAAAGAAAAACTACAACAAGAAGGGTTATTTGACTCAAAATATAAGAAATCTTTGCCAGATAGCATAATGAAGGTTGGCATTATCACTTCTAAGACAGGTGCTGTGTTACATGACTTGCAGAGTGTTATAAGTAGAAGAAACCCAATGATAAATATCTATCTATATCCTGCAAAAGTCCAAGGTGATGGCACGGATACTTCGGTTATAGAAGGTATAGAATACTTCGAGAAGACAGATGTTGATGTGGTTATTATTGCTCGTGGTGGTGGTTCTATTGAAGACTTGTGGGGATTCAATAGTGAGACATTGGCGAGGAAGGTATTTGAATCTCAGAAACCTATTGTATCAGCAGTAGGGCATGAGACTGATTATACTATACTAGATTTTGTTGCTGATCTCAGAGCGCCGACTCCGTCGGTTGCTGGAGAATTGGTAGCAAAAGACTTGATGTCAACTATTCCTGATATTAAGAATAGTATTGTTAGAATGCTTAGGGCTTGGAACAATATTGTAGAAGTCAGCAAACAGATTGTTGTAGACAAATCTGACAAATTGTATAACAATCTTGACAACAGGCTAGACAAAATGTTATCTTTGCTAAAGTTGAGTTCGCAGAAGCTACGTAATTGCGTAACGCTTCCGTATATGGAGAGACAGAACTTCATTGAGAACAGGTTGTCAGTATTGAGTTCGCTCAACCCAGCCAACTTGCTTATGAAAGGGTATTCTATAGCAACAAGTAACAAAGTAGTAGTTGGTTCGATAGGACAGGTTAACATAGGCGATAGTATCAATATTGAGCTGATAGATGGTAATATCGGTGCAACAGTTGATAGTAAGAAAGGTAGGTAATATCATGACATTTGAAGAGATGAGTAAAAGGCTTGATGAGATAGTTAAGAAACTTGAAAAGGGTAATGTGTCACTCGAAGAAGGGTCTGCATTATTCGCTGAAGGCGTTGATCTTGCCAAGGACTGTATGAACAAGATTAATGAATATAAAGGTAAGATTATTACCGTCAAGAATGAACTTGATACAATAATAGATGAAGATTAAAATAACGAGAGGATTATTATGAAAATATCAAAATTGGTTGGCGAGAGAACAAAACAGGCTCCAAATAATGCACAACTTATAAGCCATGCATATATGTTGAGGGCTGGATATATCAAGCAAGTTGCTACTGGTATATATACTTTGCTTATGCCAGCAAAGAAAAGTATTCTCAAGATTGAGAATATTATAAGAGAAGAGATGGACGCTCTAGATGGTCAGGAGATGCTATTCCCAGTAGTTATGCCAAGAGAATTGTGGGATGAAAGTGGCAGATATACCTCCATCGGTGATGAGATGGCTAGATTCCAAGACAGAAGCAATCATGATATGGTGCTTGGTATGACTCATGAAGAGGCTGCAGTACACGCATGCCGCAATATAGTTAAGAGTTATGATCAATTGCCTTGTATGGTATATCAAATACAGACAAAGTTCAGAGATGAGCCAAGAAGTCGTGGTGGACTCATAAGAGTAAGAGAGTTCACTATGAAAGATGCTTATTCTTTCCATACTTCTCAAGAAGATTTGGAGAAGTTCTATCAGAAAGCATATGATGCTTATTTTAGGATATTCAAACGTATCGGAATGAAGAATGTTGTAGCTGTCAAGAGTGATACTGGTATGATGGGTGGAAGTGTTGCGCATGAGTTTATGCTACTTACACCAGCCGGAGAAGATACAATAGTATTGTGCGACAACTGTGATTACAAGGCAAATATGGAAGTTGCAGTTGGAGAACTAGACAAACATCCTTCACAATCCAAGGCTCTTGAAGAGGTCTTTACTGGCGATGATTCGACTATCGAAGAAGTCTGTAAACTTCTCAATGTTGAGCCATATCAGACACTCAAAGCCGTCAGTTATGCAGTCAAAGGCGATACAGACAAGGGTGTGCTTGTATTTATACGAGGCGACCTAGAAGTCAATGAAGTTAAACTCAAGAGCGTAATAAAACAAGATATTGTTCCAAATGATTTGACTGACAACAAAGACATAATTGCTGGATATATTGGACCAAAGGGCTTGCAATTGTCTAACACTACAATTATTTTTGATAAGTCGCTAGAAGGTGAGCATAATCTTGTATGTGGTGCCAATAAGAAAGGCTATCACTTGGCTAATTTTGATATGACAAGAGATATTGATGTCAAAGAGTTCTTTGATGTGGCTAAGATCAAAGAAGGTTCTGTATGTAAAGTTTGTGGCAAAGGACATCTTAGACTAAGCCGTGGTATTGAGATAGGTAATATATTCCAACTTGGAACAAAATATTCTGCCAAGATGGGTATGACAGTTCATGATAAAGATGGTAACGAAATCAATCCTATTATGGGTTGTTATGGTATAGGAGTAGGAAGAGCGCTTGCAAGTATTGTTGAGGAATCTAGCGATGACAAAGGTATGGTACTTCCTACGCAGATTGCTCCATGGCAAGTATATCTATGTCCATTGCGTTATGATGATGAAAAGGTTAGATCTCAGACAGACAAATTGTATGATGATATGCGTGCTGTTGGTATCGAAGTTATCCTAGATGATAGACAAGTGTCTGCTGGTGTTAAATTTGCAGACAGTGAACTTATGGGTATCCCACTAAGAGTAGTGGTAAGTCCAAGGAGTCTTGAGAACAATCAGACCGAATTGTCGTATAGGGCTACTGGTGAGAAAGAAATGGTCGATACGAAAGACATTATCAACAAAGTATTAGCAATTATTGATGATTCACGTAGGGGCTAAACAATACAAAATCTATAGAACAGTCAGCCTATTACTGATTGTTCTTTTGTTTATAAATAACGCTTAATGATCATATTACAAAAAAACTATTGAATTTTTGTTAAAAATATGTTATAATACAGCATATACATAATTAGAAGACGCAGTATTCTAGTCGGATAATTTTGTTTTCAGGACGATTAAAAGCGTTGAAGGGCATATCGATGAAGTTCCTTGTGTTTGCTCTGGTTGCCCAAACCGGGGTGGATGCTGGGAGTTAAGATTATTGGGCGAGCTATAATGGCATATAGCTGCCGACCCAGTTTTCGTGGAGGTCTAATGCGGTAAGTATGTAGTTTTCTACTTACTGCAATAGAATTAAACCTGCTATGCGGTAAAAAGTGCTGTGTACAGAGTAGCCTGTCTTGAGTGGAGCATTACGGATTGACATTATTAGCAATAATATCTTGGCCGAGATAGATTTGTGTTGGTTATGAAATGTGGTCTGCAAAAAAGACTAAGAACAAAATTATCTGTTAAGGAAAACTTCTAGACTGTTGAAGCAATTCTAACTTGTTGGGGATTATAGTGTGGTCTAAGTGGCGATTCAGTTTACTGCCATAAGCAGTACGATTGCATTAAAAGGAAACTGTTTGCACGGCGACGGCAAATTGCAATTCGGGGAAAACCTACTGAACCTATGCCGCAAGGTTTACCTAACAAGTTGTCTTCATAAACTTATGTATTTTTTATTATCCAAAATAATGTTTGGAACCAAAGGAATGTTATGAAAAATAATACAGAAAATACCCATAGTACACCTCCAAAGGAGAATGTACAAATAGATATGCCTACTGACAGTACAGTTGCAAAAAATCATAAAGTGAAAGCGAAATCAAAAAAGCCCTCTGTATGGATATGGCCTATTAAGATATTTGTACTTGCGCTAGCACTTAGTATAGCGTTCGGAGTATTGTCCGAAGTTGTACTCAATAAAACTGGTCTTATAGTCTCGATAGTACTTATACTATTCTTGTTGGCTATAAGCATTGTGTTCGATATGATAGGTGTGGCATTTACATCAACTTCAATTGAACCGTTGTATGCTATGGCATCGCGTAAGGTGAAGGGAAGTAAGGCTGCGATTGCTTTAGCAAAAAATGCTGATAAGGTTGCTTCGTTATGTTGTGATGTTATTGGAGATATATGTGGTATACTTAGTGGTGCTGCTGGAGCAGCAATTGCTACAAGGCTCATTATGAATGCCTCAACATCTCAAGCAGTATTGATAGCGACATCTGTAAGTGCAGTTATTGCTGCGTTGACAGTATTCGGCAAAGCGATGTGTAAGAATATTGCAATAAGCAAATCTACTCAAATTGTTTGTTTTGTCGGAAGAATATTGAATCCATTTATTAAAAAATAATTTCGTATATTCAATTGGCAAGTGGGGAAGTCACTTGCCATTTTTTATTCGTAATACTAAATACTGTGCTTTTGTATATTTATTCACACAACATTTTGTATTTATAAATATGATGAATATTTATGAAAAAAAGTTTGAATAAATATGCAAAAAAGTCTTGCATAATTATTCACAATATTGTATAATGACTTCACAT
>CAYJCR010000006.1:0-16638 GCA_964368755.1 uncultured Lachnospiraceae bacterium
ATACATATTTAATATTACTATATATGTGCAAGTTTCGTTGACCGTGTAATTTTTTTTGTGTATAATGGTTACATTAAGACAAGAGGATAAAAGTATGAAGAAATTGAAGTTTTTGTTAATACCGATTTTTTGTTTGTTGCTGGGTGCTTGTATAGTCGGATGCTCTGATGGCAAAGATTATACGGTCATTTTTAACTCTGTTGGTGGCACATCGGTAAGTAAAGTGTATGTCAAAGATGGAAACAATATTGAATTTCCTCAAGATCCTACAAAGACAGGATATACTTTTGGTGGCTGGTACAAAGAGAACTTGACCGATAAGATTGATGCCGAATACTTTGTAACACAGAAGAAAGATAAGGTTATATACGCCTATGCTAAGTGGGTCCCTAATGCTTATGATATAACTTTTGAGTATGGGGAGGCAACTGGTGGGAATGCTACTTCTAAGTCTACTGTTAACTACGGAGAGACTTATTCACTTCCAACACCTACAAAGATAGGATTTACTTTTGGTGGTTGGTACACAAAGGCTAATGGCTTGGGAGACTTAATAGTTTCTACAACCAAAGTAAAGACAGCAAGTGATCATACCTTGTATGCTTATTGGGTTAAGAATACTCAGGTTATTTCAGTATCTAGCAATTACAACAATACTAACACAAATACTTACACATATGCAGACATTGAGTCAGGCTATGGCTTTGAAGTAACTATATGTGGTAGAACGATTGCTTTTGTTGCAACACCAGAAACGATTTCATATAACGAGACTATCCTAGAACGCAATGACAATGGTTATTATGATTGCGAAGGAGATGTATATTGCAAATATACTAATGGAGCTCTCAAGTTCTACAATTATAATGGCATAGGATATGAAGAGACTATAGTTGATGGTGCTGAACTTAGTTTGTTTGATTATAGCGCTGAGGCATTGACGACCTCAGACGAGACTGTTGAGATAACAAAAGCTAACGATGTATATCATGTAGAAATCGAAGATGTTGGCTTTGGCGATCTCAAGATTGCTTTCAAGAATTACACTACTGAGACATTGCATGAAGAGACACCAGTTGAGATTAAATATTGGGCAGAGCTTCATACAGTAGTCTTTGCAGAGACAATCGTAGTTGACGGAGTCGAATACAGCTATAGTGCAGTAGAGGACACTTTATATTCAACAGTTTCTTCTACAAATGTTGCATTGAGAGTAAAGTTTGGCGATGTTATCAACACCCTTCCTACAATGCAGGATACCGAATGGTTAACTTTTGATGGTTGGTATTCACTTGGCGCGAACGGTAAGAAGTATGAGAATGGTAAGAGCGTCTTGGACGTTCAAGATACACTATATCTCGAAGCAAGATTTGTTCCAAAGCAATGCAAACTAGAATTTATTACTAACAAGAATAGCACCAATGTTATTGGAAGCTCCTTGTCAAGAATATTGGCAACGAAGTATTATAACGTAGGGTCTGTTGTTGATGTTGATGCATTACCTATCCCATCTATCAGTGGGTTTATATTCGAAGGATGGTCTAGTAGCGAAGATGAGGCAGTAGAAGTTAGTAACGATTTTGTATTATGTGAAGATGCAAAATTATATGCAATGTGGACAGCCAAAGCTGAAGATAATGCATATGGATTGTATTTGAATACATTAGACAGCGATGGCAATTACATTAGCTACAATCAATTGGGCGGAAGCAGTGTATTCATTAACTTGACTTCTGTTGAAGAGAATGTTTACTCCTTCTCGTACAATGGCAAGAACTATGTCTACAACAGCCAGGCAAAGACGTTAAAACAAGATGCAGGTACAGCCATTGAGAGTTCAAATACAAGACAAGAAGTATTTGCATTCGATGATGTGACATTTGTATGCATTGGAAGTCAAATGGTTGTATGCCCAACCAAAGAAGGATTTACATTCAAATACTGGGTTAACAATCCATATAGCATAACGGCTGCTGCATATAACTTCGCTTCAGCTATTATCAAAGATAGAATACTATATGCTAGCTTCGACCCAATAAAGGTTGAAGTTGTATACAAGACTGCTGAGAACAGTACAGAGACCCCATATGGCACATTGTCTATAGCATATAACAAATCTATTGTGTCGAGTTCATTGCCTACTATCACTCCTCCTGAAGGCAAAAAATTGTTCTGTTGGTACTATATCAACGGTGCCAATCAGAAAGTTGATGTCTTTGGTGAGACTGTTAGCGAAGTCTTGAATGAGTTGGGAAATGTATCTTCTATTAGCTTGTATCCGAAGTGGATAGCTGACACTACAACTCTTAAGATAACTTACAAAGCCAACGGAACAGTTGCTAATACTCAAGTTGTCAAATATGGAGAGAATCTCGACGTCTTACCAACCAACAAACTAGCAGGATATTATTTCTTGGGTTGGTTCTATAACAACGGCAATGAAGAATATAGGTTGCAAGATACAGATGTATGGAGTTCTGATTCATACTGGATGGATGGTGTTACTTATAATGAAGAGGACAATCAATATTCATTGACTGTTGAGGCAAAATATTTGATAAGATTGTTTGCTGTAGTTATAAGATACAATAATGGACAACTACTCGGCTTTGAATGGCTACCAAATGCTGTACCTGCTGGGGAAAAGGTTGAACTTCCTGGCGTTGATTATTTTAACGTAGAACATGAAGGTTATGATCTTGTTGGATATAACACTCAAGCTGATGGTAAGGGTACAAGTTATGCTCCAGGAGATGAGTTGACTGTTGATATGACAACAAGTCTATATCTCATCTGGAAACCAAAAACTTCGGCAATAGTATATCTCTCTTCTAGCGGACAACAACTTGTAGGTATGCCAGACAAAGTAGTGAACTTCGGTGATGAGATAGGGTACTTTGAGTACATTGATGACAAAGACAATGGCTATGCACAGGGCTTCGCTGGTTGGAAGATAATTGAAGAAGGTACAACAGCCGATGTTCAAATAATCATTACAGAAGGACACAAATTCAAAACATATCAACCAAACTACTTGCTATATGCAAGCTGGGATGACGCTTATTATTATGTAAGATATATGTCCTATGAGTTATTCGATGAAGAAGAACATATGGTATGCCTTGGATCCAATTATACTTCAAAGCATTTGATTGGTACTCAAGACACATTGCAGAAAACTTCAAGAATACCTACAAGAGACGGATATGTATTTGATGGTTGGGTAGACGAAGATGGTAATGATTTTGTCTTCGGTGTTAATGTTGACAAAGATATGTATATCTTTGCTAGTTGGAAGCAAGTTAACGAAGTACACTTAAGCTATGGATATGAGACAACAGCTGTCTTAGAAGATATCGATCTTATCGAAGGTTCTATGGTTGGTGATCTACCATTCTTAACAAGAACAAACTATACATTTGACGGATGGTATACTGAAGTCAATGGTGGTGGAATGAAGATAACAGCTGACACTATTTGGAATGGCAATTCTTCTATTCTATATGCTAACTGGAAACTTGTTGATGGAACAACGACATTCTATAAAGTAAGAATTGTCGTTGATGGTGTAATATCTTCTGGAAGCTATGTTAGTGCTACGGTTGTTGAGCCAGAAGCTCCTATCAAGACTGGCTATAGATTCATAGGCTGGTATACATCGGCACAGGGTGGAAGCTTGTATGACTTTGATAATACTATGATAAATAGCGACATCACCTTGTATGCAAGATTCATATAATGAATATATAAATATGGCTAACGATTGTTGGCCATATTTTTTTTGCATAAATATACAATTTATGAATATTTTTTGAATAATCACCCCAAATCTTTTGACATAGATTGCGCTAAATAGTATACTGATTGCATCTTATGCTGAAAGGTTGTTACATATGATTGGTATTACTGAAGAACAGATTGAAAACGTGTGGAAAGTAAGAGATATATGTCAAGAAGTATCTAGTAGTCTCGAAGTTTTGAGCGAAGAGGAGTCTATAGAACAAGGCGACAAAAGCTTGCTACTCAATGATTGTGAAATGGTTAGAAAGAATATTGAAGAAATGTCTGCACTTGGATATTTTGGTAAAAAAACCGTCTCTCCTAAAACAATAGTTGAACTTGTCAACAAGATAATAGAGATAGAGAACAAAGATTCTGCTGTCGTAGCTAAGTTGTGGCAGAAACAGATAACTAATGTAACTAAGGTAAAACAGGACAATTTTAAGTTGTGTGTCAAACCTTTTTTTGGTCAAATTAGGAATAATATTCTTGCGACTATGTGTAAGAAAGACCCTTTTGTTTCGGCAAGACTTATTAGTAACAAAAATATGTATATGCCATGCAATAGCATCCTTGGCGAAAAAGATGATAAGTTGATTGCAGGATTGATATATCCAGTGAGTGAGGACAACTTTGTTGCAGCTACTGATTGTAGTAGTAATATTGTTATCAAAGATACTTCTGATGTAACTGATAGGGACTTTGTACCAACTGCGAAAAGTGAAGACAAATGTTTGTTTGTTAATGGCTTTGCTACTAAGTTAAAAAGCCCAAGTGAGATTATAAAGAAATATAGTAACAACAGATTTTTTGACAATAACAATGCTGTAGTCCTTTGTGGAGATACGATGCCTTGCGGAGTATTCTGTCAGACTCACACTTGCAAGTTCGCAAGCCCAGAGTATGCAGAAGCCAAAGCTGTTGCACAAGAACTAGGACTTCCATTGGTAGAGTTGAGTGCAGAGCAGTATCTCAATAATAATAAAAAATACTTTGCTAGCAATTCTGAGGGAAGAACAGTGTTCAATCACTATATAGATGTTGTTGCTAGGGACCTAAAAGATTATTGTGGCTGTGATATTTTTGGTGAATTAAAGAAGCTCAAAGGCTTCAATACCAATCTAAGATACAACTACTTTTATAAGTTCATCAATGGTTTGACAAAGCACTTTGAGCAATCAGATATTGATGATAAAAAAGGCTTTGTTGTCAAGGCGATCAAAAAATCTGTTGAGAAAAGAAATGCCTTGCAGATGGAAAGAGAAAAAGAAAACGGTGGAACACTTGTATATCCAACCGAGAATATCTTTATCCCGCTTCCTGCAGAATTTTTGCAATAATATGATAATAAACGCAGGCGATGAAGTTGTCTGTGTTTTATTTTTTAATAATCATTCATGGAGGAGTATATGAAGGTAATTGCATTTGATCTCGTAGGAGTGTTGGTTAGAGAGAAAAATATAGAACTCTCGCCACAACAAACAATGGTCGAAAAATATTTTGGCAAAAATATGAGTAACGAAATGATTGACAGTATTATCGACAGTATTGTAGGTGCCGGCAATAGGGACAAGGTTGTAGTTGATATCATCAATAATCTCTACGAAACAAAAAACCTTGATTGTCTTGATAAAGTGAAAGAACATTACCCAAATATCCTTGTTGTCATAGCCTCCAATCATATCCAAAATATAAGGAAGTATATCGATAAGAATATTGGACTAAATCGCATTGATGATATGATAATATCTTCTGAGATTGGACACAACAAACCTAATGCAGATTTTTACAACTATATTCTTGACAAATACAGGGTTTTGGCAGAGGATGTACTTTTTATAGACGATAGACAAGTAAATATTGTAGGTGCTGAAGCTGTCGGGCTTAGAACAATACTTGTCAACAAAGACACAAACCTATGGGAAGAGATATCAAAGATATTATCAAAGTAATGCTTAAGCATTGCTTTTTTCTTATCACTCCGTAATTTGCAGATACTTATAACATATGTTGCAGTAGGTGAGAATTATTGGCTAATATAGAATGTTATTTCTATTAATTATATATATACGATAATAACTATATATATTTGTGACAAATTACAATAAAAAAATCAAAAAATGGGTATTGACAGTCCATACTCTGTGGTTTATAATATAGTCACGGTAAAAATATAGGGGAGAACTAATTTATGAAAAGATTTTTATTATTTATTGTCATCTCTGTAGCCATTGTAAGTCTAGGACTTACTATTTATTATTTTTCTACAAATAATGAAGTTATTGTGCTACACAATCCAGAAGGAAGAGTTATCAATGTCGGCGACAAGATAAGTGCCGAAGAGATTATTGATGTCAAGAATCCTAGTGAATACACTAAGATTGAGTTTACTTCAAGCAATACTGACCTTCTTGTTTATGATTCATCAAGAGAGGGTTTTTATGCTCAGAGTGTTGGTGGCGAGACAGAGATAGTTGTTACTACTTCTAACAGAAATTATTCAAAACTCACAATGACTGTCACTATTCGTGATGGATCAGAAGCTTATCCATTCCAGATCGGATCTGCTCAAGAATTGAGTGAGATAGGCAGTGAGGGAAGTATCTATACCTTAGACAAGCATTATGAACTTGCCGATGATATCTATGTTGGCAACTTGGGAGCTAACTTCCGTTGGTCTCCAATAGGTTACAATGGTACAAGTGCAAGTGCTTTTGTTGGCGAGTTCAATGGTAATGGTCATACTATATACAATTTGTATATCACCAATGTATATGGTAGCGATGCAGAAGAGGCTCCAACCGAGACTCCAGAAGAAACTCCAACCGAAACTCCAACCGAGACTCCAGCCGAGTCAGCATCTGAGGGAACTTCAGCTGAGGCTCCAGAAGAAGAGACTCCAACTGAACCTGCAGAGCCTACGGGTGAAGGATACAATGCAGATTACAACACAAACAAATTTGTTAGTGGCGCAGGTTTATTCTATGAGATCGGCAAGAGTGGTTATGTTCATGACTTGACTATTGCTAAGGCAAATATCCAAGGCGCTTTCCAGACTGCAGGTGTTGTTGCTGGTACTAACAAAGGAACTATTAAGAACGTCGATGTATATGACGAAGCTGGTACAGACTTCATCATCGGAGAGAAAGTTAACTCATATATTGGTGGTATTGTTGGTATTAACGAAGGTAAGATATACTGGTGTTCAAGTGATACAGCTGTTATATCTGGATTAGACATCTCAAATGACGCTACTTTAGGTTTGTATGGTGGTGGTATTGCTGGTAAGAACGTATCCGAGATATACGAATGTTACTTTAAGGGTGTTATGACAAGGAATGGTTCTAAGTCAACATTCGGTGGTATCGTCGGACTTAATGACAACTATAATGATGGCTCTAACGTAACTAAGTCACTACTCTGTGATTGCTATGCTGTTATCAAAGCACATTCTGCTCCAAGCACATCACTTGGTGGTAACTTCGGCGGTATCGTTGGATCTAATAATAATTTTTCTGAAACAAATATTAACAATGTATCTGGTTGCTACTTTGCAATCAATGACACTCTTGCTTCTCAGACAGACAAGCCAGCAAAATGGATTGCTAACAATATAGTTGATGGCAAAGAAGTAGCTGTAGCAGCAACAAACTTTGTATCAATAGCTCAACTTGCTGACAGTGAGACTTTTGTAAGAGTAAAATATGCAAGTGGTGAAAAAGAATACTGGAACTGGAATGTATGGAAGTTCACTATTCGTAACGACGGACATCCAGTAATTGATAGAACCAATACCATTACTTCAACATTTACTCAAGAGGTAACAATTGATTCTACTAATGCTCAGACTATAACAAATGCAAAAGAGTTTATTGATGCTCTCAATGCTCCAAACGTAACATATACATTGACAAAAGATATTGATTTTAGTACATACACTGATACATATCGTAACTTCAAAGATAATATGTGGTATGCAATTGAGAACTTCAGTGGCGTGATTACTTGTGCTGGTGTCGATGTCGATGATGATGGTGTTATGGACAGAGATTATGCAATCATAAGCAACCTTACTATCTATAATAAGGAAGCAGGTCAGAATGTAGGATTGCTCAAGACTTGGACTAAAGGTATTATACAGAATGTTTCTTTCGAGAACATTACCTTCCAAGGAGAGAGAGTTACATACGCTGGTGTACTAGCTGGTATCGGAAGTGAAGTAACAGTAAGCAACGTTAGCTTCAAGAATGTTACATTCGCTATCCCTGGAGTAAGCTCGAGCTTCGGTACTGCTTTTGGTTCTTATGGAACAAAAGATAGTTCTAATGCAACAGGTCAGATTGAGGGTATAACTGTTGATGGAGTTAATACTGCAGAGAATAGTTTCTTGGTCAATGCTGGTGGTGTTGTTGGTGTCAATTATAAGAAGATTACAGCTATAAGAATCGGACAGATAATCAAACAACGTACTTCTGTAACTAATATCGGAATAAACGGCGAGACTAAGTCAGGATTTATGGCAAAGAGCTTTGGTGGTGTTGTAGGACAAAACTATGGTTGCGTAGAAAGAACTGATGTATCAAAGATCTATTACAATGCAAGTTATACTAATTGTCCAGACTTATACCTTGATGCATACTTTATAGATGCTAATTCACTTGACTTCTATGTTGGCTCAATTGCTGCATATAGTAGGACAGGGGCTAGCATTCAATACTGTACAGTAGATAACTGTGAGTTGAACGCAGAGAGAGCAAAGGAAGCAAGCCACGCAGTTGTATATATGGGCGGTGTTGCAGGATCTACTCGTGGATCATCTATCTCTCAGATAGCAGTCAACAATACTAGCCTAGTCACAACGGCTGAGGCAAATGTTGAATCAAAGTTATACAATGCTCCAAGCGTTGGTGGTATTGTAGGTAATGCGAGAAAGGGTTCTGCACTATCAAATGTTAGATTCTCATCTTCAAGCTCAATTAACACTCCTAATACAATAGATGGATGTGCATATGTTGGTGGTATTATTGGTGAAGTTAACAGTGGTGTTACTGTTGCCAAATCTGAAGCTGCTGGTAATATGATAGGATTCTATGTTGGTGGATTTGCTGGTATAACAAGCAATGGATCTACATTCTCAAAATGTGCTGCAACAGGCAGTGAGATCAAAGGTTCTAATATCGCAGGACTTGCCGCAATGGTAAGATACGAAGCTGGTGTTAGCAATATTACTTTTGATAATTGTTACACAAAATACACTCTCAATGGCGAGGGTAATGGTACAACAGCAAGTGCTGCTGGATTTGTACTCAACTTCGTTGTATTGAATAAGAGTTATTCATATGATGTTATCGCACCAATATCTACAGTAATGTCAAGTTGCTATACGGCAGTTAACTATGCAGGCAGTGGCAACAAGTATGCAGTAGCATCTTGGGACGGTGGAAGAAGTACATATTTTATCAAACGTGATATTGATATATTTGGATTGTTTACTATCAATACAGAAACAAACAGAACATACGAGCTTATTATGGGCAAGAACAGTTTCTATGAATATAGAAATGGCTTAGCTCAAAGAGATACAGATGTCTCTGAGATTAAGACAAAAAATGACAGAAAGAAAGCTTTTGTTGAAGAGAACTTCCAAAGCGCTATCTGGAATATCGCAGTTCAAGATGGTGGTCTTAGCCTTAAGTACCTAACAATTGCTGGCTAAAAATATTGATTATAACAAAAAAGATGCAAGGGTAATCCTTGTATCTTTTTTTGTCGAAAATGTGTTAAAGGGCAATAAAAAACGACTACTAAAAACCCCAATTTTTGGTCAAATGGGAAAGTAATCGTTAATTTGCAATATTAAGTTGTATCTGACAGGCTAAAAAATTATTCTTCTTCTTTAGATGCCTTGTCGAACTCGTCTAAGATTGCCATTCTGATCTGCTCACGAGTCTCAGTGTTGAGTGGATGAACGATATCTTTGTATTCGCCATCTGGAGTCTTACGACTTGGCATAGCGATAAAGTATCCTTGTGTGCCCTCGATAACCTTGATGTCATGAACTACAAAGCAGTCATCTATAGTGATTGAAGCCACTGCCTTAAGTTTGCTCTCATCTTTTTTTACTACTCTTACACGTACGTCTGAAATTTTCAAGTCCATATACCTTCCTTAAAATAATTTAGCCATATTGATTAGCTATGTATAGTTTACAATATTATTAGGATTTATGCAAACATTTTAATATATGTTTTTTTGTATAAGCCACTATTTTCCTAACATTGCTATTATTTTGAATAAAAGACTTCTAACCAAATATGTATCTATCGCATAATATAATTTATATGGAAGAAATATTAAATCATGATAATTATTACTTCATTGGCATAGGTGGAAGTAGTATGTCAGCTCTAGCAGGACTGCTTGTTGGCTTTGGCAAAAATGTAAGCGGAAGTGACCTTCTAGACGATGCGTTCACAAAACTTAATAAGTTGGGTATCAAAACATATATTGGGCACAAAGAGGGTAGATTACGTGGTGTAGAAGTTGTTGTCTATAATATGGCAATAAGCGAAACCAATGTCGAACTCGTTGAGGCTAGAAAGTTAGGAATTCCTTGCTATTCGAGAGCAGAGTTTCTTGCTATGTTTGCAGAGTATTTTGACAATGTCATAGCGATATCTGGTACGCACGGCAAGACAACGACCACGGCTATGATAAGTAATGTCTTACTACAAAATGGTTGCAAACCTACTATACATATGGGAGGGTGTTGGAGTATGATTGGTGGCAACGGATACCTCGGCTCATCTAAGTACTTTGTAACAGAAGCGTGCGAATACAAAGCAAGTTTTCTTGCTCTACATCCCACGTACTCGGTTATAACCAATATAGAAAAAGAACATATGGATTATTACAAAACTGTACATAATCTTTATAAGGCGTTTGGCGAGTTTGCTAGACAGACTAATAGATATGTTGTTTGCCCACTAAGATTTGCCGGGCTTGTCAATAACTCCAAGGCAGTTACGTTCGGTTACGAGAGTAGTTGTGACTATATGGCAAGCAATATTTATAACAAAAAGGGTGTGTATAGTTACACTATCTATATACGTGGGGTAAAGCAAGGGCGAGTCCTTCTTAATGTCCCAGGCAAGTACAATATTCTCAATTCCCTTGCTTCTTTTGCTGTGTGCGATATGCTGGGTATACCTCAAGCCCAGATATACAAAGGTCTTAAATCGTTTTGTAACGTTGACAGAAGATTCGATGTTCTTTATCAAAATCAAGGCCTTGCCATTGTGCAAGATTATGCTCATCATCCCACGGAGATACATAACTTTGTTCAAACGGCAAAGAAAGTCTTTGGCAAAGTGTATTGTGTATTCCAGCCCCATACATATTCGAGAACAAAAACATTACTCAAGAGTTTTGCAAAATGCTTTTGTGGGGTAGAAAAGCTCTTTTTGTTGCCAACGTACGAGAGTCGTGAGCAATATGACAGTTTGGGGTCGATAGAGGTGTTGAAAGGGGCTGTAAAAGCTCCGTGCGAAACAATACTCGATGGGGATTTTTCGCGTCTTGACGGGGTCGTAAGGGGCTGTATTGCCTTTGTCGGAGCAGGTGATATAGAGCAGGAAGCCAAAAAATACGTAAGAAGAAAGAAAAATAATAAAAAAATTAACAAAAGTGTTGACTATTAGGACAAAGTATAATATACTACAAAGGCATAAAAAAGTGAGGTCCTATTATGAAAACTGATATACATCCAAATTACCATGAAGTAGAAGTACAGTGTGCTTGTGGCGAGAAGTTTAAGACTCGTTCAACCAAAGCCGGAGATACTATCAAAGTTGATATTTGTAGCAAATGTCATCCATTTTTTACTGGCAAGCAGAAGATTGTTGATGCTAGTGGTAGAGTAGAGAAGTTCGAGAAACGTCTTCAGAAGTAGTTATTGATTAGAATGCAAGCCTCTTAGCATAAGCAGGCTTGTATTTTTTATTTGCAACTTATTTGCGTATAAATGCTCGTTGCATTGTCAATAATCGGGCTATGAATAATTTTTTGATGGGCTATGGCCTTGGCAATGGAATAAGTTTGTTTGATGGCAACAATCACATTACTTGTTCTAGTAATGAAAAGATTATACGCAAAAGCAATTCAAAACTTGCAAAAATCAGCAAGTTATTCTTTGTAAGAGGCTTTTTGTTATTCTTTTATTTTCTTTACAACTTTGTCATTGACTTAGACAATTCAGTATTTATTTTGAGCAAAAAGCAACGCATTTTGACCCCAATGATTTTCATTTGGCTTATACTTGCATTCTTCGTTATATTGCCATTACCAATGTTCTTTGTACTCAATCTGATGAGTAGCCCAATACTTGCTAACATACTTTTTGCATTGTACAAAAGTTTGCTATTGATTACATTCTTTGGGATACTAAGATTTGTGACACCGGTCAAACAGATATATCAATATAATTTCTGCTTTAACAAATCAGCCAATGTGTATAGAAAGTCGAGTTGGACATATGAAGACTATTATGAAGGGGACAAAGGTAGAGTCTTAACCAACTTCAACTTCTTCATTCTATCTATGCTCATAGTATATGCTGTAGTACCTATCGTAACGCTTGAGAATGTTGTATTGTCGTTTTTAATCAAACTGGTTTTGTTTAGTTTGTCAATTTGTATTGCATATGAAGTGCTATATGTTATAGAATATAGGAGAAAGTTTTGCAAATTGTCTAAGTTTTTTTCACATGGGTTCTTGATGTTGGATAGACTAACAACTGTTATCCCTAGCGAAAAGCAACAAAAAGTGTCCTTACTTGCTATGGAGGAATTGTCTTTAATGAATACAAAAGGGAAAAATATTGTAGAAAACTCGAACTTTGCTAGTGTTTATTCTTCTGTCAAGAAGAGGCTTTTTGATGCAGGTATTGTGGACAAAGCAGAGACAGACTGGCTCATAGCATCGGCACTCAACAAAAATAGGAATGAAATATTTTTGGTGGACAATATATCAGACAAAGAGATTGAGAGTATAGAGAAGTTAGTTGAAAAACGTGTCAAACGTATTCCTCTCAACAAGATACTTGGAGTGCAGAACTTCTATGGATATGATTTTGTTATCAATCGCAATGTCCTCGCTCCTCGTATGGAGACAGAGATATTGGTAGAAAAAGCTATCGAGAAGATAGGTAACAATTCTCCTAGTGTCCTTGATATGTGTACAGGGAGTGGTGCAATAGCATGTGTAGTAGCCAAGGAGACAAAAGCCAAGGTTACTGCTGTGGATATCTGTTCCAAAGCACTAGAAATAGCGAAGAAAAATGCTGATAATCTTGGGGCAAAAGTTGCTTTTGTCAAATCCAATATGTTTCAGGGCTTGCCTAAAACAAAGAAGTTTGATATAATCCTATCGAATCCTCCATATATCAAGAGTGAAGAGATAGCTTTTCTTGACCCAGAAGTAAGAGAATATGAACCAAGGAAGAGCCTTGATGGAGGAAGTGATGGGCTCAAGTATTATAAGATAATAGCAGAGCAGTCGCTTGGTTACCTCAAGAAGAATGGATTGCTTATGCTAGAGATAGGGTTCGACCAAGCAGAAGAAGTGTCGCAGCTATTGACTAAGCATTTCTCCAATATTGAAGTGATCAAAGACTTCGGAGATTTGCCAAGAATAGTGGTGGCAAAAAAAGGATAATTATGATAGAAAAATTAGAAAAAATCATCAATAGATATAACGAACTTACGACATTGGTATCTGACCCTCAGGTCATAGCCGACAACAATAAGTGGAAGAAACTCACCAAAGAGCATAGTTCACTTATGCCTCTTGCCGAGTTGTATGATAAGTTAAAGAAATGTCTTAGCGATCTTCACGAAGCTGAAGAGATGTTGACAGTAGAGAAAGATGCAGACATGGTAGCTATGCTCGAAGAAGAGATTGATAACAAGAAGTCTGAGCAGACTCAGATAGAAGAAGATATCAAGATAGAGTTGTTGCCAAAAGATGAGAATGATGATAAGAACGTTATCATAGAGATAAGGCAAGGTGCTGGTGGAGAAGAAGCGGCATTATTTGCCCATTCTCTTATGAGAATGTATACAATGTATGCCGAGCGCAATCGCTGGAAAGTTGAAGTTCTCAATGAGAACAATACTGAGATAGGTGGCATCAAAGAAGTGCAATTTATGATGAGTGGCAAAGGCGCTTATGCTAAGCTAAAGTTCGAGAGTGGAGTACATCGTGTACAACGTGTACCAGAGACTGAATCTCAGGGTAGAGTGCATACTTCAACAGTAACAGTAGCTGTGTTGCCAGAACTAGAAGAAGTCGAGTTTGAGATTCTTGACAAAGATCTCAAGATAGATACATATCGTAGTAGTGGTGCAGGTGGACAGCATGTCAATAAAACAGAGTCTGCTATACGTATCACACACTTGCCAACAGGCATAGTAGTAGCCTGTCAGGACGAAAGATCACAGATGAAGAACAAGGATAGGGCAATGATGATGCTCAAATCCAAACTTTATGACTATTATCAGGGACAGAAAGACAAAGAATATGCTGAGAATCGCAAACTCCAAGTAGGTACAGGAGACAGAAGCGAACGCATACGTACATACAACTTCCCACAAGGAAGAATGACTGATCATAGGATAGGATATACTTCATATGACTTGTTGGGTTTCATGGATGGTAACATCGACGACTTGCTCGAAGCTCTAAGAGTAGAACATCAAAGAGAGCTATTGGAACATTCTATCAACAAATAACTAACATTAAGGCATAAGAAAATGCCTTTTTTGTTGTCAAAAAATCAATAAATGTCTTGTAATTATGTTATTCATGTGTTATAATGCACTATATATAGGAGGTTGCCTATTGATGAGTAGTGATAGTCCAAGACAAGATACACTTATCTATTTCCGTCGCAATGGTGGGAATATTATTGGCGACCGCAGAGCTATTGAGAATGCCAAACGTGAGCAACAGCGAGATATTATCGAATGTGGCAGGCTTGGTAGCTATGATGAGAAAGGCGAATATATTATCAGCAATCCGATCAAACAAGAGTTGATTGGATTGACCAAATACGTATACAATACTTCACTCAAAGATGTTTTGAGGAAGAGTCATGATATTTATTATCTTTATTCCAATTTGCCGGGTTTTGATAGGCTAGAATATATCCTAGATATTGGAGAAGGATATGCAAGTTTGTATTTGTCGGAGAAGGTATACAAAGAAGGCAATCAGTATTTCGACATTTATGAAGAAAATATACTAAATTTCCCTATTGACAACAAAATGACTTTAGATTATATTTTTAATGTACTCAAAGTCAAGCCTACCGATGATGGTGGTAAGCGATACATACATGAGAATGTTGAGAATATACTTATTCGTAAGTTGTATCTCAAGAGTGTATCAGATAATGTGAGAGAATCTAGTGTCAAAGTAGAACGAGAGTCTTTTGAAGAAGCGATAGCAATACTCAAAGAGGCTGGTCCTTATGGAGAAAAAGTTCTCAAAGCTTTTGTTGAGAAACTAAGCGATAGACAAGAGGTCATTGAGAAGAAAGATACACCAGATTATAACAAGTCACTCAACGATATATTGATAGGAGTGATGGAGCTTGTTACAACCGAAGAAGATATTAAGTCAAGTGCTAACAAAGCTGTATATAGACAAGTATCTATGCTCAGGAATGAGAGGATCGAGCCTATAATAGAAGAAGCCAAAGCATCTGTTACTCCTGTTGAAGTCAAAGGCAAATATTTTGAGACAGCTAAGGAAGATCTTCCTATTGAGACAGTAACGGAAGTGTGTGATGAGCTTAGAGCTGATGCATATGTAGGTCAAGCTCCAAGAAGAGATGTTCCTATTCCAGTCAAAGGCATCGTATCTATATCCAAAGAACAACTTGTCGCTGAGAAGCTTGATGCCAAAGTCAAAGAAGCCCAGAGAGAGTCTAAGGTAGAGACATCAAAGACAACTACTGCAACTACAAAAGCTGTAGCCGAAGATCAAACTTCTACTCAAGATGTACTCGATGAAGTAAGTGGACAAGACGATACAGTCGTAGCCGTAGGCAGGACAAGCAAACTCGATGAGCGTATCTTAGACCAAGACACCAAAGAAGAGATTGGCTCCAAAAAAGACAAAGCAAAGAAGGCCAAAGTTGAAGAACTTCTAGCTCGTAAGGAGAAAAAGTCCGAAACCCAATCTGAAGACAAACCTGACAAAGCTTCTACAAAGCAAGAGCCTAAGGTAACTAAGCAAGATAAGGCCACAATGGACAAAGCGCCTAAGACTCCAGTAGAAGACAAGCACATAGATCTGTCGGGGCCAAGTGCTATAGGAGAGCAAGCTGAGAGAATCCCAATCAGCAAGGTTGAGAAAGAACTTCTCAAAGCTGCAGTAATAGCAGAGGCTATTGACCGAGCAGAAGCAAGGAATGAGAATAGACAAACAGAGCAAGTTCCTTCATCTACAAGAGTATCTACTAGTTCTCAAACAGGTAGAAAAACACGAACTCAAACCTCTTCGAATAGTAGTTACAATGTAGACAATACAAACCTAGTTATAGATAATTCCAATAGAGAGCACACATCTAGAGAACAATTTTCTCCAGCTCCAGTTGTTCAAGATCAGCCAGTAGTACAACCAGAAGCGCTAGAAGGCAAGCAACCAGAGGCTGTACAACCTGAGGCCCATATAGATTTTGGAGGTGCAGCTCCAATTGTGCCCGGAGAGTTGGAAGGCTGTCCTTCGGGAACATCTATTGAGGAAACTGCCAATGCTACTATTGAACAAACAGGCCAAGCTGCCGATGCTACT
>CAYJCR010000006.1:16738-52172 GCA_964368755.1 uncultured Lachnospiraceae bacterium
ATGCTACTATTGAACAAACAGGCCAAGCTGCCGATGCTACTGTTTAAGATAAATGAAATTACAAAGAAAAATAGCCAAGGCGACGGAGATTCTTAAGGAACTTAATGGTCCGAAATTAATATATAATAATACGAGGTGAATTATGAAAGATTTTTATTATCCAGGAACAGAAACGGACATGTCATATGATACTGTGCTATCATTAACCTATAACCATATGCCAATGGCAGTAACAGTATATTTTATTGCGCCAACCAATAGTATTGCAGTCATTCCTCATCATATCAATGATTTTACACAATCGCCAGATGAGAAACCAGCCTATACTCTTGAAGAAAGAGAAGCTTTTTATAAAGCAAGTAGACTTGGCATAAGAAATGTATTTGGCAAAGAAAGAGAAGATGCCTACAAAGTGGATAAAATATCTAAGGAATTAGCTACAATATACAATGGCGATGAAAAAGTGCGCTTTTTGGGCATGCCTTACGAGCAAGATTCATTTGTATTACTTAATAACTCTTTTGAAAAAGCATATACTAACGATAAAGGATTCTCATTCAAAGAAGCAAGAGCTTTTTGCAAATCAACAATTACTCCTACCGAAGGCGATGAATAAACTATTTGTCATCTAGATTTATTCCCGATAGAAAAGGAACATCGTATGAAATTTTTAGAGCCAAATCCATTAAAGAGAGAATATGATGATAGGGCGTATAGCAAAGTATATAGTGCATATTTTAAGAAAAAAGATGCCGAGTATGTAGCATTATATGTTCCTGAAGAGCCAAGAATAATTGCTATTCCTTATATGATCAATGAGGAAGGCTTCCCATATGAGCCAGCTTTTTCTTACTCAGATTATTGTGCTTATAGAGAGTATCTCAGATCGGATCTTTCGACAAGAGTCGAAACTTCTCAAATATATCGTGTCATAAACAACCTACAAGCTATTGCTGAGTATTATGATTTTGGTAGTTCATACGGAGAAAATTACCGTTACAAATTTTATGGCAACGGATTTGAGCAACAATGTATTAATCCAAAAACTGCAAGTAATTTTTATGAAAGTTATGAAATTGAGAAGTCACGTCCTTTAGGAGATGTAATGAGAGAGATTGCAATAGAAAGAGCAAGTAGTTTGACCGAAGGCGAATAATAAATATACGACCTACCACAATATGGTGGGTTTTTTATTTATTAACAATTATTTGTAGTGACAAGGGAAGCACTTCGGGTAGAGTAATCAGTTTTTGCTAGAAAATATCATATGTGTTACCCCAATACTTTTGTATAAAATAACGAAAAAAGTAATTGACAAACAACACTCTCTATGATAAAATACCCTTGCACCTTCGTAAAGGGTGTTAATTTTTTGAAAGGTGACTAAGATGAGAACAAAGATAACTCTTGCTTGTACTGAGTGCAAACAACGTAATTATGACAATGTTAAGAACAAGAAGAACGATCCAGACAGACTTGAACTTAACAAGTATTGTAAGTTTTGTAAGAAACATACTCTTCACAAAGAGACAAAGTAATTTTTTGTAGGGGAATAGTTATGGCTAACAAAAAAGCAGCAAAAAAGCAACAGGCAAAGAAAACAAACTTTGTAGCACAAAGCAAGCCTGTTAAATTGGAAGAAGATAAGGTTGAAGTAGTCAATGCTCCAGCTGAGACTGTTGACGCACAAGCGGAGACTGTTGAAGTTAAGACTGTTGCGACAACTAGCAAGGCTTCCAAAGATGACAAAGCAGTCAAAGATGAGAAGACTGGCAAAGATGCAAAGGTTAAGAAAGTTAAAGAGAAGAAGCCTAGTAAGATTGTCCGTAAGGTCAAAGAGACTGGCTCTGAGCTCAAAAAAGTAACTTGGCCTAGTTTTTCGACGGTTGTTAAGGGCACAGGAGTTGTTCTTGCAGTTGTCGTATTCTTTACAGTTATTTTGTTTGGTTTCGACAGCTTGTTTGGTTGGATATACAAACTATTCACAAAGAGTTTGTAATAGCTTACAATAAAGGAATGTTGGATAATGGATAATAAAGAAGCAAAGTGGTACGTGCTCAATGTACAATCAGGATATGAGCAGGTAGCCAAAGAGAACTTAGAGGTAGTTATCAAGAAGTACAATCTTCAAGACCGTATCTTCGATATTGTTATTCCTATGGAAGAGACAATAGAGGAGAAGAATGGCAAGAAGAAACTTGTAACAAGAAAGCTTATGCCTTGCTACCTATTCGTTAAGATGATATATGGTGATGACTTGTGGCACAATGTTACAAGGACTCGTGGAATAGTTGCTTTTTGTGGACCAAAGGCAAGAGCGCAGGCTATGACCGATGAAGAAGTTCGCAGAATGCATTTGGAGAAAGTTGTTGTTGATATCGATCTTGCTCCAAATGATAAGATTGAAGTTATCGATGGACCACTTAATAGTTTTGTCGGAACAGTACTTAGTGTTGATGCAACTAACAAAAGATGCAGAGTCAATGTTGAGATGTTCGGACGTGAGACTCCAGTTGATCTTGAATATTCTCAGATTAGAAAGATATAATTATGGTATTAACTGCATTATAGCAGATTGATATAGTGGGAGAAATGTAAATCTATCTATGCATTTCGCTAAACCACACAATGCCGACAACGGCAGGAGGAAATTAAATTATGGCAAAGAAAATTAATGCTATGGTTAAATTGCAACTTCCAGCTGGTAAAGCAACACCGGGACCACCAGTAGGTTCATCTCTTGGACCTCACGGTATCAACATCCCAGCTTTTACCAAAGAGTTCAACGAAAAGACAGCTAGCCAAGCAGGTATGATTATTCCAGTAGTAATCACTATCTACGCTGACAGGTCATTCGACTTCATTATGAAGACTCCACCAGCAGCAGTTTTGATCAAAAAAGCATGCAACATTGAGAGTGGCTCTGCTAAGCCTAACAAGACTAAAGTAGCTACTATCACTATGGCTCAAGTTACAGAAATAGCCAAGTTAAAAATGCCAGACCTTAACGCAGCATCTTTGGAGAGTGCTATCAGCATGATCAAAGGTTCAGCAAGAAGTATGGGTGTAACAGTAATCGATTAAGTGGGAGAGGGTACTCGTTAATACCACGGGAGGAAAAATATGAAAATAGGAAAAAGATACAAAGAATGCTTGTCTGTCTTTGACAAAACAAAGACTTATGAACAAGCAGAAGCTATGGATATTGTTGTAAAGACAGCCAAAGCTAAGTTCGACGAAAGCGTTGAACTACATGTTAAACTTGGTGTTGATGGCAGAAATGCTGACCAACAAGTTAGAGGCACAGTTGTTCTTCCAGCAGGTACTGGTAAGAATGTTCGTGTTCTTGTTATTGCTAAAGGCGATAAGGCAGAAGAGGCTCAAGCCGCTGGTGCTGATATCGTAGGTAGTGATGATGTTATTGCTAAGATTCAAGGTGGATGGCTTGATTTTGACGTTTGTATCACAACCCCTGATATGATGGGTGTTGTTGGTAGAATCGCTCGTGTGCTTGGACCTAGAGGTCTTATGCCTAACCCAAAGAGTGGCACAGTCACTATGGATGTAAAGAAAGCTATCAGCGAAGTCAAAGCTGGTAAAGTTGAGTACAGACTTGACAAAACTAACATTATTCACGTTAGTATCGGCAAAGCAAGCTTCGGCAAAGAGAAGCTCCTTGAGAACTTTGAATCAGTTATGCAGGCTATAATCAAAGCTAAGCCAGCTGCATCTAAAGGTACATACCTAAGAAGCGTTAGTGTTAGCTCAACTATGGGACCTGGAGTCAAAGTTACTTACAAAGCAGCATCTGCTCAATAAAACAAATAAAGAGAACTCTTAGATTATGTCTAAGAGTTTTTTTGTAACATGTGTGGCTTTTTGTTTTGATTAAATAACTTATAAAAATAATAAAAAATTACATAAATAAGTTTAATAATCTATTGACAAAGACATAATAATGTAATATAATCATCGCATATCAATATAAATCTTTTTGCCAAAGACAGCAAGCGTGGGTAGCCACATAATAGTTAGCTTGCCGAGGTGAGCCTTGTAGAATTATCAATTCGACTCTGTGCTTATTTTCGGCATAGGGTTTATTTTTTTGATAAATCTAACAAGGAGGGAATAAATGAGCGCTAATTTTGAAGCAAAGAAAGTAGTTCTTGAAGAGATCAAAGGACATATCGACAATTCTAAGTCAATCATCTTCGTTGATTACAAAGGAATTACAGTAGCCAAAGATACTGAGCTTCGTAAGAAGTTGAGAGAAGCAGGAGTTACATACAAAGTCTACAAGAACAGACTTGTTAAACGTGCTTTGGATGACAAAGGCTACAAAGGCTATGATGAAGCTATGCTCGAAGGTACAACTGCTGTTGCTTTTGGACCAGACGAGACAACTGCAGCTAAGATCATCTGTGACACTGTTAAGACTGCGAACGTTCTTGATGTTAAGTTCGGATTTGTTAACGCAGCTGCTACTGACAAGGCTGGTATTGAGAAACTTGCTAAGATACCATCCAAAGAAGTTCTTATTGCTATGTTGCTTGGTATGCTTAATGCACCAATGTCAGCTTTGGCTAGAGGACTTAATGAGATTGCAAAGAAAAACGCATAATATAGTCTTGCAATTGAATTGAAATATAACTATTTTGGTTATAAAAATGGTGGGAAGTATTCCACAAATAATATGGTTGTGTTCAACTAAAAAATAATTAATAAGTGCCAAAAGGGCACAAATAAAATAAGGAGAAATAAAAAAATGGCAGATCTTAATAATCTTGTAGAAGAGATCAAGAAACTTACAGTTGTTGAAGTTGCTGATCTTGTAAAAATGTTAGAAACAGAATTTGGTGTTAGCGCAGCAGCAGCTGTTGCAGCTGGCCCAGCAGTAGGAGGCGCAGCAGCAGCTGCTCCAGTAGAAGAGGAGAAGACAGAGTTCACAGTAGCTTTGAAAGAAGTTGGTCCTAACAAGATCGCAGTTATCAAGCTTGTTCGTGAAATCACTGGTCTTGGTCTTGGCGAGGCAAAAGCTCTTGTTGATGGCGCTCCTTCAACAATCAAAGAGAACGTTCCTACAGCTCAAGCTAAAGAATTCGAAGCTAAGTTCAAGGAAGCTGGCGCTGTTGCAGAGTTGAAGTAATCAACTTTTTCAACAGATGACAATCTAACACCTTAAGATTTATTCTTGAGGTGTTTTTTTGTGCTAGGGCATTATCTGTGTGATACACTTGGGTCTATCGTGAATGTCGCCTACTGTTATGCCGTTGGCAGAACATGAACATTGATCGTTGAATAGACAAGTCGCTGAACAACATATTGAGCACTTCTTGTTGTGTCTAAAATCACAAAACTCAGGTGGCTCATCGCTTGTCAACATATGTTTGCTGAAGTCCTTTGCTTTATTGGGGACTTTTTCGTACGAATTGCAATATATGCCTTTGCTTATACAAAGGTTGTCTACGAGACAAGTCAATCTATCGTTATGTTTGCAATCGGTTTTGCGACACCTTATATCCATGATTTTTACCTCTATTAGCATGATTATTAACAAAAAGGATTTTGGATATACACAAAGCATAATTTTTTCATTGACTTATCTGTAAAAAGCATTTACAATAAAAATATCAGGAGGCTGACTATGAAGATTATTTTTATCCAAGATGTCAAAGGCAGTGGCAAGAAAGGTGAGGTCAAAGAGGTAAATGATGGATATGCCAAGAACTTCCTTATTAAGAAAGGATTGGCGAGAGAGGCAACTCCAGCAGCAGTCAAAGAGAATCAAGCCAAACTTGATTCAATAGCACGTACCATTGAGTTAGAAAGACAAGCAGCCAAAGAACTTGCTAAGAAAGCTGAGAAAACTAAAGTGATTGTCAAAATCAAGTGTGGGGAGAATGGTAAGCCATTCGGATCTATCACAAGCAAGGAGATATCTGATGCGCTTGTTGCTCAAGGAATAGATATCGACAAGAAGAATCTTGTGTTGCCAGAGAATGTTAAGCAACTTGGTTGCTATCAGATTGAAGCTAAGCTCTATACTGGCATAACTGCTAAGATTAGTTTGTTTGTCGAAGCCGAATAATAATAGTTTTGTTATAAAAAAAAGTCAAACTTAATGTTTGGCTTTTATTTTTTATTAACTATGTGGATCGATGTCCATTTGTTATTCCTTTTATTTTCTTCTTCTGCTAGAGAATAGTAATATTGTTAGAACAAATCTAAGTAGTGAAAGAATAGATGTTATAAGTGCTGCAACATATGTGAAGGCAGCAGCTGACAATACTTTTTTGGCACCATCAAGTTCTTCTGCATCAAGCACGCCACCTTTTTTAAGAAGGACTGTCGCTTGTCTGCTTGCGTTGTATTCTACTGGCAATGTTACTAGATTGATAAGAACTGCAAGTCCGAAGAATGCTGAGCCTATGATAAGTACAATATTACCAACGCTTGGGATAAAAACTCCAAGGTTAAGTACAAGACCAACGATAACAAGTGGCCACATAAGTGTTGATAAGAATTGTGCTACCGGTATCATAAATTGTCGTATCTTGTAAGGCACATACTTATTAGCATCTTGCAATGCGTGTCCAAACTCGTGAGTGGCGATGCCAAGTGCTGCAATAGAAGTTGAGTCATGTATCTTATCTGACAAAGCAATGACTTTGTTCTTGCTATCATAATAATCTGTAAGGTTGCCACCAACTTTGACAACGTTGATATTGTATAACTTGGCACTATCAAGGAGACTCCTTACTAGTTGCGAAGCCGTGATGCCACATTTTGCTACAACTTGAGAATATTTGCCGAAGCTATTTGATACTTTGGTTTGTGCATATGCTGCAAGCAAAAGTCCAGGGAGAAGTATTATCCCCATTATATAGTATGTCCAGTAATAATCCCACATCAGCTGTTTCTCCTTTTGATAAGATTGATGCCTGTGATGATTGATAAGAACTCTGCGATGTATGTCAAGGCTGCTTTGTCGAGAAGTTTGCGTGCCATCTTAAGTTCTTTTTCATTCAAAGCTTCATATCTCGATAGATAGAGCATTGCCCTACGACTTGCATTATATTCTAGTGGTATAGTAATCAATCGGAACAAAAGTATAAGAACAAGTAACCCACCACCGACATATAAAAGTATATATCCATAATAATTGGTTGTCCTGAATGGTAAAAGTATTAGTCCTATGATAACTAGTGGCAATATCAATTTGCCAAATATTTTATAAAAAATTGCAAGAGCCCTGTTGATAGAATACAAAGTTGACTTCTCACTGTGTTGCATTGCATGTCCAAACTCATGTGTTGCGACTGCGAGTGCAGCAACCGAGTCATTGTGATAAGTGCTCTCAGATAACGCAATAGTTCTTTTCTTCGGGATATAGCAATCGGTGAGAGTGCCGGTAATGCGACACAATGCAAGTTTGCTATTACACTTTGGCTCAGAATTTGCAAGCTGCGAAAGGAACTCTTCAGCTTTGATTCCACGAGATGATTTGATCAAATCATACTTCTGGAATGCAGCAAAAAATCTCATTCCTGCCGTTGTTGCAATGAATATAATGAATAGCACAAAGGCTACAATCGCTACTACTACGTACCACATAACATAATTATATATTTTATCTTGATAGTTGACAACTAAATTAACTTAACATTGGATATTTTGTCCTTGTCTAGTTGTACAACAAAGGCCTTGGATTTTTTGTCCAAAGTATTCATAAGGAATATTGTTGGTTGATTATTGATCTGCAAAGGTATGACTTTGTCGAAATCTCCAAAAAAAGTCAATAAGTGTTCGTCATCAAGTCTTGTCGAAAGTGTATCTGTTAAGAATTGTCTTGCCAGTGTACAATTGTCAGTTCTGAGAGCTTCGAAGAATGCACAAGGTATGAGTTCTGGCAAAAACGTGAGTTTTGGTTCATCTAGATAAATGAGTTCGCTTTGGACTTCGCCATTATTGCAATCTATTGAGACAAGCCTCGCTTGTTGCAACATATCATCAAACTTTTTGATGCAACTTATTGTGTTGTTATCAACAACAAGTTCACTTGCTTTGGCAGAATAAATCTTTTCGTTATCTTTGATAACAAGGAGATATTTGCTACTTTCGGTATTAAAAGTTATTACTTGGCAATTACCAATTCTCTTGATAGTGGGCGATGAGGTCTTGAATGGGAATGTATGTAAAAAAACCAATTCATTATTTTGTTCAATACATACAGATGAAGTGTTGCCACATGATATGCTAATATTCTGATTGCCTAGTCTTGTGTTGAAGTGCAGAATATCGGTCTGAATGGTAATATAGTTAACAAAAAATATACAAAAGTCATTGTATTCATATCTATCACAATGATTGCAATTATCGAATCTTATTGCCATAGGAAGATAATCTCTACAACTGCAAGTAGGGTACAAGATGACTTGTATTGGTAGAGTCTCAAAGCAGTATGGCACATAGGCCTTGATCAAACTCTGCTTATGGTCGCATTCCATTATACAATCAATCGGAGACAATAAAAAATTATCCATAAAAACTCCTTTTGATATATTTTTATTCGATAGAAGTATAAAATAGTAGTCAATTGACAAAACTTTGTTGCATAAAGGAAGTGTCCAATATGTTTGATGAAGAGAATATCCTAAGATTTCCAGAGAGTAGCAACAGAGTTCTAAGTGAAAAGGAGATAATGAGCCTATTCTTGGGGCTTGTGAGATTGGTCAAAAGAACTGCAATAAGTGAAGTATCAGTAGAACTTAAAAACGAATGTGAGTTCGCTACTAATACTCTTGATAGGACGCTTCGTGCTCTCAAAGAAAAAGAACGCCAAATCGAACAATTGAAGATCGAAAATAAGAGACTGTCGGACTATTTGTCCAAACATTAGTCCAAAGTATAAAAAATCCTTTGAGTTTGCTTATATTTAATGTTAAAATATAGCTATGAAATTATCGCTATATTATTCGAATAATGATTTTAGCCAAGATGAGGAAGTTATCACAAATTGCAAGAGTGGTAGCCATATTTTTGTTGTGCCAGATAGATTTGCGATGTCATATGAGAAGAAGTTGTTCGAAGTATTGCATACAGAAGCTCTTTTTAATATGGAAGTAGTTACGTTGTCAAGGCTCGCTTCTAGGTATTTCGGGATCAATAGCAATCTCCAACGCATAGATGGAGTAATGCTTGTGCAGAAGATACTATCCACAAACAAACTCAAGTTCAAAGTATTCGGCAATAGTATTGCAAGTGCAGGTTTTGCAGAGATAATATATGATACTATTATGCAGTTCAAGTCTTGTAAGATCGCTCCTGACAAAGTCAGCGGTTCTCCAAAACTCGATGATATCGCTCTTGTATACACAGAATATGAGAATATGACCAAAGACTACACAGATAGTGCAGATAAGTTCGAGATCTTTGGTAACGAACTTGAGAAGATGCCAAAACTTGATGAGCATTTTCATTTTTGCCACTTTGATGGATTTACAGAACAAGGCTATAATATTATCAAGCAGATTATTCGCCTAGCTCCAAGTGTAAGTGTAAGTTTGCAAAAAAGTTCTGCCGATAACGGTTTTGTATATCAAAAAGATGTTGAGAATAAACTTTTGGAGATCGCGAAGGACCTAGGTTTAACGCCAGAAGTCAAAGTTATTGACAATAAGGCAAGACAAGAGTTCAAGTTCATTACAGAGCATTTGTTTGTGCCTAAGCCTAGCGCTCGCGTACAGACTAATAGAGTTGTCTTGTATGAAGGTAATAGTCTTAGAGATGAACTAGACTATACTTGCAAACAGATACTCAAACTTGTCAAAGTGAATAACTATCGATACAAAGATATCGCAGTGGTTATGCCTGGTCTTGACAGCAACGAACAACTTATCAAACAGACTTTTGCCGAGTATGGTATCAAATACTTTGTGGATAGTGATAGGGGGTTTGACACAACTATCATTTGGAGATATATAACTAGTGTTTTTGGTCTATGTATAAAGTCCGGTATGGTTGATGTACTAGATTTTGTTAACCAAGTAGAAGGCGTCTTTGATAGTGAAGACAAGAAGACTTTTGCGTCAGTTGTCGAAGCAAACAGACTCAATCTTGATGGGGTTGTTGAATACGATGATGTTGATGGATATATGAATATCAAGACTTTTATCATCAACAATATATTGCCTATTAAGAAAGCTTTGCTAGGTAAGAACTCTATATCAGAGTTTTCAAGATTGTTACTTAGTCTCATCGACAACGCACATATTCATCAATCAATAGATAGTCTACTAACACAATATATTGCTAACGATATGCTTTTAGAGCATCGTTTTGCAAGCCAAGAATATGGACTCTTTGTAGAGCTTATAGACAGTATGAATGCCCTTATTGGTGATAGTATCGTAACAGGTGAAGAGTATGTAGACATCATCAAGTGTGGTTTGCGTAATATCAAGATATCGACCGTTCCACTTACCGTAGATAGTGTGTTCGTAGGAGATGCAAGCAAGAGTATGTTGGATAGACCCAAGGTCCTCTTTGTACTCAATGCGATTGCAGATAGTTTGCCTTTGACCAAAGACGATAGTGGCATTATAAGTGATAGAGAAATAATAGAATTGAGCGACAAGTTTGTCTTGGAGCCATCTGTGAATATGATCAACTTGAGAGAGAGGCAGAAGACCCTCAATCTTTTGTCCTGCCCACAAGAATTGTTATTTGTTAGTTACTCAATAGACAATGGCGCACAGAAGAGCCAAGTCTTGACTGGGTTAGAAAAGCTTTTGATACGAGAAGGCGAACCAATCAAGTATTACAACCATTTTAATAACGACTTGACATTCTTAGAGAATATGGCATCAATGTCGCATTCTACAAAAGAGTTAGTTGCATTGTTACGCAAGTATTATGATGGACAAGACATTGATCTTGCTCCATACGTTGCATATATCAACTATTTTGCAAAGAACAAGTTGATAGATATGGATTTGTTTCAACATAAGAATCAATACTCTTTGACCAAAAGTGATGTGTTCTTTGTCGGCAACAAAGTTAGTGTTAGTGAGGTCGAGAGATACTACGAGTGTCCATTTATGCACTTCCTTGACTACGGGATCAGGGTTAAAGACAAAGAAAATAATCTTGTAGATAGTAAGACTATTGGTAATATCCTACATAGAGTTGCAGAGCTTTTTGTTAAGCAGAACAATCTCCCAATCTCCAAGACTTTGATCAAAAAGTCTACTCAAGACATTGTACAATATGTTATCAATACTGAATTTGCCAACTTGTCTAGACTTAGAGTCAATAAGCCTCTTATTGGTAATATTATCCAAGAGGCTGTGCGCATGTGCGATGCGATAAACTATCAGTTAGAATGTGGAAAGTTCAAACCTGTCTTTACAGAAGCAAGATTTGGAGTGGGGAGCAAACTTGAGTCTATTACTATTCAAGCAGGAGGAAAGAAACTTTGCATAAGTGGAATAGTGGATAGAATAGATGAGTTCAAAGATTACTTCAGAATAATAGACTACAAGACAGGCAATTGTGATACAAAACTCGCCCAATTGTATTATGGCAAAAAAATTCAGTTGCACGTATATAATCATATAGTTAGTCGTGCCATAAGCAAGAAACCTTGTGGAGTGTACTACTTCCCAGTCAAACGTAATTTTGACAAACTTGAAGACAAGTATTCTAACTACAAACTTCGTGGAGATACGCTTGATTCTCCAGAGGTGATACTTGCTAGTGATCAAAAGCTCGCTACTCAGTCTGCTAGCGATATATTAGCAATCAAACTCAACAAAGGCACCCGTGGTAGAGTATCTACGGATATGGCAATGGGTGAGACGAACGTTGTGGAATTGCCACTAAGTTCATTATCAAAGGTAGCAAGTGAAGATGAACTGTTGGCACGAAGTGAATATGCAATCAAATTGCTTGAACAAGCATGCAAAGATATTGTGGCAGGGACTATTATAGCAAGTCCACTCAATCTAGATGGCTCAGCATGTGAGTATTGTAAGTACAAAGCGATATGTAGATTTGACACCACTTTGGGTACGAGAGAAAGGAATGTCAAAGGTAATAAGATTGAGAACTTCTCTAATGGAGGTGTGTTATGAGACATTATACCGACTCCCAACAAGAAGTAATCAACTATACCGGTAGCAATCTACTAGTGTCGGCATCGGCAGGCTCTGGCAAGACAGAAGTAACTATGCAGAAGATATATGAGTTGATAGTATCAAAAAAAGTTGATATAGACCAACTCCTTGTGGTTACATTTACTTCGGCGGCGGCAAATGAGATGAAGTCAAGGTTGTTATCCAAGTTGCAACAAGGCGAGATAAACTCTAGGATATTGAATCAGATTGATGGAGTATCTACAGCCGACATCTCTACTTTGCATAGTTTCTGCCAAAAGATGATCAAACAATACTTCTATGCAATAGGAATAGATCCTTCTTTTGAACTTATCAGTGAAGAAGATAGGGATATGTTGAGATTGGAGAGTATAGACAAGCTTCTTATCGAACATCAAGATAATGACAAACTCAGTGAGATATTGCAGATATTCAAAGCGCGCAAAGACACTATTATGTTCAAGCGCACCATTATGGAGTTGTATGACTTTTTGCAATCAATAGAAGATGGAGATTATCTCCAATCAACAGCATTGTCATCGTATAACCTTGACTTGAATGGCAATAAGACTATCGCTTATCTTAATGATTATATAATACGTAAGTTGATGTTCTACAGAGATCAATTCTCATACTATTTGCAGAGTTCTAGTAGTATAGAGTGTGCTAAGTTGTCGGCATTCTGTTCTGCTGTACTTGACAAATTTGATTGTTTGACCGAACATAACACTTTTGAACAAACATATGCACAGATTCTAGCATTGAAGACAATGCCGTCATTTCCTACGGGCAAGTTTGATCAATCACATATTGCACTAAAACAATCACTTCAGGCATTGTGGAATGGCTTCAAAAAGACCAAAACCAAGTTATTAGATATCTTCGATTGTGATATGGATGAGGCTCTTGCAAGAATGTCGAAGACAAAGTCGCAGTTAGAAACTATTGTATGGTTTGTCAAAGAATTTGATAGGGAATATAGTCATAACAAACATATTCGTAACCTTCTTGACTTTAATGATCTAGAACAGTTCATGATAAGGTTACTCAAAAAGAAAGATTTGTGCGAGAAGATATCTTCTAGATATAAGTACATATTTGTTGATGAATATCAAGATATCAATGCTGTGCAGGAGAAGATAATATCACTTCTTTCTAATAACAATGTTACTATGGTTGGTGATGTTAAGCAAAGTATCTATGGTTTCCGTAATAGTAATCCAGATATTTTCTTGAACAAATACAATGACTATCAAAAGAATAAATCGGCAAACAAAGCTATATCTCTCAATGACAACTTCCGATGCTATCCAAGTATTCTTGAGTTTGTTAACAAAGTGTGTGATGTAGTAATGACCAAGTACACAAGTGGCGTTGATTATAAGAACGATGCACGCTTTGTGATAAACAAGGGTGCTCCGATTGAACAAACTCATCAGGTGGAGATAGATATAATCAAACCATTCGATAAGAGTGTGAATGAGACTCCATCAGCACTTTATCGCATAGAAGATACACAAGACAACGAAGACTATTCGGCAGCAAGACTTGAGGCAAAGATTGTTGCGAATAAAATCAAGGAACTGCTAGACAAAGAAGTCTATAATGTGTCTGACAAGTGTTATAAGAAAATTGATTATTCTTCTATTGCAATATTATCTCGTAATAGAAAAGATTATTATAGGACATTTGTAGAAGAGTTGAACAAATATAATATACCTATCCTTGCTAACTTTTCTGATTTTCTATACCAAAATATTGATATAATGTTGCTTGTAAGCTTCCTCAAAGTGGTTGCAAAGTCCGAAGATGATATCTCGTACATAACCATATTGTGTAGCCCATTTGTTGGTGTTACTTATGATGAACTTGCCATCTTGCGACAAAGTTGTGGCAAACCAACAATTATGGAATGTGCTATGGAATATTGCGAAAGTCATAAAGATGACCTAGCAAGTAAAATAAAAAGTTTGAACAAGACAATAGAGAAGTATACTATTCGAGCAACTTGCGATACAGTATTATCTTTACTATACTCAATAATTGATGAATGGGGCATCTACAACTATCTTCTCGCTCTGCCAAGTGGAGAAAAAAGGATTGCTCTGATTGACAAATATCTAGATACTATCAAAGGCGCAGATTATAACACATGTCTTACACGTTATCTATACTTTGTGGATAACTATGCCCAAGATGCCAAGTTCGACATGTCAATTATTGGCAATGAGAATAGTGTCACTGTAAGCACTATTCATGGTAGCAAAGGATTGGGATATGATGTTGTATTCTTAATAGGCGCTGGTGAGAACTTTGTCGGCAATGCCTTTGGCTCCAATATCGAGAAAGACAAAGATTATGGCTTGGGTATGGATTGCTACGATATCATAGAGAATACAAAAGACTCAACGTTGCCGAAAGAAGCCATCAAAATTATCAAATCTAACAACGATTTTGCAGAAGAAATGAGAATCTTGTATGTTGCTTTGACTAGAGCAAAGAGTAGGCTAATAATCGTTGGACAGACAGATATTGCCAAACTTGATCCTATCACTAACGAACTTCAAGTATTTGATAATAAAGATTATATAAGTCTTATTATCAATGCATTGGGAGAAGACCTAGTATCTCGTCTAAGTAATGGTGAAAAAGTAATAGCAAATGATGGCTACCTCATCAATGTAGTAGACAATGACGAAGTGTCGAGCAGTGAAGAGGAGTTGACAGTCGAACTTCCTGACAAGATCGATACCAAAGGCCTTGAGATAGAAGGTTATCTAGATAGAGCATATGATTATAATACAGACATCACTATCAAGAATTCAGTTACAAGTCTTATGGAAGAGAATAGAATATATGAGAATGTCAATTCTATGCCAAAAGATTTTGGGTTAAAAGAAAGCAAATCTTTGAGTTCTTCTGCTGGAGCACAACTTGGTACGGCATATCATACTGCCATGCAAGAGATACCGCTTGATGCGGATATAGAACAAATATGCAAGTATCTGCACGATAAGTCTAAGTCTGCGTTTAACGGCGAATATTTTGCTCAAATCAATCCTTCAAAGATCAAAAAAGCTATTGATTGCATATCTGCCTTAGGTGGAGATGTGATAATGAAAGAAAAGAGCTTCCTTGCCTATCTCCCATATAACGAAGTTGTAGGTAAGGGCGAACAGGAAGACAAGATTTTGCTTCAAGGAGTGATTGATTTTGTCTCACTTGGTAAGAAAAATATAATTGTAGATTACAAGACTACCAAAGTTAATTCTGAACAGGACTTAAGAGACAAATATGCGCTACAACTACATATCTATAAGTTAGCAACACAAAAAGCGCTTTGTAAAACAATAGATGAAGTATATGTTTACTCGTTTTATTTAGACAAAATGATAAAAATCTGACCTTGCAATTAGCTAGGTCATTTTTATTCGACCAAACGGTCGGAAAATTTATTTTTTTTGCAAAATATATCTCTATTTATTAGTAAATCAAAAATATTTGTGTTATACTAACAATAATTTAGAGAGCAAAGGAGATTTGTTTATGGGACAGTTGGGTGCATTCAATCTATTTACAACAATTGAGACTTTTTTGAAAGAAACGTTTGGAACAACCAATAACTTCCAAATATATTTTTATGCAATAATCGCAGCAATGTTGTTCGGTATCATAGTATCTATTATTGCTGTAAGAATGTCTTACGAAGTTAGATTGCTCAAATGTGTAGGTGGTTTTAACAAATACTTTAGAGTAAAGCCATTCATTACAGAAGAGAACTTGATCGAGTTCAATAATAAGATGAAACAAGTTCCTGAGACTGTAAGAAGCAATTGGCAACAATATATGCTCAACCGTGAAGAAGAGCCAAGCAAGTATATCAACGCAGAGACTTGTGTAGAGAGACCTCTTAAGACAAGCGCAATTGATAAGACCCTTAGCAATATGACAGTATTTACTATCTTACTATGCGTAGTATCTGTATTGCTTATTACATTAGGTTATGTTTCTGCAGGCACAACGAACTTTGCTGTAATCATTGCCAATGCATTGATTCTACCAGTTGTACTTCTTGTGCTATATACATTGTATTCTGTTATTTTCCATTCTTGGAAGAACTCCGTTCAAGGTGAGTTGTTTGAGAATTTCCACAACTTCCAACGTAATGTTAATAAAGCAGTTACAACACTTCCATTCTTCATTGATTATGAATTGTTATTTACACGCAAAGAGATTAAGAAGAATATTCCTATCCTTCAAGAGTATTTAGACAAACGTGCACTTCTTGAACAACAAGAGTTGGAGAAAGCAAGACTTAGCACAATGGAGACAGAGAAGTTCAACTTTGACGAACTTGGTATCAATGGCTCACTTGTCCTCGAAAGGGCTATGAAAGAGTGCGAAATGTACTTGACAGCTCGTAGAAGATTGCAGACAGAATGTGATCAGATAGAGACTGAGAAAGATAATTACAGCAAGAACTTCGATATATCTACCAAAGAATATCAGAGGAAGATACAGGCAAGTAGAGAGAACCTTGAGAGCTTGAAAGCTCAACAAGAAGCTTCAACTAACCGTATCGAGAGTAACTATATTAAGAAGCAACAAGCTGACGAGATGAAGAAACAAGAGCTCATCGAGAAAGAGAACGATGAAGCTACAACAAGATACAAAGAAGAGCAAGAGACTCTTGCTGAAGAGATCAAGAAGAGAAAAGAAGACATTGAAGAGAAGCGTAAGGCTATTGAATCTGCAATGAAATCTGAGTTCAAGAACTATGCTAACGTAGTATACAAAGAACTTGAAGGCCTTGTGAAGAAAGATATCAAAGATAAGATTGCTAGTCTAACTACTGAGAATAACGAACTTAAAGAGTCGCTTAGTGCTTATCAGAATGGCGTAGGTCAGACAGAAGATTATATCGTTCCTAACACTGAAGTAATTCCAGAAGTAGAAATTGAAGATGATACAGCTTCGGACAACGAGTTCGCTGGATTCGACCAAGATGTAACAGCAGTTGCTGAAGACAAGGCTGATGATTCTTTGTTCGACACAAGCGCTACGGCAGATGTCCCAGAAGTAGAGTTGGAGACTGAGGCACAACCACAATACAAAGATATCGAGTGGGAAGCAGAAGATTCTGAGACTAACGAGCAACCTCAATCAACTCCAGAAGAAGAGCCTATAACAGCTCCTGCATCTGGAATATATTCTGATTCTAAGGCAGTTACTAGTGGAGTTGTTACAGAAGATGAGTTAGAGGAACTCCAAAGACGAATCGAAGAAGAGAACAAAAAGTTATTTAAGCAAAAACAAGATTTTGCTCAAGAGATTGAACAAAAGATAGACGAGATGGATAAGCCTAGTGAAGTTGAGGTAGAGGAAGCACCTAAGCCAGTTGAGAAGAAAAAGCCTGCTCCAAGGAAGTCTGCTTCATCCAAAGGTTCAACTCCAGTAGAAAGAAAACCTCGTGCAAAATCTAAATCTGCTACTACAAAGAAAGCTCCAGCAAAGAAAGCTGCACCAAAAAAACCAGCCAAAGCTACTTCTGTGAAGAAGCCAAAGACAACAGTTGCTGATGAACTTGATGACGTATCAGCAGAGATGGAAGCTCTTTTGAAAAATATCAAGAAATAATAAAAGTACCCTTTATTAGGGTACTTTTTATTGAATAATTATTTTGTTGAATAAGTAGCAAGTTCCACAAGCTTGTTACTTTTTTTTGCCCATTCAAGATGTTTATTTGTTATTTTGCAATCTTTTTTTGCAATTATTTCATTGTTTTGTCCATAAATATTGGCAGTTACTCTTCGACCTAACAGGAAGCTCGCGTCAGATACAATTCTTGTGGGAACAGGAGTTGCATCAAACTTAATTGATGCACGTTTGATACTTGTTTCAATCTTTGGAGGAGCTTGGATAGATACGACTTGAGAAACCTTTGCTGTCGGCATCTTTTTATTCTTAGATTTTTTTAGATTTATTTTTACATTATTGTTGTTAATGATAATTGTATTATTGCTTGCTGATATTATTTGTTCTTTATCAACGGTTATTCCATTGGCTGTTATATTAACAACAGTAAACTTATTAGATAGTTCAACTTCATCGACCTTGCCGATATATTCACCTTGAGTATTGTATACAATATAATTGATTGGATTGTTAAGGCACACTCCACCATCAACCGATATTATTGGATATATTCCTTCATTACTTCTGATAGTGATGGCATTTGGCCCAACATTATGGATTTTGTTGATATCAAGGACTTTGTCTTCCACGTCTTCATTTTCATCAAAAAAAACTAGCCATTGTGCTTTCTTCAGTTTGTTGTCGAAGCATATATTTTTTACAGTCCCTTCATAGTTGCCATTATACAAATTGATGATTGGTTTTGAGATAATATCGGTAGTTAGCATAGTATTCCTCCTCTGATTTATTAAATGTATATGTAAACTTTTCAACTTTTAGTATATTTATTGGTAGCATTTTTTTGAAAGTTATGCTAAGATTGTCTACGAAACATTTATCTTGTCACAAAAGGGGGTGAGAGATATTCTATTCAACAAAACTATTACTCTTAAAGAACATGAAAGAGACAAATTAGTTCATTTTTATAAACTTAGAGGCGGATATCTCAAAGTTGGGTCTAGTATAAACGTGCCTGACAATTTTACAGTAATTGTTGCCCACTATGATAAGATATGTGATGTTCTCACACCCGGCAATTACCATTTTGATCGTAAGGATATGCCTATTCTTACCAAAGCTAACAAGGCGAAAAAAACTCGCAATGGAGAAAAGACTCCTAAAAAAATAAAAGCAGATGTATATTTTGTATACGAAGGACTATATCAGGGCATCAAATTCAAGACCCCTAAGTTCAATGCAATATATAAGGGTAAAAAACGTAGAATAAAACTCAAAGGCGAATGTTCTGTTCAGATACGTAATTCTCTTAAGACATTATCGATACTATTGGATGACTACGCTGTCATTGATGATAAAAAAACTCAAGTTGAGATTGCTAGTCATGTAGGTGTAAGCGTGGGAGACGTACTGAATGCCAACTTGATGACAATAGAAGGTTTTGTCAATAATGATAAGAAGATTATAGAACTTGTTAACGAATATACGAACAAACCAATCTCACAGCTTGGTATAGAAGTAAGCAATGTGGATATTACCGAAGTGCTTTTGCCAAGAAAACTTCAAAAAGAACTTGCATTTGACAAAGATAATGTAAGAAGGAATGGGGAATTGCAAGACTTCATTGATAATAATGTGAAGAAAGAAGATACTATAAATAGTGAACCTGTCCTTGCAAGAGGTGAGAGTTATGTGGCAGCTGAGCAGGAGTCCAGCCAGTCTAATGAACCAGACATTGATGTTGAACAAGCGTTGTCAAGTGTAGGCAAAGAGCAGTTTAATAATAATTATCAGAAATATCTCGACGAGCTTAATACTTACAACAAGTCTAAAGAGAATATTCCGGTAAATGTAGGAGATGGTTATCAAGCACCTCCAAGCATTATTGAAGATAAAGAACCTAGTGGTTTCATTATACTCCCACAGGCTCAACCTGCTAGTGAGTCACAACAGGAAAGTTATAGTCCACCAGCTGCTCCAACTGAGCAAGTCGCTAGTGATAAGTTGTTTTGTTCATATTGTGGAGCAGAATTGCCAAAGGGCGCAAAGTTCTGTTACAGTTGTGGCAAATCAACATCCAAGTTCAAGACCTGTCCATGTTGTGGGGCGAAGAACTTCGCAGATGCAACAATCTGCTGTGTATGTAAAAGTAATTTAGATTAAAGGAGAATTATATATGAAAAAATTAACAAAAAAATTAACAATTGGTGATGTATTAAGAGATTATAGCAATGCAAAAGATATCTTGGGTGGGTTTGGACTACATTGTTTTGGTTGCCCAATGAGTCAAATGGAGACACTAGAAGAAGCAGCTCAAGTTCACGGAGTGGATATTGACTTCATGATGAGCAAACTTAGTGAAGATCTTGTTCCTATGACAACCAAAGCCCCAAAAACTTGTTGCTCTTGTTGCAAAGCGACTAACAAAACAGCTAAGACAACCAAAGCCCCAGTTGCAAAGTCAACTAAGACCACAAAATCAAAGTAAATAAGTAAGTAAAAGCATACAACAAACGTATGCTTTTGTTTATTTAACTACTTGCACAATTTGAGACAATAATATATACTGATATCATAAAAACAAATTTGTTAACAACATCCATTTGATTAAAATAAAAGGTGTATTTGTTTGGGGACAAAGAATAAAATTATCTTGACATTGTCATCAATAGTTTTGATTGCAGCAATCATAGTAATTGCTGTTTTTGCATTTGTAAGCCAAACTTTTAGCATAACCAACAGATTGACATTCACGGCTCAAGAGGGAGTAATGGGTGATGTTGTCATCTCTGCCAAATGTGGAGACGAAGATGTCTTATTGCAAGATAATACTTTTACACTCGAAGGAGATTTGTCAGAGTACACTATTCCCGAGATTGACTTTGGTGAAGGAGAGACTGTGCTTGAGTACAGTGTTGCTATTACCAATAGAAGTGCGTCTAATATAATGGTCTCGCTAGATAAGACTTGTGATACAACTGTTGCTAACACATCTGATACTTTTGGCATTGGTTCAAAAATTATTAAAAATCAAAACAATAGAATAGTTTATCCACAAGAGACAATAACGGTTATAACTGAGGTGTCTTTGGTCAATACCAATCGCTCAGCAACTGTTGACTTAGGGCTTGCTTTTAACTGTGCACTTACGAACAATAATAGATATGTGTACTTTGTAGTTAACGGTTCGACCGAATCCATTTCTCCTTTGCTAGAGCAAGGGACTACAACTCTTACAAATTATAGCTCTGGTGGTGTAACATATAATGCCTATGATACAGATTCTGAGAGATTGGGTGCTTGCTATTATGCAGGCGAAACAATAGATTTAACTGCAATTAAGACAGATACTCTCTATGCAAGTACTACCGATAGTACTAATGAGAAGTTCGTTTTTACTCTCAACGGGTCTGGCAAGGTCAGAGCTTCTATCTGGTTCCACAAAATCGTAGATATACGAATTGATGACTATGGTAAGCTATGGATCAAGACTTGGGGTACAAGCAACCTTGATGCATACGGAGAGCCAATCCATGATGCCTTCTGGGTCAGAGAAGACTTGGTGGTAGGTAAATATATTCCTTGTCCTGCATTTTTGACAAATATTGTGTCGTTCTTAGGAAGCAATATTGGTGTAGTATTATTAGTTATTGTGCCTCTTGGGATTGTGTTGTTTATGTTAACCATACAATTCGTTGATGACCTAGATAGATATAAGATGGAAAAACGCATTCAGAAGAACCTTGTCAAAATCGATGACAAAATGTGCCAGAGCAAAGAAATAGGATATGACCTAAGTGCTAAGAATAAGTACCGTGTCTTATTGCGAGAAGAAGATGATGCAAAGAAGATTCAATTTGTTCATTGTATGTGGCGACCAAAAGATATTCCTAGACCAATAATAAAACACTTGCGTAAGCAGAATTGGAAGAATAGGGAAGAAGATAAGCACAACAAAACTTTGGCAAAACTCCTCGAACAATACAAGAAGACTCAGGATCCAAAGATAATAGAGAAGTATCAGCAAGAAAAAGAACGATTCGAAAACGAAAGCTTCCGCAAGCCTCAAACTACACTTTCGAACCCTCAAAAAGAGCTTACGGACGAAGAATACTTGTCGATGTTGTCTAAGGACAAACTCAAACAAGTCCTCAAGATAAGAAAGAAAGAGAGAAAGTCCGAAATAAGATATCTAAAAAGAAGTCTTGAAAAAGAAAAGAAAATGTTAGAAAAAGGCGAAGAAATCTCTGGAGTATCAGATGAGGAACATATTCCAACGGCAAACGATGAAGAAAAAGTAGAATTAAGTCCTGTTGAAGAGAAGGTAACAACTGTTCACAAAAAGGCTCAAACCTCTACTGGACGCAAGCCTTCGAATGTTGCTAAGAAGCGAACAACACAAACAACAAAGGTTGAAACAAAAGCTTCTTCAGGCAAATCTAATGCAAAGTCTGGGCAAGAATCGCGTGCAAAGACTCTTGCGGCAGGATCAACTCCTAAGAAAAAGCCTGTGACAAAAACATCGGAGACGAAATCGACGGGTACAAAAGCTTCTAACACAAAAACTACACCTGTCAAAGCAAAAAGCGCTATGGGTAAGTCGAATTCGGCTACCAAATAGACTAAATATAGGGCTTTTGACGTAAAGTATATAATATATATATAATAAAGAAAAAATATTTGAAAAAATATCTAAAAAAGGGTTGACTTGGCCCTTTTTTTATTGTATCATATGGTTACTGTGAAAATGGGATGAAGTTCGAGGTTACTACTCCTTAGCTACAAGGAGGAGAGAATTCGAATGGACAAGTTTAGACAATTATCTAAGCGCCTAACCATTTGAACTTTTTTTAAGTTTCACAGCTTGATACACCCGGCAGGGTGTATTCGTGAGTTCAACAATGGTTAGTCAGGGTTAAGGAGGACAAAATATGGCAACTCAAAAAATCAGAATTAAGTTAAAGGCATATGACCATAACTTAATAGACCTCGCAGCTAGCAGAATCATTGAGGCAGCAAGCAAATCAGGTTCTAAGATATCTGGACCTATTCCACTACCTACTGAGAAGGAAGTAGTGACTATTATCCGTGCACCTCATAAGTACAAAGATAGCCGTGAGCAGTTCGAAATGCGTACATTCAAGCGTATCATCGACATCTACAGCCCATCACCAAAAGCTGTTGATTCGCTTATGAAGCTTGATTTACCAGCTGGCGTTGACATCAACATTAAGTTGTAAACAAAAATATTTGCGTTATAGGAGAAAAAAGAAATTATTATGAAAAAAGCTATATTAGGTAAAAAGTTAGGCATGACGCAAGTGTTTACAGCTGAAGGACAGGTTATACCTGTTACAGTCGTTGAAGCTGGCCCTTGCTACGTTATGCAGAAGAAAACAATTGAAAAAGATGGATACAAATCAATAGTTGTATCATTCGAAGACAAAAAAGAAAAATTAATAAACAAGCCTGATGCTGGACAGTTCAAAAAAGCCGGCATTAGTCCAAAGAAGTTCCTTAGAGAGATCGACGTAGACAACTACGATGAGCTATCTGTAGGCAACGAGATCAAATGCAACACATTTGAAGAAGGCGATAGAGTTGATGTTACTGGTATCACTCGTGGTAGAGGATTCACTGGTAATATCCAAAGATGGAATCAAGCTAGACTTAAGATGACTCATGGTACTGGACCTTGCCACCGTGCAGTTGGTTCAATGGGAGCTAACAGTAGCCCATCAAGAGTTTTCAAACTTAAGAAGATGCCTGGTCAGTATGGTAATGAACAAGTAACTATTCAGAACCTTACAGTTGTTAAAGTTGATGGAGATCGTAATGTTCTTCTTATCAAGGGTGCTATACCTGGCAACCGTAATGGTTTGGTAGTAATCAAATCGGCTGTGAAGGCTAAGTAAGGAGAAGGAAGATGCCAAAAGTTAAAGTTTTTAATATGGCTGCTGAAGAAGTTGGCTCTATTAGCCTTAATAGCGATGTATTCGAATGCGAATACAACGAGCCACTTATTCATCAAGTTATAGTTGCAATGAACAATAATGCAAGACAAGGAACAAAAAGCACACTTACTCGTAGCGAAGTAAGAGGACATGCTAAGAAGCCTTGGAAGCAGAAAGGTACTGGTAGAGCTCGTCAAGGTTCTACAAAAGGTCCACAATGGACAGGTGGTGGTGTAGTATTTGCACCAAAGCCAAGAGATTTTAGTCAAAAGGTTAACAAGCAAGCTAAGAAGAGCGCTTTCAAGAGTGCCATCAGTGCTAAACTTGCACAGAAAGAGATCGTCGTTATAGATGAGATCAAACTCAGTGCTCCTAAGACTAAAGAATTCAACAAAATTGTTGATAGTTTCAAAATCAATGAGAATGTTACATTAGTTTTGGATGCTCCAAATGCTGACATCTTGAGAGCTACAAACAACATTCCTAATATTGATGTTACATTCGCAGATGTTGTTAACACATATGACATTGTTGCAAGTGCTAAGGTATTCTTTACAAAAGATGCCATCAAAAAAGTAGAGGAGGCTTACAAATAATGACTGCCTACGATATTATTAAGAAACCATTGCTATCTGAGAAGAGTTATGCAGGCATTAGCGACAAGAGATATACTTTTGTTGTCGATAAAAGTGCTAACAAAATTCAAATCAAACAAGCAGTTGAAGAAATCTTCAAAGTGAAGGTTAAACAAGTGAATACTCTTACAGTTAAGGGTAAAGAAAAAACTCAGAATACAAAGAAAGGTAGATCTGTTGGTATGACTAGCGATTATAAGAAAGCAATCGTTTGGCTTACTAAAGAAAGCAAACCTATCGAGTTCTTTGAGAGTCTAAACTAAGGTAAGTGGAGGAAATATTAAAATGGCTATAAAAAGACACAACCCAACAAGCCCAGCAACTAGACACCTTACCACTCCTAGTTTTGATGAAATAACCAAATCAAAGCCAGAGAAATCTCTTCTTGCTGTCAAGAACAGTAAGGGTGGTAGAAATGCTCAAGGCAAAATCACTGTTCGTCATCAAGGTGGCGCTGGAAGAATTAAATACAGACTAATAGATTTTAGAAGAAATAAGGATAATGTTCCTGCAGTTGTTACTGCTATTGAATATGATCCTAACAGAACTGCTTATATCGCATTGCTTACATATGCTGATGGAGAGAAGAAATATATCTTAGCTCCAATCGGTCTTAATGTTGGCGACAAGATCATGAGTGGTACAGAAGTTGAAATAAAAGTTGGTAACGCACTACCTCTTGAGAATATCCCAGTTGGTAGCGTTGTACACAACATCGAGATGCAACCTGGTAAAGGTGGACAAATCGCAAGATCTGCAGGAATATCTGCTCGTCTTATGGCTAAGGAAGGCAAATATGCCACTATCAAGATGCCAAGTGGAGAGATGAGACTTGTTCTTGCTACTTGTAGAGCGACACTTGGACAAGTTGGTAACGTTGATCATGAGAATGTTTCTCTTGGCAAAGCTGGCAAGAGCAGACATATGGGTCTAAGACCACAAGTTCGTGGTGTAGTTATGAACCCTAACGATCACCCACACGGTGGTGGTGAAGGTAAGTCTCCAGTCGGTCGTCCAGGACCAGTTACTCCTTGGGGTAAGCCTGCTATGGGATACAAGACTAGAGATAAGAAAAAGAGTTCTAACAAACTTATTATTAAGCGTGTTAATTAGGAGAAGGGTATGAGTAGATCATTAAAGAAAGCACCATTCATCGAAGAATCTCTTATGAAGAAAGTTAAAGAGATGAATGAGTCTAATACAAAGAAAGTTATTAAGACCTGGTCAAGAGCTTCTGTTATTTATCCAGAGTTTGTTGGTCACACTATTGCCGTTCATAATGGCAAAAAACATGTTCCTGTTTATTGTACAGCTGAGATGGTTGGACATAAACTTGGAGAGTTTGCTCCAACTCGTACCTTCAAAGGTCACTCTGGAGACAAAGCTGCTGCAAAAGGCAAGAAATAAGTGAGGTTACAAAATGGCGAAAAGAATTAGAGAAAAAGCAGCCGCAAGACAAGCATCAAAAGATACTCGACCTTGTGCATCTGCTAAACATATCAGAATCAGTTCTAGCAAGCTATCTATCGTAATGGATACTGTTAGAGGCAAAAAACTTAACGAAGCCGTTGCTATTTTGGAAAACACTCCAAACAGTGCAGCTGCATATATCTTAAAAGTCATCAATTCAGCCGCTGCTAATGCTGAGAACAACAAAAGTTTGTCAAAAGACGATTTGTTCGTAGCTGAGATTTACGCTTGTCAAGGCCCATCTCTTAAGAGACTTAATATCAGGGCAAGAGGTAGAGTGGACAGAATATTGAAGAGAACTAGTCACATTACAGTTGTGCTAGACAGTGTAAAAGGCTAAAAGGAGCGAGAATATGGGACAAAAAGTTAGTCCACACGGACTTAGAATTGGTATTAACAAAAGCTGGGGCTCACTATGGTATGCCGATAAGAAAAACTTTGCTAAATACCTATTAGAAGATAACAAAATCAGAACATTTATTAAGAAGAAGTACTATCAATGTGCTATTTCTAAGATCACTCTTGATAGAACTGATAGCAAGATAGCTGTCAATGTCTACACAGCTCGCCCTGGTGTTCTTATTGGACAAAAAGGTGCTGGCGTAGAGCAATTGAAGAAAGATGTCACTAAGCTTACTGCTGCAGGATATGTTACTATCAATATCAAAGAAATCAAGAATCCTGATTGTGATGCTGTATTGGTTGCAGAGAGCATTGCTTCTCAACTTGAGAAACGTGTTCACTTCCGTAGAGCTATGAAACAGGCTATGCAAAGAGCTATCAAAGGTGGAGCTAAGGGTGTTAAGACTATGGTTAGTGGTCGTCTTGACGGTGCTGATATCGCTAGAAGCGAGCATTATCATCAAGGTAACTTACCTCTTCATACTTTGAGAGCAGACGTCGATTATGGTACAGCTGAAGCTGATACTACTTTCGGTAAAGTTGGTGTTAAAGTATGGATTTATAAGGGAGAAATCCTTTCTAAGTTCACAGTTACTCCTACTGCACAAGTTAGCAAAGGAGGACAGAAATAATGTTATTGCCAAAGAGAGTAAAAAGAAGAAAAGTCTTTAGAGGCAGAATGACAGGTAAGGCAACAAGAGGCAATACCGTATCTTATGGAGATTATGGAATTGTTGCTACTGAGCCTTGCTGGATCACCTCTAATCAAATAGAAGCCGCTCGTATTGCGATGACTCGTTATACAAAGAGAGGCGGACAAGTTTGGATAAAGATATTCCCAGACAAACCAGTTACTAAGAAACCTGCTGAGACTCGTATGGGTAGTGGTAAAGGTAGTCCAGAATACTGGGTAGCTGTTGTTAAGCCTGGTAGAGTAATGTTCGAGCTTGGTGGTGTTGCAGAAGAGACAGCAAAAGAAGCATTGAGACTTGCTTGTCACAAACTTCCTTGCAAGACCAAGATCATCAAGAAAGATGATACTACTGTAGAAGGTGGTGTAGCTAATGAAAATTAATGAAATCAAAAGTATGACTAACGAAGAGCTTAACAACAAGCTCGGTTCACTCAAATCAGAGTTGTTCAATCTTCGTTTTTCGCATGCTACAGGAAATCTTGCAAATCCTATGCTTTTGAATACTTTGAAGAAAGATATAGCAAGAATTAAGACAGTTCTTACAGAAAGAGAACTCAAAATCAATGCTGACAAATCCACAAAGGCTAAAGCATAATGGAGGGAATGATGGAAAAAGAAATTAGAAATGATCGTAGAACAAAGATCGGCGTTGTTGTTAGTGACAAGATGGACAAAACCAGAGTTGTTGAAGTAACAAGTAACGTTAAGCATCCTCTATACAAAAAAGTCGTAAAAGTCACAAAGAAGTTTAAGATTCACGATGAAGAAAATGCTTCTCACGTTGGCGATACAGTCGAGATTATGGAAACTCGTCCTATGAGTAAGGAAAAGAGATTCCGTCTTCTTCGTATTGTTGAAGTTGCAAAATAGGTAAAGGAGATAATATTATGGTTCAACCTCAGACAAGACTTAAAGTCGCAGATAATACAGGTGCAAAACTTATTATGTGTATAAGAGTACTTGGTGGTTCTTTTAGAAGAAGTGGTAACATTGGTGACGTAATAATTGCTTCTGTTAAAAAGGCAGCCCCAGGCGGAGTAGTAAAGAAAGGTGATGTTGTTAAGGCTGTTATCGTTCGTTCTTGCAAAGGCGTAAGAAGAAATGATGGTTCACACATCAAATTTGATGATAACGCAGCTGTTATCATAGATAATCAAAAACAACCAAAAGGTTCTCGTATTTTTGGACCTGTTGCTAGAGAGCTTCGTGAAGGTGGATATATGAAAATAATTTCACTTGCACCAGAAGTACTATAAGGAGTAAAGTAGTATGGCAAATATGAATGTAAAAACAGGAGACAAAGTACTAGTTCTTACTGGCAAAGATAAGGGCAAAGTAGGCACAGTATTAGAGTCATTCCCAAAAGATAAAAGAGTAACCGTCAAAGGTGTTAATGTATTAACAAAACACAGAAAACCTCGTTCTCAACAAGACAAAGGTGGAATTACTAAGATGGAAGGCAAGATAGAAGTATCTAATGTCCAAGTAGTATGTCCAGCATGTGGCAAGGCAACTCGCGTTGCTCATAAGCTTGATGAGAAAGGCAACAAAATCCGTGTTTGTAAGAAATGTGGAGCAAATATCTTAACTGCTAAAGTTAAGAAGCCAGCTAAGGTTAAAGAAGCTAAGGCTGATGAAACTAAAGTCGAGAAGGCAGCTCCAAAAGCAACTGCTGCTAAGCAACCAGTGAAGAATGTAGTCGCAAAAGATACTACTAAGGCTACAAAATCTGCTACAGCTGCTTCTTCAGCAAAAAAATCTAGCCCTACAAGAAAAACTGCAGGTAAGTAAGGAGAAAGATGATGGCAAGTGAAAAAAATAGACTTCAAGCTTATTACCTTAGCGACGTTCAACCAGCTCTTCTCAAAGAGAATGGTTACAAGAGCGTTATGCAAGTACCAAAGCTTGATAAGATCGTTATTAATATGGGCCTAGGCAGTGATAAAGACAACTCTAAGAACTACAATTCAGCTCTTGAAGAATTGGGACTTATTACTGGACAGAAGCCAGTTCCTACCAAAGCAAAAAAATCCATCTCTAACTTCAAACTTAGACAGGGTATGAAAGTAGGTGCAAAGGTTACTTTGAGAGGAAAACAAATGTATGAATTCCTTGATAAGCTTATCTCAATAGCTCTTCCAAGAGTTCGTGACTTCAAAGGCATTTCACCAAAAGCTTTTGATGGCAAAGGAAACTATGCTCTAGGAATCAAAGAACAATTGATATTCCCAGAAATATCTTACGAAAAAGTCGACAAAATCAGAGGATTTGATGTAATTATAGTTACAACTGCTCAAACCGACGCAGAAGCTCTTCAACTTTTGAAGATGCTTGGCATGCCTTTCAAGGCAAGATAGGAGAATAAGTATGGCAAAAAAATCAATGATAAACAAACAACAAAGAAAACAAAAGTTTACTACTCGTGAGTATACTCGTTGTTCAATTTGTGGAAGACCTCATGCAGTACTCAAGAAGTACGGTATTTGCAGAATTTGTTTCAGAAATCTTGCATACAAAGGCGAAATCCCTGGCGTTAAGAAGTCAAGTTGGTAAAGGAGAGAAATTATGATAGTTACAGATCCAATTGCAGATATGCTTACTCGTATTCGTAATGCTTTGACAGCAAAACATACAGAAGTTAGTATTCCTGCTTCAAAAACAAAAAACGAAATAGCTCGAATCCTTCTTGACGAAGGCTTTATCTCATCTGTTGACCTTGTTGATTCTGGTAGTTACAAATCTATCAAGATCGTATTGAAGTATGGTCCTAACAATGAGAAAGTTATCCAAGGATTGAAGAGAATATCTAAGCCTGGTCTTAGAGTATATGCTAATGTTGAAGACCTTCCAAGAGTACTTGGTGGACTTGGCATTGCCATAGTTTCTACTAACAAAGGCATTATGACTGATAAGCAAGCACGCGCCAACAATGTTGGTGGTGAAGTGTTAGCTTATGTATGGTAAGGAGGGCGAAAGGTTATGTCAAGAATAGGAAGATTACCAGTCGTTGTTCCTGAGGGAGTCAAAGTTGAGATCGCTAACGATAACACTGTTACCGTTACTGGCAAACTTGGAACTCTTAGCCAAAACATAGGCAAGCTTATAGTAGCTAAACAAGAAAACAATGAAGTGGTTTTGACACGTATTAATGAATCAAATGAAGCAAAAGCTCAACATGGACTATATAGAATGTTAATACATAATATGGTTGTTGGTGTTAGCCAAGGCTTCTCCAAAAGTGTTGTAATCAACGGTGTTGGTTACAAAGCAACTAAGCAAGGAAACAAGGTTGTTATGTCTATAGGTTTTTCTCATCCAGTAGAATTACTTGAAGAGAACGGTATCAAACTTGATTGTCCATCTGCAACAGAGATTGTTGTATCTGGTATCAGCAAAGAGGCTGTTGGTCAATATGCTGCAAAAATCAGAGATATCAGACCTGTTGAACCATATCACGCTTATGGAATCAAATACAAAGATGAAGTTGTTGTCAGAAAAGAAGGCAAGACTTCTGGTAAAAAATAAAGGAGCGTAAGAGAATGATTACAAAGAAAAACAAGAATGAAGACAGACGTGGTCGTCATTTGAGAGTCAGAAAGAAAATCTCTGGTACTAAAGAGTGCCCAAGACTCAATGTCTATCGTAGTGTTGCTAATATCTACGCTCAAGTAATTGATGATGTAGCAGGACATACACTTGTTAGTGCTTCTACCGTTGAAAAAGAAATCATCGAACTTATCAAGGGTAAATCTAAGAAAGATGCTGCTTTTGTAGTAGGTCAAGAACTTGCTAAGAGAGCAAAGAAGAAGAAAATTAAGAATGTTGTCTTTGATAGAGGCGGATATCTATATACTGGTAGAGTAAAAAGCTTAGCAGACGGAGCTAGAGACGCTGGTCTTGAGTTTTAGTGGAGGAGAATATGGCAAAAATTATTGAAAAAAGCAAAAAAGATGAAGTAAAAAAGCCAACCACTCGTAGAGAGGAAAGCGAATATGATAAGAAACTCGTTGAAGTACGCCGTGTAACAAAAGTTGTTAAGGGTGGACGTACAATGAGATTTAGCGCACTTGTTGTTCTTGGTAATGGCAAGGGTCAAGTCGGTATGGGTATCGGCAAAGCTTCAGAAGTTCCAGAAGCTATCGAGAAAGCATCTTCTACTGCTAAAAAGAATCTTATCAATGTCCCTATTGTTGGAACAACTATTCCTCATGAAGTAATTGGTAAGTTCAGCACATCTAGCGTTCTTATGCTTCCAGCAAAAGAAGGTTCTGGTGTTATCGCTGGTGGTAGTGCAAGAGCTGTATTAGAGCTTGCAGGTATCAAAGATATCACAGCTAAGATTCACGGTTCTAACAATAAGATCAACTGCGTTAAAGCTACAATCGAAGGGCTTAAGAGTCTTAGAACAAAAGAGCAAGTAGCTACTCTTCGTGGTAAAACTGTAGAAGAGATTTAATAGGAGGCCGAGAAACAATTATGGAAAAGAAAACTAATGGTAAACAACTTAAAGTTACCTATATAAGAAGCGCAATCGGCTTCAATAAAGAACAAGCCAAAGTATTAGAAGCTTTGGGCTTAAGAAAACTTAACACTACTAAGATTTTCCCTGATAATGCTTGTGTTAGAGGCAGTATCTTCAAGGTTAAACACTTAGTTAAAGTTGAAGAAGTCAAGTAGGAGGGAATATGAATATACAAACTTTATCTCCAGCTCCTAATTCAAAGTTTAGCCAAAAGAGACTAGGCAGAGGAATTGGTAGTGGCGTAGGCAAGACAAGTGGTAAGGGTCACAAAGGACAAAATGCACGTAGTGGTGGTGGCGTTAGACCTGGGTTTGAAGGCGGACAAATACCTCTTATTAGAAGAATGCCAAAACGTGGATTCGATAATTCACAATTTGCAAAAGATTATGCTATTGTCAATCTATCATCATTCAACGTATTCAATGACGGAGATGTTGTAGATGCAAAAGTATTGCTTAAGAAAGGAATAATCGGCAAACTCGAAAATTACGGACTTAAAGTATTAGGTAATGGCAATATCGAAAAAGCTATTACAGTTAAGGCAAATAAATTTTCTAAAACCGCTATTTCAAAGATTGAAAAGGCCGGTGGAAAAATCGAGGTGGTATAATGTTCAAAACCATAGTAGAAGCATTTAAAATCAAAGATGTAAGAAGAAAAATACTTTTTACACTTGGTTTGCTTTTGATATACAGAGTAGGTTGTTGGCTTCCAATACCTGGTATTGTGCCTTCATACTATTCTGGTAGTACCAGTGATGGTTTTTTGGGATTACTTAGTGCCGTAAGTGGTGGAGCGCTAGCAAATGGTGCAATACTTGCTTTGGGTGTTCTCCCATATATCAACGCATCAATTATTATTCAGCTTCTTACCATTGCTATACCAAAGTTAGAAAGATTGTCTAAACAAGGTGAAGAGGGTAGGAAGAAAATCAACCTATACACTAAGATTGCAGCATTAGTACTTGCTCTTGCTCAAGCTATAGGTATAGTTGTAAGTTTTGGCTCAGCTGCTATTGATGTTACATTGTTTGGTGTTAACTTCCCATCATGGATAGTTGCTTCATTCATTGTTGTTGTCTTGGTTGCTGGAGCAATGTTCACTGTATGGTTGGGAGATAAGATTACAGACTTAGGTATTGGTAATGGATTATCTTTACTTATCTTCGTAGGTATCTTGTCAAGTGCTGGCACAGCTATATTCAATGCTTGTGCAAATGCCGCTAACAATCTTGATTATCTATGGACATTATTAGGATTCCTTGTAGCTGTCATAGTTATATTCGGACTTATTGTTTGGGTTGACTCTGCAGAGAGAAGAATTCCAATACAGTATGCAAAACAAATCAAAGGTCGCAAGATGTACGGTGGTCAGAGTACGCATATACCTATTAAGGTCAATGCATCTGGCGTTATGCCAATAATCTTCGCAACTGCGATTATATCATTCCCACAACTTCTTTGCAGTATGTTCTGGTCAACTTCAGGGTTCTATGCTTGGTACTCAAAGTGGCTTGGTGCAGGAAGCTGGGTATACAGTATTGTACTTGCAGTTCTCATCTTATTCTTCTCATATTTCTATGCACAACTTAGTTTTAACCCAGATGATGTATCTAAGCAAATACAACAGAACGGTGGCTTCATACCTGGTATAAGAGCAGGTAAGCCTACCTCTGATTATCTTAAGAGAGTATCTAAGAGAATCACATTATTCGGTGCAATATTCTTAGCATTCATTGCACTTGTCCCTACTCTTGTCTTTACGGCAATAAGTAGAGATGGAACATTGGTTAATGCTTTTAGTGCAACAGGACTACTTATCGTTGTTTCTGTAGCATTGGAGTTTAACAAACAACTTGAGTCACAAATGTTGATGCGTAACTACAAAGGATTTTTGAAGTAAACAAACAACTACTGTACTCAAATACAATTACAACTAAATAGGCCCATAAGAAAAAATTAAAATCAAAAAAGGAATATTTATGAAATTAGTTTTATTCGGACCACCAGGAAGTGGTAAAGGTACACAAGCTCAGCTTATAAAAGAGCAATATGGTATCGCACATATCTCTACAGGAGATCTTTTCCGTAAAAATATTGCAGAAGGTACAGCACTTGGAATGCTTGCTAAGTCATATATTGACAAAGGCGATTTGGTTCCAGATGAAGTAACTATCAATATGTTGAAAGAAAGATTGGCCCAAGATGATTGTCAAGGTGGATATATACTTGATGGATTCCCTAGGAATATTTATCAGGCAGAACAGCTAGACAAGATAACTGACGTAGATTTGGCAATACTTATTAATCAAAAAGATGAGGTCATTATACCTAGACTTTCTGGAAGAAGAACTTGCAGACTTTGTGGTTATACTACCCATATTAATTGGTTAGAGGACAAGAACAAAGAAGTATGTGCAAAGTGCTTTGGACCTTTATATCAGAGAGACGATGACAAAGAGGATGTTATTAAGAACAGACTTGATGGGTATCGCAAACAAACAGCTCCACTTACCGACTACTACAAAGCACAAGGCAAGTTGGAAGTTGTACAAGCAACTAACGAAGTAGATCAAACGTATGCGCTAGTTAATGAAGTATTATCAAAAAGCGAAGTATTATGATTTATATTAAAAGTGTAGAAGAGATAGAGTTGATGCGTAAGGCTGGTGCCATTACGAGAGATACATTACTCTTACTAGAAAAAGCAGTAACACCCGGGGTTACCACCAAACAACTTGACAGTCTTGCTCATGAGTATATCAAGATGCAAGGCGCTAAGCCTAGTTTCTTAAACTATGGTGGTTTCCCTGCTAGTATCTGTGCTTCTGTTAATGAAAAAGTCGTTCACGGGATACCTGATGACAAACCACTCCAAGAAGGCGATATAATCAGTATTGATGTTGGTGCATGTTACAAAGGTTATCATGGTGACAGTGCTAGAACATTCGCAGTTGGCAAGATAAGTAGCGAAAAACAAAAACTTATAGATGTAACAAAACAGAGTTTCTTTGAGGGTATCAAAAATCTCAAAGCTGGATGTTTTGTAGGAGATATTTCCTCCTCAGTCCAAAGGTATGTCGAAAAGCATGGATTCTCAGTAGTTCGTGATTTGGTTGGACACGGTGTAGGCAAACACCTACACGAAGACCCATCCGTTCCTAACTTCGGGTTCGCTGGTCTTGGCCCTATACTCAATGCGGGAGTTATTATCGCGATTGAGCCAATGGTTAATATGGGTAAGAGTGCAGTTGTCTTCAACAAAAAAGATGGCTGGACAGTAACTACTGCAGATGGCAAACCATCAGCACATTATGAGAACACTGTATTGATCAAAGAAGACGGGGTTGAAATATTAACATAGAGGTTGATATGAAAGAGATTCCTATTGGAAGTATTGTTATATCTACGGCTGGCAGAGATATTGATAATAAGTATATTGTTATTGGTATCGTTGACAAAGATTATGTCCTAGTCGCTGATGGCAAAGGTAGAACAATGCAACATCCAAAAAAGAAAAGAATAAAGCACTTAAAAGAAACAATGATTGTATGCGATATCATTGCAGACAAAATCAAAGCAGAACATAAAGTGTTTGATTCGGAAATATTCAGTATATTAAAAAAATCTATGTAGAAGAACAAAAAAGGAGTTTGTATGCCAAAATCAGATTGTTTGGAAACAGAAGGTGTAGTTACCGAAGTATTAAAGAATGCTACATTCAAAGTTCAACTGACCAATGGACATATTATTACGGCTTATATATCTGGCAAGTTAAGAATGAATTATATCAAAATCTTAGCTGGCGATAGTGTAAAAGTTGAAATGAGCCCATATGACCTTACAAAAGGTCGTATCACTTGGCGTGGAAAACAAAATTAAGGAGAAAGGAAAGATGAAAGTTCGTCCATCAGTAAAACCTATGTGTGATAAATGCAAGGTTATCAAAAG
>CAYJCR010000007.1:0-42339 GCA_964368755.1 uncultured Lachnospiraceae bacterium
TCATATAATCACAAATAGATAGTGGTTATCTGATAATAAAATGTTGAGGTAATAGAGATTATGGATACTAAGTTGGAAGAAAAGGACCTGATGGCTGCAGGTATATTTGAATTAAGAAAGATTGGTAGAGATATCGGAGTCAAAAGTCCAACTAGTAAAGATAAAAATCAGCTTGTTGGAGATATATTAGATATTGTCAATGGTAGGTCTGAGCCATATGTAGCTATGAACCGTAGGGGTAGACCTCCTAAGGGTGTAGATAATAATGCAAATGCAGAGATATTCAGTAAGATAATCACAAATATTGGCACGGATACACTTATACTAGATCAACAAGCACAATACGAAGGATTGAGCAATTTTATTAAGAAGTATCAGCGAGAACTCAATGAAGAAATGCCTGTTAACAATGAGATAGAAGTGCTTGGATACCTTGAGCTTGTAGACAACTATGGATATATACGTGATAAGAATGATACAAGTTATTCAAAAGTGATATATATACCAGATGTGAAGATCCGTGAATATGCTTTGCGAAAAGGGGATTTGATATTCGCTAGAGGCAGAAGGATACATCAACTCAAGCCTGCAATACTTTTGCAAATAATAGAGATTAACGACAACGACAAAGTCCCTGCAAGACCTATTTTTGATAACATGGAGATATCAAATGTCTCAAATGAATTCAAGATATTTGAACAACTTATTGAAGAGAAACGTTTTGTTGAAATATTTCCGATAATAAAAGGCTCAAGAAATCTTATTAGTCTTAAATCAAATGAAATGATTGTGTCTAACTTGTATAATCTTGCCAAGACATTTGCACGCACCAAAGACGCAAAAGTTATGTATGTAGTTCCTGAGAGCCTTCCAGAGAATAAGTTATTTTTAAGAGATATTGAAGGGATAGAAGTATTCTTTACACAGTTTGACCAAACTCCTTCAGAGATTATATCCAAAGTGGATTTGAGTATTGAGAGAGCCAAGAGACTTACAGAGCAAGGCAACAATGTTATTCTATTAGTTGAGGGTTTAGACAAGATAATTAAGAACTATATATATAGTACAAATAATACATCTAACAAAGAATATATGGCCGGCTTGTATATCAAGAAATTATATGCACTAGCAAGGACGCTAAAGAATGGTTCGTTAACTGTTATTGGAAGTATTCATTGTAAGGACAATATAACAAAAGATATTAAAGATGAAATCAGTACTATAAGCAAGACAACTATTATATAAAAAAAGCACATACCTATATTTGGGTATGTGTTTTTTTTGTTTGTTAAATTACTTAATCTTCATCTTAGTACGTAATTTAATGAATACGATAGTAAGAACAATAACTGTTACTGCACTGACAACAATCAATATGATTGCTATTGTGTTGAGTGGTTCGCTTCTATTAACTCTAAAACTCAATACTACATTGCCATTGTCTGTAACTAGTTGTACATAGTAGCTATTGCTTTGTGTTATCTCAATAGTTGATATTGAATTATCTTGAGCAAGGGAACTATCTATAGCATATTGCATATAAGTATTGAATGTACCACTATCATTATCATAAGTTAGTATTCTGATATAGCTTCGTCCTATTTGATCATATATTTGACCAGCGTTGTATGACAAAGTAATCTTTCCTTTGGTTGTCCCACCATATTCTGGAGAACTTTGTATTACAGGAACTTCATCGTTAATTCTCAATCTGAATTGATATTGAGAGATGCCAACCAAATCATTGATAAGTGAGTTGACATAGATGACGTAACTTCCTCTACCATATGATGATGAAGATAGATATAATGCGTCGATTTTTTCTATTCCTTCATTATTCTTAATAGTATTGGTAATGTCTATTCCATCTTTTAATACCTTGGTTATATAAGCTTTTGACTGTCTGCTAAACTCCCAAGCTATTCTTGATGAAGTTGGCTCTAGAATAGTAAAGTTGTATTCTGCAGGATTCAAATCTCTACTAGAAGAGAAACTATATCTGCCTGTAATTGTAACCTTATATCTACCAGTTGAGTTGAATGTGAATGAGTAGCCATCAGTTACATAATCGGTATAATAACTACCATTCCTAAGAACTGTAATGCCTATTCTATCTTTAAGGTAATAACTCTCGTAATTGCTGTCGATAGCAATAGTAACAGAATTGTTATATATAACGTTATCAATTGGGGCACTACCATTAACTGTATAGATAATTGTATCGAGTACTGTTATGAGATAATCAGATGTGCTTCCAACGAACTTATATTCATTGCCTGCCCAATCATATACTCTTATTGTATGTAATCCTGAGCCGGATATAAGCTGTGAATAATTGCCTCTATTATCGATTTGTCCAACAACTTGATTGTTTGTCTTGCCAGAGTAGGTATATGATAAGTAGTTGATATTGCCACGTTTGTACCATTCATCTGCAGCAGTAGTTGCATCTTTCTTCCAATACAATACAAATTGATTGTTAGAAATGTCTTCGCAGGTAAGTACTTTGCTTGTGCCACCGAAGTCAATATTCTCGGTACCATTCTTGTATCCAAAGATTATTGAGCCATCTTTTTTTAACAAATCTGTTGAGTTTGTTGGAACAACTGTGAAAGTAATCATGTCTGAGTATTGTACATTGGTATCGCCATATATTAGAGCAAAAACTGTAACATATGCACTAGTCCAAGTTGGATTGCTATTGTACAAAGCTTTGTTAAATGTTGAAGATTTGGAATCAAATTGTCCATTAACAAATATATAATAAGCAACTTGAAGGTTATTGTCTGTATTTAGTATTACTTCTACATCACGATTGTTTGTAAAGTATTGTGGTATTTCTTTCTGGTCAACTTTGTTAATATAATCTCGTTCTGCCGATGAACTTGCTGTTCTAATACTAGACATAACAGTGCTCATATCTGTAGTTGTTGCATCTAATGTTATTGGAGATACTTGTATGCGTCTACTTCCAGCTTCGATAGTATACATTGTTGTATTCTTCTCGGCTATTGAGAATCGAACTTCTCTAGAGTAGTTGAGCGCAGTATTGTAAACTTCAAATAAATAATTGATTGTGCTACCAGAATTGATAAGAGCAGTATTCATAGTATATGGGGTAGGGGTAGAGCTCAATTTGTTACCATTCTCATCTATAACATAGTATCTTGCTGCGAAGTTATTAAGATCATCATATTCTGTAAGTATTTCTTCCCAACTGATACGCAAACTCTTCGAAGTAATATTGTTGCCTGTATTACCAAAACCTATTTCATTACCATTCTGAGAATTGAAGAAATGTATCTTTGGAGATTGGTTGCAGACAACGATGGTTTTTGTCATAGAATCTATTGTAACTTGAGATCCATCGCTATTTGTGTAGTTGAATATTATATCATATCTATATATATCACCTACTATATTGTCTGAGGTCTGACCTGACAAGTCAATAACTGGAGCTTCACATGAGATGCTATTGTTGACTAAGGTATAAGGATAACTTGTAGTATTGCGTTTGATGCCCACTGTAAAGTTAGATATGTTCTTGATTGTGAAGGCTTTGTCAGTATATATAATACCGTCCTTTGTATAGGTATGTGCATCTCCGAAGTCATACATATCTGTCTCTGCGATGTTGTCTATACCAATAAGAGTTGTGCTCTTATAAGTTCTTGCTTCATCAGTAGAATACTTTTTGTAAGAATAGTTATCTATGAAACTAAACTCATAATATCCTCTCGAAGTCAATGTAATATATTCTAGATCTTGTAATTCTGCTTCGTTATACTCAACTTTTTCGCCATTAAAGATATATGATAACTTCTTCAAATACAAGAAACCTTTGGTCTTGGTAATCTTGACTTGGAAAGTTGTGCTATCTCCATTTGTAATAGTTGTTACATCTTTTTGAGATGGAGCAGTGAACTTCTCATAATCCAATATTAAGTTCGCTACTACGGTTACGCTAGAATAAGCACTCGTATATGTTATTGTGTATCCCGCATTCTCATTTGAAGCAAAGATGGCATTGAGTGTCTTGATATTGTTGTCTATTTCTTTAAGTCCACTATTCTTTTTGAAAGTAACAGAAGTAGTAGATTGTTGATTGTTAGATAATCTCTTATTAACCGATATTGTATACCAAGGGCTGAATGAATCAATAGACGTAGCTTCCATAGAATATACATATGTGAAGTTATTTGCAAGTGCATTGATTGGTTCATCTTCGCTAAGTTGTATAGCAAATGGAGATTGAGGAGAAGTAGTTGCGAAGTCATTAAGGTATACAAGATACATACGATAGTTGCCTGCGTAATCTCTTTCTATTATCTCATAATATCCATTAAGATTAGTTCTGTTAAACTCTTGGCTAATAATCTCTCTTAGAGATGAAGTGCTATAAGCAACTTTTTTGAACTTATTTGGAACATCGACTATCTCATCGAAGCTCGTTGTGTAACTGTCAGAAACTTTATTGAATGATCTGATGAAGAAATAATCATATTCATTCTCTTCCATTGATAACGAGAACGCAGTATTCTTTGGTACTAGATAATAATTCTCCAAAGATACTATATCGCTACTATATGTTGCTGGGTCTTTGAAACTCTCAGCAGAAACAAATCCAGTGTACGCAGTTGTTCTAAGATAATCGTCATTGTTAATTAAGTTGTCAACGTTTGTATCAGGTTTGGTTCTGTCGATTCTTATGTTGTACGTGCGTTGTGAATAATCTAAATCTTCGAATTGATATATATTCTCGCCATTAACAATCTGATCTTCGGATAGATAATTTGGAGTAACTTCATATGTGTACTCTTGGCTTATGTCAAGATCAATATTGTAACTGTATTGATAATATACAACACCTTCGAACATTAACTCGCCTATAAGTGTGATAACCATTGAATATCCATCTTGAGATACTGTATATGTCTTTGTACCACCATTATCTTGCAAATTGCTAAAAATCGTTGCAGAAGCAGGGATATAGAAGGTAGAAGTTGTATTTGTATCTCCATATGTGCGTTTGATAGCAACGGTTCTGATCTTTGCTGAATATGGATCAGATGGATCAGTGAACTTGACTGATAACTTGTTAGAAGTAATATCCTCAATGTTCGTGTAATATGTGCTATTGATCAATTCTATTGGCTCATCATTCTCAACAACGTTAATAGTAGGGTAGTTGTGTTTGACTTTGAAACTAAAAGTCTTAACAGTAGGATTAACATTGATAGCTTCGCTAGTAAGATAACCAGTTCTGTCGCTTATTGAGAATGTGTAAGTACCTTCTTGATTTATTAGGTCAGCTGGGATATTGAAATATATCTCTCCACCCCCAACTTCAATAACGTCTTCTGCTGAATATCTATAAGTAACAGGAGGAACGTTATCAAAAGACTGGTAGGTAAGTTGAATATCTAACATGCTGAAGTAATAATCGCTTATAATATTTCCATTGTAGTATTTTGAATAAGGAATCTTCACTTTGATTGGTAATTTGTTGGTAACGAACAATCCATCTGATGTGATCCTTGTCCAATTCTTGAAAGTAATCTCTTCACTAGAAGAATCTGCTAAAGATATAGATATGTAGTCGCCGATATTGTCCTGAGGAACAATTATTTCATTTTGGTCGACAATGTATGTGTATGTACGAACTTTTTTGTCATCGCCGAATGTTGCATTGTCGTCGGTGTATGTTCTTGTTATTACATATTTGCCAGGATATGAACATTCTTTTTGATCATTATAATTAATTATTCCACTTATTAGTTCGTCAGAACCTTCTTGAGCTATAATTTCACCAAAACTATCAACTCTATAACCAGAGGTGGTTAGGGTAGATCGAATTTCTTCATCTTTGGCAAATAGTATATATTTAATTGGATTTGTATCAAATGGATATGCTGTGCCATTATTGACAAAAGCGTAATATTCATATGTTACTGAAGCTATGTCATATGTGGACTTATCAAGAGAAAAATGTATTCTATCAAAGTTCGTTGCTCCACCGTTTGCAATGCTAATAGTCTTGTCATTGCTATCGGTTGCATATAATCTACCTTTGGACATATCTAAGTTCATCTCAACAACACGAGTATAACTTTTACCATTGGCAGAGGTTATCTTGTATATATATGTTCCTTCGCCAACCATCTCGTTGTTAATACCTGTATTGATACTTGAACTATATGATGTTTGTTCTGTAGCATTCTTGTATATGATTGAAGCTTGTAGTGATGATACTATTGGTTGATTGACAAGTACTGAAGTTTCAGTTTGTAAATTGTATTGTACATCGTTTATTGGAACATTAATATAGTAGTTTTCTCCAACTTTGCTGATATAAGTTTTACCATCTAGTGACCCAAATGTGTCGCTGATAGAAGTTGTATCTACTGTAATAGTTTTGTAATCGCCCCAAGTTAACTTTGTAGCAGAACTGACGAGATTGTCTGGATTGGCGATGATATCAAATGAACTTTCCATCATTCCACCAACAAGAGATTGTTGATTTATGTATGGGGAAGTTGAATCATACATCAATATCTTTTGAGTTCTGTTGCCTGCCTCATCTTCAAATGTAAATATGAATATACCATCAGAAGATATGATATCTGCTGCTTTGGTTATAATTGAAGTGTCTTTTAATGTTTTTGAATACTGAGTTGTTCCATCTTTACAATATAATGTGTCTGTAGAAGCATCGTTAATTGTATAACCATTTGTAATACCAAGCTTTGAATCAAATGCTACCTTATCACCTTTGGTTCCGATAGATTTGAAAGGTAAGTAAGTGTAATGAACTTTGATCTTTGCTTGGGACTCTTTTGTATTCCAGACATAAAGTATTGGCTCAGATGTTAATGCTATGTCCTGTGAGTTGGTAGTAATAGGGGTCTTAGTGTTGTAATACAAAGCTGTGTTTGGATACTTAATGGCTGTATTGGCAGATATTCCACTAATAGGATTCTTGTCTATTACGAAATAGTGGGTAGTGACTGCCTTATTAGAGCCATATGAAATAAGTACTTTGTACTGTCCGCTTGCAGTAATATCATATCCTGTGTATTTGGAGTAATTGTTGCTGTCAATTAATACGGTGTTGGTGGAACTTGTAATGTCTCCAACTTTTGTATAAGTAGCATCGCTAAGATATGAACTTGTATACAATACACTTGCTGTTACTGGTGCCATGAAACTAGATTCTACATTCTTAACTCCAAGTATAATATCTTTGTTGATATATTTCTGATTAAGCTCAGCATATGAAGAACCTGTTTGATATGCAAGTTTGTAATCTGGTAATGAGTTGTCTATCTTGAACTTAAATGTTTGACTTCCATAATATACATATGCTGTTGCATTGTCTGTGTAGTGATAATCAAGAGTGACTTCATATTCTCCAGCTTTTGAGAATGAACTGCCTTGCGAATAGTTGTCTGTTAATGTTGCACCATTAAGAAGTACTGTTGAACTATCAAGATTGCCAAGATAAGAGAACCTTACTGGCGCTTGATTGGTAGAAACAACTGTCGAATTAGTTGCATATGTTATAGTTACTTTTGACTTAGTAGTGTCTAACTCGGCAACTGTTAGTGGTAGTGTTAATACCTCAGTTGTGGCAATTTCATCAGAGTATATTTTATTATTTGCTTTTGTATAATAAGTATGTCCTTCGTATTGGAATGAATATATATTATCACTGACTTTAGTTGCTGCAACTTCGATTGATGATTGAATAGAAGCTCTCTCAGTTAATGATGAGAAAAGCTTGAGGCTTCCGTCATTGCAGTCAGTATATTGTGCTTGATAACCGAATACTAGTAGGCTCTTTGCTTCATTGTTCTGCTTCTCAATATTGCTGTCAGCAAGAGTTATGACTTTGCCACCACTCATAAATTGTATTGTAAAACTAAACATTCCAAGTTCTTTGAATGGGTCTGTGATAGTAAAAATGTTGCTTTCGGAAATGTTTCTATCGCAAGTGAATGTTTCAATAGTTGCTGTAGGAAGGGAAGAGTCTTTGATAGAAAATTGTACTCCTTTATCAAATACAGCTGTTTGCGTATAAGTAATTGTTCTTTTTGCTATGGTTCTAACGAAGGATAATGAATACTTATTTGGGTTGTATGTAAGGACTGGATATAATGTGTTGCCATCAACATCAGTTCTATTCCAATTATATGTATACTGTTGGTTATAATGATAAGTGTCTGGGTCTTCCACTTTGGTCTTTTCATTAACTGTATCTACATTCGTGAAGGATAGTGCTTGTCCAGGTTTGTTATAATCATCATAATCAAGTAGTGTAAATGAATACTCATATTCGCCTGATGCATTGACTTGCCCATTAAGTGTGTATGTATAACTATATTTTATCTTCCAGTTGCCCGTCATGTCGGCAACAATGACAGGTTCTCCAGAAGAATTGGTCTCTTTGAATCCAAAGCTGTTGTCTATGTCAAATGTAAAGACTCTTTCGTCATTGCCACTTGGAACGTATCCATCAATAGTAACTTCTTTGTTGTTCTTGAAGAAGTTAACATATGTTGTAACAATGCTAGCGCTAGTATTAGGCTTACTAACAATTTCGCCATCTTTGTTAACGATAACTTCATCATCACCCAAAGCCGTCAAAGTCTTGTTAAAAGTAACATCTAGCTCGTCATCAGCTTCAAACAAAAATGAAGACCCATTTGGACTATGGGAAACTCCGCTATCAGAACTTGCTTGAAATAAAACATTGCCGTCAAGCAAAAGATAATTGGAAGGAGTGTCGTCAGCATATGACTTATGACTCTCCCATGGAATAAAACAACAGCCGATAGCTATTGCAAGTATCAAAGAAAAAGCTATAAACATCCAAGATTTCGTTTTCATTTGTCCTCCCGAATTATAGTGATAATAATTACATATCACTAATATCTATTATCTTCAAGTAAAAATATATTATTTATATAATATCATAATGAAGAGAAAAAAGGCAAACAAAAAGCCCCCAATAGATACAAATAATTAAATTATTTTATTAACAAAATTAGTGGACGAAATTATTTGAAATAAGTAGTTTTTTGTAGTATACTAATGCTAGAATTGTAAGTCTAAAATGTAGGGCAGATTGTTTATCATTCAGTATAAAAGGAAGAAATAATGAAAAAGACACTAATTGCCATCTTATTGTGTGGTGCAATGTTATTCACTGGGTGCTCGTTAGATGCTGGCGGTATTGGATTCAAAAGTACTGACATGTCAGCTTCTGACCCTATCAACAATCCACCAGGGGTTGGGGATGTGCCTTTGGAAGTTCCCTCAGGAGATCCAACGGAAGAGGAAAGCTTCGCTTCTGATGACGATAATTATCCGTCTAAGTTATCTAGAAGTATTAACGATGACGAAAGTATTGATTTGAATATGTTTGCTGGGGCACTTGTAACATATAAGTTAGACTATTCTGAAGAAACCAATACAATTCTTGATCAAACGCGTGTTGTTTCGACTATTGAGTCTGCTTCATCACAAGTGCTTACCCGACTTGTTGGTCGATATGGTCTTGGATACAAAATTGCTGGGGAAGACAATTATATATATCCATATATGAGAGGTCTTAATATATCTAATTATAATAGTATTTTGGGGACAAATTATACTAGCGAATTGAGTCTGGTAACAGCCCTATCTGAGAGTAACATTATGTATGTGCCAGTAGGTAGTACTACAGCGCCAATCACAGCTAACAGTATCGTGTCAACTACTAACTCAACTGGAGTTTCAATAGCCACTACTGTCAAACTTAGTATTCCTGCTTCTATCACAAATGGAGGTGATACTTGTACTGTTAACAAAGTTACAATAGGAAGTACTGACTATGCTACTATCTCTGCCGATACCGAATATGTCTTTGGTGGTAATGGAGGCAGTTTCTCTATAACATATAATGGAATATCTAATCCTATTCAGTGTGTGTTGGACATATCCAAAGGTGCTGTATCCATTACTCCAGTTGTTGAAGGGTTGAACGTAACATTTGCTGGTGTAGTAAAATATGAGATTTCATATAACACAACAGGCATGACTTCTCCAACGGTTACTTTAAGGAAGTTACCATTGATGAGTGCAAGCACAGCTGATAGCTCCAAATACACGCTTGAAGGCACATCGAAGGGTATATATAGATTGGATATGACAGCTACAGGTAGTGACGCAAGAACTTTCTATATATATATTGGACACAACAATTCTGAGATTTCATTACTCAACTCTCAAGTTATGATCAAAGATACTCATTATGATGCGATAAGAAGAGGCTATACTTTGACTAACGAAACAACTGTTAGTTGCTTGCCATGGCGATGGACTCTTGATGACCAAGAATATTCAATGCAAGAGTATCTTGATGCTTATCTTGCAAAGTATTCCAAGCCGCTTAGTCTTGCAATAGCTCGAATACAGTTGTTTGGTGATGATTTGCCAGAGACAACGACTTTGGTCGGTGAGAGCGAGATCAAAATCAATGATTTGTATAACAATGCGATGAGTTATGAACTTGATCCTGCCAACGAAGATTATGCTGGATACGGTGGATATTATAATGCTTTTATGACACTTGTGTCCAAATACCTCGATCATATTGGTATGACAGATTACGAATGTGATATGATATCGGAGTTTGTATTAGCAGAGATTGTTGGTAATACCATTGTTGGATATGACAGTGGCTTGTTTGTTGATGCTAATGCAAATGGCACGTTTGATATTGATGAGACTTATGGTACAGGAGAGGGTGCTACATACGATGATGTCGTATTAGACTATGATTACGATGACTATAGTTACAGATACAACTCAAGAGGTGGCAAAGGAAGCATTTGGACAAAAATAAGCTACGTTGATACTTCAGCTGATGGATACACAAGAACTCAAGATGTATTGTCTGGCGAGAGTGTCAAAGATTATTTCAAAAACTATGTTAACATTTGTTATCAAACATCATATAATCTCACTACACGTGGAGCCGATACTATTGTTGGTCAGTTATTCATTGGAGATTTTGTCAATAATATGAGTTTGGCTAATGACTCTGAGGAAGATGAGGAAAATGACGAGAGTTATGACCCATATTCTGACGATGAAGACGAAGATGATGGCCCAACATTCACATTTATTCCAAGACAACTTAAAAACATTCAATCTGTACTACTTGTGCCTAATTCCAATTACTTTACCAATGAGACAACGGATAATGCTATACACGTTGTGGACGGACTTCTCGCAACTGACGATGAGAATGTTGATATTGGCGATGTGTTACAGATAATGGTTAGGTATAACAAAAAAATTGGTGATGATTACAATTTATATGAGTATTGCACAACTGATCTTTGGAGTGAAGATTGTTTCACTATCAGCTCACTTAGGCAACCATTTGTTAATCAAGAGGAGCTCAAAGAGACAGAGTGTCAGACTACTGGCACGGGAGAGACTTATGGATTTGCGTTGTCGCAAACTGGCATAGCTCCAGTTGTGTATTTCAAGAAGAATGCACTTTCTTGGTCAGCTTATACTTATAACAATGGTACCTATACGGCTGCTGATATCGCTCCTTCAGCTTCATCACTTTCTGGATTTACATATGACGGAATAGAGTTCTCGCTAGCCGAAGATGGTGTTCTTGAGAGTAGTCATTATTCTATGTATAAGAACGCTGATGGATATTACCCATACCTAGCTACGGGAACAGAGACATTCAATAGATATGAAGGCCATGGTACTATTGCAGGAATAACTGGAGACTTCGAATACTTTGAGTTGTTATTTAGTAGAGACCAAAGCGTTGTTGGATACAACAAATGTGTTAAGATTGCAATCAGTATTTCTGGTATTTGTTGATTATAAACAGGGCATAAAGCTCTGTTTTTTATTGAATAGAATTATACAAAGCATTTGTTCACCATTTATATCTTTTATTATGAAAACATAAGACTAAAAAACATTTTTATCACCTTTTTCATTAGTCCTGAAAGCACTACATTTGTGCAAAATGTTTGCAAAATAACAAGCTTAGTCGCGCGCTATAATAAATAAATATACTTTTTATTGCACTTTTTTTGCTAAAATTGTATACAAATGCAAAAAACTATGTTATACTGTCGTTAACAAAAAATATGCTTGCGAGTTTGACTTTTATCTTCGCATTATTCGATGATATGGATAAATATTTAACAAAAATACAATAAGTAGCCGTGAGGAGGTCATATGATTTCAACTATCACAACAAGCTGTATGGGTAACTTGATTGATAAGATCAAGGATATTGCGTATGTCATTCGTAACTTCGGGGCAGTTCTTTCGAATATTTTTTCAAGCCTTTTGACATATGTTTTTATGGCAATATATTACATTTTCCTTGCTGTATGTCAATTGATTCTACTTGTAGAGGTTGTGTTTAAGAAGCTTGCAGGTACAGCACCTGTTACTGTTGATGGTAAGTTTACGGACAATATAGTTATGGGATTTATTTTTAGCGATGCTGTTATGAGAGTGTTCATATCAATGCTTGTTCTTGCCGTTGTGCTTCTATTTGTATTTACCTTCATTGCTATTATCAAATCAGAGTTTGCTCTTGATGCCAAAGGTTCTGCCAAAGGTCCTATTATCGGTAGAGCATTTAAGTCACTTGCATACTTTATCGCAGTGCCAGTTATATCTGTATTTGGTATATTCCTAACACAAGGCTTGACTGTTGGTCTTGATAGCCTTTTTGCTGGCAAAGACACTTCTCAAGATGCTGTTGGTGGGATGTATGGTAGAGTGTTCTATGCCGCTGCGTACAACTCCAACCGTGCAAGAACGAGTAATAAGTTCAACAGCCAAATCAACTCCGGATGGAATAACGACGGGGGTAACTTCAATGCTAGTGGCAATTTGTCTTCGGCATATAAGATAGATCAGGCATTCTTGTCAGAGAGAGCGATGGTTGAATCTACTGTTCCAACGTCGGGTAGCTTCGTTAACTATTTAGGAGATACTGTTAATTATAGTGACATAGAAACCAAATCTAAGGGAGATCTGATGTGCCATGTCAAAGTTTCAGAGCGTATTAGTAAAGGTCTAGACTCTCACATAGTATTTGCAGACTATCCAGATGCAACTAATGATAGTGTCCACTATACACCGCTCAACGCTGCTGTTGTTAATTATTACTATGATTTAGTAAAATTCGACTACTTCATTGGTATAGGTGGAGCATTGGTACTCGCATATTTCTTGCTTGTAACGTGCTTTGCTCTTATGAAGAGGGTATTTGATATAGTTGTACTAATGTTAATAGCTCCTCCTATGATAGCATTGGGGCCACTAGATAATGGTGATGCCACCAAGAAGTGGACCAAGGAGATGGTGTCCCGAGTTGTGTCGGTACTGGCCTCGGTGTTTGCGATGAATATGTTCTTCGTAATTGTACCAATATTTGCTAGTGTTAAGATATTCGGAGCTGATACAATCACTAGTGCTGTTGGAGTAAGCATTGCATCTGGTGTATCAGTAGCTTCTCAGACAGGTTTGGCTTTGGTTTTAATCCCACCTACAATCATTGTAGCAATGGATGCTATATTCCAACTAATGATTGTTCTTGTTGGAGCTAGTGTAGTCAAAGATACTTCAGCTCTTGTATCTAACTTGCTTGGAGTTAAGGACCTTATCAAAGAAGGTGGAGATGCCGCAAAGAAAGCTACTGAAACGGCTCTAAAAGTTGGTACTGCTATTGCAACAGGTGGTGCATCACTCGCTACATTGGCAAAAGCCGGAGGAAGAAAAAAATCTTTGGATGAAGGCAAAGAAAGAGCAGGAGCTGAAGCTGCTGCAAGCCTTGACACGAAAGGTATGACTGCGGGACAGGCCAGAAAGGCAAGAAGACAAGCGTCCAAAGACGCAATGGAAAAATATAAGAAAGATCATGAAGATGATTACAAAGATGCAACCAAGCAGCGTAATTCTGGATTTGCTATGATGCCGGGACAATTGGGTAAGTTTGGAGAATTATTTGGCAAGAAAGCAAAGCTTGTTAAAGATGCTGATCCTGATAAAGAATATAAAGATGTACTCAAAGGTGAGAAGTTGAAAGCAAAAGCTGCAGCAGATATGAAGAAGGAAGAAGATACACAAGCAGGAAGAGAGTTGTCTTCGAAAACTTCTCAGCTTGTATCGACAGAAGCTGGTTCTGATAGTAGTGCTTTAAATACTGTATTAACAGCAGCAAAGATTGGTGCTCAAAGCGGATTCAAAGGAAAGAATAAAGCAACTAAGGAAGATATTGCGGCTGCCAAGAAAGAATATGATGATGCTCTTCAGGAACAAGAAAAGAATGATAGATTACTTAGAAGAGGTAGTTCATCAGCTAAGAGGGGAGCTGAAGCAGAAAAATTAGCTAAAACGGTTGAAAAGAAAAAGAAAAATTACGAAGAGATGGCTAAAAGAGGCAAAGCTCAGGTTGATCTACAAACAATAGCTACTATTGAGGTAATGATGAAACAAGGCAATACAGAAGAAGAAGTAATGTCTAAAGCAAAGGAATTGTCTTCATCACAAGCTAACAAAGCCTTTATAGACGAATTGAAGAGAACATTTGAAGCAAAGGGTGGAGTCGCACAAGCAGAGGCTCAAAAAATTGCACATGCTGTAGCTATACTAGAGAGTAATGTAAGAAAATATAATTCTGGCGAAGAATTAACAGCAGAAATCAAGAAAATAATTGAAAGCGCTTCAGGGGTATTGGCTGGCGTTAAACAGTATGAACAGCTTGTAAAAGATGCTACGGCTGTTGCAAATAGTATACCAGACAAGAAATAATGCAAAAAAAACAACTGATTAATTTCAGTTGTTTTTTATTGGGAAGGGGTACTAATATCATTTGCTTTATTAGAATGGATGAAGCTCTAGCTATCATGGTCTATAAGTATATATATTGAAAAATTATTGAATAGCACACGATAGAAGTGTTGAATAGAAAAAGCTTGATAATAATGTTATTTTGTTTTGTTTTTTTTGGATAATGTAATATACTATTACTATAATATCGTACTGTGTAGTTATTTGTGAACGTAAGGGAGAGATTACAAATGAGATATATTCCAAAACGTACCAAAGTCAAAATGGAGTTCTTCAGGGGTGTTACTCTTGGAGACATTATTGTAGCTTGCCTTGGGCTCGGCGGAGCTCTTGCTATTATATTTGCTAATATTCCATACAACTATTATATTGCTATAGCTTGGGCAAGTATTTTCTTGACCATGTTTTTCCCAATTGATGAAGGATTGAGATTATACGCTTCGATTGGCTTGATATTTAGATTTATGGCATTTAGGCGAGTTTATATCAAGAAGGGTAGCGATGCCGATGATGGCAAGTCGAAAGGTGGCATACAAGATATCATTCCATTCGAAGAGATATACAAAGAACGTTATATTAACTTCAAAGAATATTATGCTCAAGTCATTGAAGTGCAACCAGTTGAGTTCTATCTTCTCAATGAGTACAAGCAGAATATGCTCATCAGGACTTTTGGTAATGCATTGTCAAGACTTAATGATCAGCAGAAAGCAAGTTTAGTCAAACTTAACAAGGCAATGATACTTGATTCATACACTCAGAATGAAGATAAGAAGTACGATGCTCTTATGGAGCTAGAGTACGAAGGTGAGATGACCGACAAAGAGGTTGAGGCAAGAGCAGAAGTGTTTGAATCTCGCGTAAGTGTCATTGAGGCAATGAATAGAGAAGATAAGATATACAAAGACTACTTCTATATAGTAGTGTACGATAAGGATAGAGAAGCACTAGACAATACTGTTGATGGTATGATGAATACCATGGCGAATAGCGTTACACCAGTTTTTTCTAAGAAACTTACAGGTCGTGACCTTGCTATATTCCTAAAAGCAAATTATGGCAAAGAGTTCGACGAACGTGACCTTGAAAGTATGTCATATAACAACTTCTTGAAATGGTCAATGCCCGACAAGGTAACCTTCAAGATCAATAAGACAATGATTGATAACAAAGGTTACCGTAGTTTTGTTATAAGTGATTATCCATTGCAAGTACCGAATGCTTGGGGTGCATCATTTTTCTTGCTTGATAGAACCAATGTTGTTATGAATATTGACCCAATAGTAAAGCATGTGGCAGAGAAACAGATAGATAGAGCAATAGTTGAGATGGAAGGCAAACAAGCCAATACTCGTAAGACAAGTAGAGTGATAGAAAATGAAACACACTTAAAGACACTTAAAGATTTGCTTGAACAATTGAAGAACAATGGTGAACAATTGTTTGATGTTAATATACACCTAATCTGCGAAGATTCTGCGAAGAAAGAAGTTCGTGCAATACTCAAACAGAATGGTTTTAGATACTCTGAGATGTTTGGTAGACAGGTAGATGCCTTTGTCAGCCATAGTATATCTGCTAGAGATACAGTTAAGGCTTTCCGTAGATCTATGCCAACTTCAACACTTGCTGCTATATTCCCATTCATATCTAGTGCATTGCAAGATGAGAATGGTTTCTATATTGGTTATAATGAATACCCAGTATTTGTTAACTTCTTCGCTCGTAATAGAGAGCGTGTTAACAGCAACATGATGGTTATAGGTAAGTCTGGTAGTGGTAAGTCATATGCAACTAAGACTCTGCTTGCCAATCTTGCTAGTGACAACTCTAAGATATTTGTACTAGACCCAGAAGATGAGTATCCACCTCTTGCTTATAATCTGAAAGGTAAGGTGCTTGATGTAGGATCATCTATCAGTGGTAGACTTAATCCTTTCCATATCATAGCCTCTCTTGAATCTGATGAAGGCGCTAACGATGACTCATATTCTACACACTTGCAGTTCCTTGAGCAATTTTTCTCAGTTATATTGCCAGGAATGTCATCTGATGCATTCGAGACACTCAATACGCTCATTATTGAGGTGTATAATAAGAAAGGAATCGATGCCTTTACTCAACTCAATAAACTCAAACCTGAAGATTTCCCTATATTTGATGATTTGTATAAACTCATTAAGGAGAAAATATCTAAAGAAAAAGATGAGTATCATCGTCGTAACTTGCAGATAGTAGAGACGTATATATCGAAGTTCGCTACAGGTGGGCGTAACAGTAACTTGTGGAATGGACCAACTTCTATTGTAACCAAAGAGAACTTTATCTGCTTCAGTTTCCGTTCGTTGCTTGCTAACCGTAACGAGATTATCGCGAATGCACAGATGTTGCTTGTATTTAAATATCTCGATAATGAGATTATTAAGAACAAAGACTTCAACGATAAGTATCATAGCAATCGTAAGATAATAGTTGCTGTCGATGAAGCGCACGTCTTCATCAACCCTAAGTTCCCAATAGCACTTGACTTCATGGCACAGATGGCAAAACGTATAAGAAAATATGGTGGAATGCAGATAGTTATTACACAGAATATCAAGGACTTCGTTGGATCTCCTGAGATACAAAGACAATCATCAGCGGTCATCAATGCGAGCCAGTACTCATTTATATTCTCGCTTGCTCCAAATGATATCACTGACCTTGTTGAATTGTATCGAAATGCAGGTGAGATCAATGAAGAAGAGCAGGATAATATCGTCACAGCTGGTGTTGGTCAAGCCTTCTTAATTACGGGTCCAATGTCTCGTACTTCAGTCAAAATTGAGGCAAATGATGTAATAAAACGTTTATTTAGTTAAAAAAATACCACTTTGTGGTGTTTTTTTGTACTTTATCTATTGAAGTTTTGATACAAATATGATACAATAATGGTAACCAAAAATATCCGTATGGTCCGATATCTATAATATTTGGGTGATAATTATTGAAACTAAAGGAGAATATTTATGGCAAGTAAACCAGGAAAATTAAATATTACTGTAGCAGAAGCATCTGCTTTGTTAAAAACTTTGCATGGTGTTTTCAAAAGTAGCTCAAGCAGAAGTGTTAAGCATATTGCTGGACTTCCAACTTTTTCCGCAGAATTAGCAACTCATAAAGGTGCTACGGTGTTAACTGAAGAGCAAGAGAAGAAATTAATTTCTGTTTTTTCTAGCACTGGCAATGTGGTTGGTTTAGGAGGAAGTATTACAGGTCGTACTGGCATGGTCAATGTACTAGATCCTAATGAGTCATATGATGCTAGATTTTATGTTGCTAGTAATAATGGAATTTTTAGCAATCCTACCAAAAAATTAAATGCGCAAAAACTATCTAAGAGTATTCTATTACAAGAGATTAATGGGATACGTTCTAAACATAAGAATGTTTTGGATGTTTTGTCAGCAATTGCGAAGGCTGATCCTGACTTAAGAGCAACTATATATAATGTGCTTGGTGGATGTTTTTGTAAATCTATGCTTGTTGAAGGTGAAACAGATCCAAATCCACCATATGGCTTAGGTCATGCCAATTTTAAGAGAGATGAGTTTCTTGCTAGTGCTGAGAAACTTAGTCTTTATAGCCCAATGGAGTTGTTTGCTGCCTTAATCAACAAACATCCAAGTGATCCAGCTCTTATGGCTTTGATTCCTGCTTACTGTGGCGGAAGAACTCCAGATGTATTGAAGGATGCGATAAAAAGTGCTCATATTTCTGAACAAGCATATGCAGCATATAATGCCAATTATCAGAAATACAGCAGAGAAGCTGCAGATATAGCCAATTATGATAATATAATAAGAACAGATACTGCTGTAACAAGTGCAATTAGTAGTATTAATACAAATACTAGCACAACAGATCTTTCTAGTGATTTTTATACACTTAATCCTGCGTATATGCCAACAAAAGCTCAATCAAAAGCTGCGATAGATGAATATACAAAAGCAGTTGCTCTTAATATGATATTGGAAAATGTTCCACCAGCTGATAGAAGCAATTTAGATTATATTAAGCGAGTAGAAGCAAGTAAATATAAGATGGATCAAGCAATGGCTGAGGTTCGTAGGCTTGGTCTTCCTATAGGTGAGGTAATAGATTATGCTACAAGAAAAGCACATGACGAATGTTTAAACTCTACGCAACAAGCCGCACTTGTAGATGAACAAGGTAATCCAATCACTGATTATACCGGTACGTTGGGTTATAAGCAATGGGCTTTGGAATCTGCAAAAATATCAAATCTTGCAAAATTTAAGGTGGATGCAGAACTTTCAAATAACTTAATGCAATGTACATTCTTCCGTCAAATGATAGAAAATGAAAAAAGGTCTCTATCATCTGGAGCTTCTGTCAATAAATTGTTATTGTATATACAAAATGAGCTTGCAAAAGAAAAAACAACTCCAGCAGAACCAACAAAGCCTGCAAAGAAAAAAGTTTCAGATCTTTCTCCAGATCAAAGAGCGGCATATGATACTTTAAGAGCTATGAAGAGGAGAGATAAAGATTTTTCTGAAAGAGTAAAGCCAGATTCTATAAAAAGGATTACTGATAAAAAAGTTCTTGAGATTGCGTCAACAGTGCATATCAATGATACAATAGCAGATGCGTTGGTTCTTATCAATCATTTACAGTCAACAGGAATGAGTACTGAAGAAATTAACGAAGTTTTGGCTCTTGTAAATACTACTTCTGGTGGAAAACCCATGTTTGAAATAAAAGAGAGTGGGGGACAAATTGAATTTAGAATCGGCGGAGAAACTTATACTAGAAATGCAGCTGATCCAACAAAGCTAGATAGGAATGTAAACTTATCTGAATGTACGTATGCCCAGGTTGCGGCAGGGGCAAATGATGTTGCGGTTGCTCCTGCATATAGAAACCAATTTAAAGCTCAAGCTGCGTCTACTGGAGTATATGATACTGAAGTAACGGCGACATTTGTGTCAGTAGGTAGTGCTGATGTAATTGCTCAAAGGGCGCGAAGGGCAAATACTGCTGCAACTCAAGATCCAACAAGTGTAAGTTAATATAAGGAGAATATAATTATGGCAGAACAATTCACAGAAACAAGAGGTGTTGACCTATCATTTACAATTTTTGAGAAAGTGTTGCTATTTAAGGAATACAAGGATGAGAAAGAAGTCCTTCGTGTAGCACAAGCTATGGCAAAGGTTGCTGAGAAGAACCCTGATTATGAGCCTTATATTAAGAATGCTTATGCAGAGGCTTTTAGGAAGCTTTCGTTACTTACTTTTGAAGAAATGAAAGAAATAATAGAAATAATCAAAGACTAATTTTTTGAATATTTTTAGCACAAGTCAATTATTTGGCTTGTGCTTTTTTTTGTATCACCAAAAATATGATTATGATTTTGTGGAAATGAATTGTAGCAATATAACTCAAGACATATAGTAATAATCTGACAAAAAATATATAGCTTATTTGACTATATCGTGATGATAGGAGATAAAATTCTATTCGGCATATTTGGATTTTGGTAGTATTAGAGAGTTTGTGTAACAGTAGTAATCTATAAAAATATATGGTTATTAAATTATAACTACATTATCAAAAAAACAAGTCAATAATGGCTTGTTAATTTGCGATATGTGTTACTGTATTTATGTGTTGCAACAAGGGCTATATGTTGTTGCTAGCGTTGTTAATAGCCTATAATTATTATAGGCTAAAGCACTTGATTTTTGCTATAACAACATCTTTGATTGCTGCTGTTGAGGCAGATAGATACTTACGGGTATCAATATTGGATGGATTGTTCTTGATATGCTCGATTGTTGCAGAAATACATGCTATTCTGAGGTCTGTATCTACGTTTATTTTACATACATGAGTATGGCTTGCTTTCTTCAATATCTCAGCTGGCACGCCTTTGGCGCCTTTGAGTTGTCCACCAAGAGAATTGAATTTTGCAACACTTGTCTCATCTACACTTGATGCGCCATGCAACACTAGGGGAGTGTGAGGAATGAGTTTTTCTATCTTTGATAATATATCGAACTTAAGCTCTGCCGCGCCCTCGAACTTGTATGCACCGTGGCTTGTTCCTATAGCTACTGCTAGTGAATCAACACCTGTGCGTGTAACAAAGTCTTTGGCTTGCTGAGGGTCAGTATAGCTACTTTCTTTTGCAGAAACTTTGACATGGTCTTCTATGCCTTGCAATCTGCCGAGTTCGGCTTCTACCCATATATTTCTTTTGTGTGCGTAAGATACAACTTTCTTTGTCAACTTGACGTTCTCTTCATACTCGAGCCCACTTGCATCGATCATTACGGAGTCGCATCCAATACGAATGGCAGTCTTAACTGTGTCAAAGCTATCGCCGTGATCTAAATGAAAAGATATTGGATACTTAGCCATCTTCCTACCAGCAGAAATAAGTCCTTTCATAAAATCAGGACCTGCGTAGTTGATTGCTCCTTTGCTTATCTGTGCGATGACTGGAGCTCCGAGTTCGTTCGCAGCTTCGATGATACCTTTGAGTGATTCCATGTTGCAAAAATTGAATGCACCTATCGCATATTTGTTCTCTAATGCAGTTTGCATAATATATTTTCCCATAATCAAACTCCTATTACAATATGAGTATACAACAATTATTGGACTTTTTGATAGCAAAAATCTTCACTTTTTATTAAATTGTTGAAAAAAGTTATCTCAAAGCTTTTTGCTTTTTTAAAAAGTATGTTAGAATAATCGTAGGAGAAGATGATTATGAAGATTTCGGTTATTTTCCCTATAGCAGATAGTGCTGCTATAGACAAGACATTGGTTGATATTAAGCCATTTGTCCAGAGTCATCAAGATTGTGAGATAATAGTTGTATGTCCTTCCGTTGAGGCAAAGGGTATATTTGATGCACACAAGGGCATCAAGGGTATTGTTATAGATAAGTTCACTATTAACAATGCAATAGAAAGTGCACTTCCTTTTGCTACTGGCGAAGTCGTGCTTGTCGGAGATTACAAGTTGGACTGTAATCAGATCTTTGACAGAATGTTGAAAGAGCATGAAGATGGTGCTGACATTGTTACTGTACACAAAAAGCGTAATTGGTTTACGAAGATTTGTTTTGATATTGGTACTTCTATTACGAACTTCTTCACTCGTATGTATACGGACAAAAAAGATAGTTTTGGTGTTCCATCAATACAACTTTTGGATAGAAATGTTATTGATATTGCATTGATGTTGCCAAAGAAGTCTGGATTGATACGCAATGCTGACAATCTTATTGGTATAGAATATGCAACAATAGAGCTTGATAAGAACGATAAGCCTAGTTGTAATAATTATAAAGTCAAGAATGCTACGATCATATCTACAATAGTGGGTGGCAGTGTATCTTTGGCTAGTATATTGGCAATAATATTTAGTAATGTATTTGCCAAAGTTCCACTTGTTTGCAATATCATATTATTTTTACTTGTATTGTGTGGAGTGTTGGTAGCTTTGTTCGGTGGAACTAAACACATATTAGATATCAGAATGGGAGTTGGGGATTATAAATTGCTTGCAGAATATAATACCAAAGTCATAGCTGAGAGCCCTGCAAAGAAAATAGCCAAAATCCAAGATAAGAAGGTCAAAGTTGCTACAAAAACAGCTAGTAAAATTGTTACTACAAAGGCTACTAAATCAAAAGTTGCAACAACAGCAAAGGGCACTGTCAAAACTGTTGCCAAAGCATCGGCAAAAACAACTGTTACCAAGAAAGTTCCTAGCACTCCTAAGACATCAACTGTAGCAAAAACTGCCACTAAAGCAAAGAATACAAAAGTAGCAGCCTCTACAAAGAGAGCCTCAACTAGTAGCAGAGCTACAACAAAAGCTTCTGTACGTAAGAAGACTAATATATAAGAGCGATTGTAAGGAGCATAAATGGATAGAGAATCAAAATTAGCAGAGAACTTGGTTAATTACTCGTGTAGTGTAAAACGAGGCGAGAAGGTACTAATCGAAGTCAGAGATGTGAATGAAAGCTTTGTGGTTAAGTTGGTCAAAGCTGTACAACTTGCAGGGGGATTACCTTTTGTTGATATACAGTATGGCAGAGTTAACAGAGAATTAATGAAGACATATACTGCAGATTATGGCAAGTTGCAGACCAAGTACGAGCTTACTCGTATGAGTGATATAGATGCTTATATCTCGGTTAGAGGCATGAACAATCTATACGAGATGTCTGATGTGCCTAGTGAGAATATAAAGAACAAGTCATTATATTATGCACTTCCTATTCATCATAGGATTAGGTGTAAAAAGAAGTGGGTATTACTCAATTATCCAGGTGGAGCATATGCTCAGAATGCAGGTATGAGTAGTGAGGCATTTGAGGATTTCTTCTTCAATGTATGCAATCTTGATTATTCTAAGATGGACAAAGCAATGGATGCATTGGTTACATTGATGGATAAGACTGACAAGGTAAGGATTGTTGCCAAGGGAACTGACCTTACTTTCTCTATCAAAGGCATCAAGGCTATCAAATGTTCTGGCTCATACAATATCCCTGATGGAGAAGTATACACAGCTCCAGTCAAGGACAGTGTCAATGGCGTGATAGAGTACAATATTCCTACAGTCCAAAGCAATAGTAGATTTGATAACATTAGACTAGTTGTAGCAAATGGCAAGATAATCGAAGCAACCTGTCAAGGTGATAACAAAAAGCTTAATGAAATACTCAATACTGATGATGGTAGTAGGTACTTTGGAGAGTTTGCATTAGGTGTCAATCCTTATGTTGTCAAACCAATGCTTGATATCTTATTTGATGAAAAAATGTGTGGTTCGATTCATTTGACTCCGGGGGCTTGTTATGAAGAAGCTTCTAACGGTAATGAGTCTGCAGTCCACTGGGATATGGTTCAATCCCATCTGCCACAATATGGCGGGGGTGAGATATATTTTGATGATGTGCTTATTCGCAAAGACGGTTTGTTTGTCATCAAAGAACTTTCTGGTCTCAATCCAGACAATCTAAAATAATATTTATAGGAGAAAAAAGTTATGGCTAAGATAAAAATTGGTATAAATGGTTTTGGTAGAATAGGAAGACTTATTCTTCGTGCTGCTAACAAGAGAGATGACGTACAAGTTGTTGCAATCAATGATCCATTTGTGGATATAGATTATGCAAAGTACTTGTTCGAATACGACACTGTACATGGTAAGTTCGATGGCGAAGTTGAAGTCAAGGGTGGCAAACTTGTTGTTAATGGCAATGCTATCTCTGTATTCCAAGAGAAAGACCCAACACTTATCCCATGGGGCAAAGCAGGAGCAGATTATATTGCAGAAGCTACGGGTAAGTTCACAAAACTTGATGATGCTTCACTTCACTTGAAGGGTGGTGCAAAAAAAGTTATTATTACAGCTCCATCTAAGGGTGGCGCACCAATGTTCGTTATGGGTGTCAATGAGAAGACATATAAGAAATCAATGAATGTAGTCAGCAACGCAAGTTGTACAACCAACTGCCTTGCACCTCTTGCCAAAGTCATCAATGACAAGTTCGGTATACTTGAAGGTCTTATGACTACGGTTCACTCAACAACTGCAACACAACTTACAGTAGATGGATCATCTAAAAAAGATTGGAGAGGTGGAAGAGCAGCTAGTGCCAACATTATTCCATCAAGTACTGGAGCTGCCAAAGCTGTTGGAGAAGTTATCCCTAAGCTTAATGGCAAACTTACAGGCATGAGCTTCCGTGTACCTACTATCAATGTATCTGTTGTTGACTTGACAGTTAGACTTAGCAAACCTACTACATATGAAGCAATCAAAAAAGAGGTCAAAAAGCAATCTGCTGGTGCCTTGAAGGGTATCTTGGGATATACAGAAGAACCTGTAGTTTCGAGTGACTTCATTGGAGATAGCAGAACATCTATATTCGATGCAAATGCAGGCATAATGCTTAGTGACACGTTTGTTAAACTTGTTGCTTGGTATGATAACGAATGGGGTTATTCTAACAAGGTTGTTGACCTTATTGCCCATATGGCCAAGGTTGATGCAAAGAAATAATTGTATGACAAATAAGGCTAGTTACTAGCCTTATTTTTATTTGTGAAAAAGCGATTGTATAAAGCAAATTTATTGACTAATAATATGAGTTTTGTTAAACTGTACATACTGAAGGTGAATTGATGGATAAATTAACCAAAACAACCAAGAGATGTCCTCGTTGCGAAAGAAAGATGCAGATAGCAACGGCTAAGTGTCCAAGATGTGGACTTATTTTTGCTAGGCTATCCAAAGCAACAAATGCAGCCGCCAAGAAAGCAATTAAGAATAAAGAGCGTAATAAGATTATCAATGATAGCGTATTGCCAAAAGATGTGAACAAATGGAAACTTTTCTTTATGTCACTGTTTCTTGGATTTTTCGGAGGACACTGCTTTTATATAGGTAAATATTGGAGAGGGGCCTTTTCAATGATTGCATTCTTGCTCATTGCTATTGCTCCAGCCTTTCCTATGGATTGGTGGTATAACTATTATCTTGCTGGTATTATTACTGTTTGTATTATGCCGGCTGGTGTTAATGTCTTATTATGGGCTGTTGATACTATAATGATACTATGTAACAAGTATAAAGTTCCAATATCCATTGATGAAGAGTATGTAGAGGACAAGGCAAGTGAAACAACAAAATAATACAATAGTCGTAGGTATGAGTGGAGGAGTAGATTCTTCTGTTACAGCACTTCTTCTCAAAGAGCAAGGTTATGATGTCATTGGACTCTTTATGCTCAACTGGGAAGAGTCAGATGATTGTGGTGTATGTACTGCTCAGCAAGACTACGAAGACGTCAAAAGAGTATGTAATAATATTGGCATACCATATTTTACTGTTAATTATGCCAAAGAATATTTGGATAGGGTTTTTTCGGATTTTCTTGCTGAATACAAGAAGGGAAGGACTCCCAATCCTGATGTGCTATGTAATAGAGAGATTAAGTTTGGACCTTTTGTTGAACAAGCAAAGAAGCTTGGCGCATACAAAGTTGCAACAGGGCATTATGCCAAGGTATATGAAAAAGATGGATTGTTCTATCTTGCCAAAGCAAAAGACAAGAACAAAGATCAGTCATATTTTCTTAATCAATTAAGTCAAGAACAACTCTCATATGCAATGTTTCCACTAGCAGATATTGAGAAGCCTGCTTTACGTGAGATAGCCAAGGCTCATAACCTTGTCAATGCTACGAAGAAGGATTCTACAGGAGTATGCTTTATTGGAGAACGCAAGTTTAGAGAGTTTTTGCAGAAATATCTTCCATCCAAACAAGGTATAATTAAAGATATGCAAGGTAATGTTGTTGGAACGCACGAAGGTGTTATGTTCTATACACTTGGACAGAGGAGAGGACTCAAGATTGGTGGACTTGCTACAGGTAACGGGGATCGATGGTTTGTCATCAAAAAAGATGTCATCAACAATGTACTATATGTCAACCAAGGCGAATGCGATGAGTTGTATAGTAAGGGGCTCGTTACATACAAAGTCAACTGGATACCAAAAGAGCCACAAACTAAGGTTTTTGAATGTTTTGCAAAGTTTAGATATCGTCAACCTGATCAAGCAGTGACTGTGACGATCGAAGAAGACAAAGTTGTTGTAGACTTCAAGCAGAAACAACGTGCTGTAACCCCTGGACAATTTGTTGTCTTTTATGACAAAGATGAGAATTGTCTTGGTGGTGGAGTGATTGAAGAAATAATTTTTTAGTAAAAGGTAATATTAATACATGTTCAATATGCTCGCAATCTCATTCAAAGACACTTCAGCTGTAGGTATTATTAACATTGTCAACTGGGTGTTTGTTACACTTCTTGGGCTTTTGGTTGCCTATAGAATACTTTATATAGTACTAGGACTTTTTTGTGTAAAAAAATATAGCAAAACCAACAATCAACATAAATATGCTTTTATGATAGCTGCTCGTAATGAAAGAACCGTTATTGGCAACCTTATCGACAGTATACGCAAGCAACATTATGATCAGGATAAGTTAACCATATTTGTTGTCGCAGACAACTGTACTGATGATACTGCCAAGATATGTAGAGACAAAGGTTGCGTTGTATATGAAAGATTCAATACTACGCAGATAGGCAAAGGTTATGCTCTTAAGTTTCTTACAGAACATATTCAACAAGATTATGGAATGACAAGTTTTGATGGCTACTTTGTATTTGATGCAGATAACTTACTTGCAACTGATTATGTGGAGAAGATGAACGAGGCATTTGATAGTGGCTGTAAGATTATTACTTCATATAGGAATACTAAGAACTTCGGTACCAATTTCATATCTGCAAGTTATGGGTACCACCAATACAGAAATATGCGCTCGCTACACGCACCTAGAACTGCGCTTAACTTGAGCTGTGCAATTACAGGAACGGGGTTTTTGGTCAACAGCGAAGTTATCAAAGATGGTTGGAAGTGGGAGTTAATAACTGAAGATTCGGAGTTTACCTTGGATAGTTTGCTAGATGGTTATCAAGTAAAGTATTGCCACGATGCAGTCTTCTATGATGAACAACCAACAACTTTTAAGGTAATGTTTAGACAACGTATTCGTTGGGCAAAGGGAAGATTAATGGTTTTTGCCTCACATACGAAAAGAATGCTCAAAAGTTTGTTCATGTCAAATAAAAAGCAAAAGAAACTATTGAAATGCAATCAGACATATGCACAAAGGAAGTTTACTGTTTTTGACATGTTATTTGAGTTCTTTCCATACGCTCTTGTAACTTTTATATGGAAGATATTGTATTATATAACCCTTATTACAGCATTTGTTGTACTTCAGCTCAATGTTGGTAAGTGTTGTGGAGATATTGGCATAGCTTTTGCTACATCTATTGGAACGTTGTATTTGACTTCATTTGTACAAATATTGCCAGTTGTGTTCTGTGAATGGAAAAGAATCAAGTGTGCTACTTGGAAAAAAGTTGTATATATGTTCACATTCCCATTCTTTGATTTGTTCAATCTTCCAATAATGTTCATTGCTGTGTTTAAGCATGTTGAGTGGAAACCTATTCCACACAAAGATACGACTCAAATAGAAGATCTAGAAAAAGATACTGTTGAATAAAAAAAGCCCACGCTATGTGGGTTTTTATTATTGTAGTAATTATTATTCTTCGTCGGCTTGGATGCTAGAAATTGGAGTTGAAGCTTCCTGTAAAACTGTGCCATGCGTGTTGATAATATATGGAGAGAGTCTATCTCTCTCATAAGCTAATATGTTAGTACCATCAAAAGATATATTATTAAGTCTACGGGTAGGGATCACTTCTGTAATGTCTGGCTCAACTTGAAGTATTATGCCACAAGTGCTTCTGACAAAAGGAAGAGCATCTTTGTCAAGGAGATTATCATCATCAAGGTCTCCAATGATAATAATCTCATCTAAGTTGTCATTGTACGAACGAGAAAGAATAATAGGGTTATACAAACATTTCTCTGATTGAAGAAACTTGTTAGTTCTAAAATAATTTTCAAAGCTTTCTTTTGCCATAATAATTCTCCTAATTGATAGTTTTTATTGCAATTGCATTGTACTATCATTTAGATTGATTGTCAATGATAATTTTTTTTGGTAAACAATGTGAAGATATTTTGTGTACAATCAAAATAATGCTATAATATTATCATGGATAGTTATATAAGTGCAGAAGATACAAATGGAGAGACTTTGACAGTCAATAAGTCGAAGTTTATTTCTTTTGCATTCCATATGGCCGGGGAATATAAAGATACTATCAAGATGTTGAAAGGTCAATTCCCTGATGCAACTCATATATGTTGGGCATACAAATACTTCGATACCCAAGCCATGATAGATCGTGGAGAGTATATTGTGACACAGAACAGTTCTGATGATGGAGAACCATCAGGGACTGCAGGTATGCCGATATTGGGTGCTATCAACAACGCAAAGTTAGATAATGTACTTGTATGCGTTGTAAGATACTTTGGCGGGATTAAGCTCGGTACGGCAGGACTTGCTAAGGCATATGCTAGATCGGCCAAACTTGCTATGGATAAGCAAGTAACACATATCTTAGCAAACGAGTATTCTTGCTCTGTCAATTATTCAGAATACAATGCGTTGCAGAGTCTATGCCAGGAAGGAATACTTTCTATTACTAATGCAGTTTTTGACAGCAAAATAGATGTTGACATAGTTATACCCAATTCCAATCTACCACAACTGTACAAAGCACTAGGGAGTCTACAATTAAACTGCACAAAGCAATGCTTTATAAAGGGAAATAAATGATAATTACAAGTATTACAGCACAAAAAAAAGGCGAAAGAGTCAACATATTCATAGATGACAAATTCTCTTGTGGGATATCTGCAGAGAGTCTTGTTAAGTTTAGACTCAAAAAAGGCCAAGAGATATCTCAGCAAAGGCTCGATGAAGTTTGTCTTGAGAGCGATAAGGAAGTGGCTTTTGGCAAAGTATTGGGACTCCTAAATAGGAGAATGAAGACTCGCAAAGAAATTGAAAAGTATCTTTATGACAAAGGTTATGCGCCAGTTGTGATAGAAGATTGCATAAGCAAACTGTTGCAATACAAATATATTGATGATGAACATTATGCTGATGCTTTTGTTGAAGCCAATTATTACAAATCTGGCAAAAAAATGATTAGATACAAACTCGCTCAAAAGGGTATCAAAGACAAGGATATTACACTCAAACTTGAACAAATGCCCAATCAATATGATGTAGTCAAAGCCCTAGCTTGCAAGTATATGAAGAACAAAGAACATACTTTGGCTGTGGGGCAGAAGTTGTATAGATACCTTCTTAGCAAAGGGTTTGATGGAAGTGATGTAGGGAGAGTCGTCAAAGAAGTAATAAAGGAGACTGAAGATGAAAGTTGGGATTGATATATTAGAGATAGAAAGGATTAAGAATCTATCACAAGATGATATTAAGTTAGGGACATTGTTCACGGCCAACGAGATTAAGTATTTCCGAAAGTATGCTGAGCCAATGCCTCACATAGCTGGACATTTCTGCGCAAAAGAAGCGATTGTCAAAGCTTTTGGTACTGGATTTGATGCAAATATCAAGCCTCTAAATATTGAGATAAAGCATAACGAAAAAGGTGCTCCATATGCAGTATTTTTTGAGGGAGCACAAGCTTATGTTGAGAGCAATGGCTATCACAATATAAGTATTAGCATATCACACGACAAGCATTCTGCAACGGCTATCTGTGTGATAGAATAAGTATATATTTGACACCAAGTTTTGGCTTGGTGTTTTTTTATGTCTCAAGTGCGTATAAAATCACTTCAAAGTAACATCTTAACTATAAGAGATAATTTTTTTTATTGAATAAAAAATACCAAAGGTGGAGAATATCGTATGAGTAAAGAAATAATCCCTATGAACAATTATTGCACAACTTTGCATAATATGGGAGTAGAGAATAAGCAGTCTTTTTTGAGCCAAAACTTTTGTTGCGAAAATATGGGATTCCATATGAATAGAAAGGAAAACCCTAGACCAAAGGAGTAGTTGATGATCAAACGTGGCGAGTTGTATTATGCAGACTTAAGCCCTGTCAAAGGGAGTGAGCAAGGTGGCATAAGACCAGTACTCATTGTGCAAAACGATATTGGCAATAAATATAGCCCGACAGTAATAGTTGCTGCAATAACAAGTCAGATCAACAAAGCACGCATTCCAACTCATATTGAGCTCAATGCGAATGTCTATGGGTTAGAAAAAGATTCAGTAGTTCTTCTCGAACAAGTAAGAACCCTAGACAAACTCAGATTAAAAGATAAAATCGGAGAATTGGGGACAATAAAGATGCTGGAGATAGATAGAGCCATGATGATAAGTCTTGGTATAGAAAACTTCGAGCAAAGCATTGACAATAGCTCTTTCCTATGATAAAATCAAAGTACATTGGAATAAGGAAGTGCATTGTGGCAAAAGTTTGGATGTGGTTGCAAGCAAATATTATCGTATTGATTATTGCGTTATGTTGCTTGGCAGTTGTAATAGGTGTCATAATCAAGTGTGTACATGATAGAAAATATCGCATTACACATGAAGATTTGCCAACAGAGTTTCCAACCCAAGATCATCAGTTCGCTATGATCCCAATCCAAGACAGGAATAAGCTTGAAGGTATGAAGGATATCAAGACCCAAGTCGATACAAATGATATCTATGAAACAATCAATAGGTTATAATAAGTAAATATTTGTCAAAATACAATCAACTTACATTTTTAAGTTGGTTTTTTTTATCCTATTTGTTATAATCTAGAATATGAATATGTTAGGTAACCCTGGCTTCAGTTTGTTTGGTGTCTGGGAAGTTAAGTGGTATGGCGTTATAATGGCTTCTGCAATGTTGATTGGTGTTGTAGTGGCTGTTTTGATATGCAAGATGAAGAAGTATCACTTAGATATGCCTCTAGAACTTGCTCTTATTGTACTACCACTAGCAGTTATTGGTGCTAGATTGTATTTTGTTATATTCTATGGAGTAGATAGCTTTGTAGATGTATTCAAGATATGGGAAGGTGGACTTGCAATATACGGTGGTGTTATTGGAGGCTTTGTTGGTATATTGTTATATTGCTGGCTAAGGAAGGATAATATCGCCAAAGTATGTGATGTTGCTGCTCCGTGTCTTATACTTGGACAAGCAATTGGCAGATGGGGCAACTTCGTCAATCAAGAGGCATATGGTGGAGTTGTGAGTAATGCTGTTCAACAATGGTTTCCTTTTTCAGTATTCATCGAGAGTGATGGCTTGTGGCATTATGCAACATTCTTCTACGAGAGTATGTGGAATATATTAGGCTTTGTTGGGCTAATGCTTATCATACGTTTTGTCAGACAGAAAGGTGTTGTCACTGCAGTATATTTCATCTATTATGGCATAGGAAGAGCTCTTATCGAGGGACTTAGGACAGACAGTTTGTATCTTTGGAATACTAGTATCAGAGTATCGCAAGCCTTGAGCATAGCACTTATTGCCTTGGGCGTAAGTATGTTAATATATATTTTTGTCAAAGATAGAAAGAATAGGAAGGCGAATAAGATATGAGTATATTTAGTGACCAAATGAATGGATATAACAAAGAAGAAGTTGATAGATACATCTCTCTTCTCAAGAAGGACTATGAGACTAGGCTTGCAGAACAGAAGGATAGGATTTTTTCATTAAAAAACGAGCTTGAGAATGCTCAGAAGGGAGATACTCTTGAAGAGCTTGTATCGGTTGTAGAGAAGGCTAAGCAGATTGAGAGTAGTTCGAAGAGCATATATGAATTAGAATTCAAAAAAATCAATCTCATATATAGACGTCTTGACAATATCATTAGTCAACTTATGAATAATGTCCCTGATCAAGCAGGTATGTTATCTAGTCAGCTTGGGAGTCTCAAGCAGACAATTGAAGCGACATTGAGTACAGAGTTCGTAGTACCAGATAGTACTGATCCTGTAAGGAAGTTGCTAGCTAAGATGGCATCTAATCAGACGGTATATAACGTTCCTATTCAGAAGTTATATGACAAAAAACAAGTTGAGAGATCAACACAAGAAGATGCTGAGCATATTGCAGTTGAGCCTAAGGCTATTGTTACATCTGCGACAATCTCTGCGCCAAGGCAGGACAAGATAGTTCGCAAAGCAAAGGTAGATAAGCCTGCGATATTCGAGAACTTACTACAAGATGATGTGGGAGAGAATTACTTTGAGAAAGTAATGTTCAATGGGACAAAACCAAAGTCCGTTATCACTTCGCCATTATCATATCCTACACCTAACGAAAGTGGCTTTGATCTAAAAGAAGCTGTTAACCCAAAAGAGGATCTCAACGAGATAATGAAGGCTTTTGACTTTTTCAATAGCGATGATGAGTAACAAAAAAAACGCTTTTAATCAAGCGTTTTTTTATTATCAAAAAGTTACTGTTTTACTTCATTGTCATAATACAATTTGTAGCCAATATACAAATCTGACATATCAGCATATGATGGGGCATTGAAGTAGTCATTCTCTAGACGTTCTTTTATCTCACGCATCTCAACTATTGCTGTTGGATCAACGAGTTTTGCAGACAATGTTGCAATATTGTTCAAGGCATCTGTGATAGCTTGCTTGGTCTCAGGTGTGATACAACCAGATTCTTCCTCTTGTAGTTGGGCATCTAAGAATGCAAACAAACATTTGGATATCTCACTTACTGTATTGTCATTGACAAGAGGCTTGACGCAAGCCTTGGCATAAGTCTTGACGATCAATACTTTCTGTGACTCAAAAGCCGTTTCTTGATTGACTTTGAGTGCCTTTGGAGTGAGGGCTGTGTTGTAACAACTGAAGTACTGCTTGGTATTGTTCTCAAGATCACGTATCATCTTGCCAAGGTAAGTGAAGAAATCTATCTTAGCATATTGTCCTTTTGACTTGATAGCAGGGGAGATGTCTACTTTGATAAAATCTGCCATCTCTTGCTTCATATTCTTCACGAAGCTAAGCCTAGACTTTTCGTTAGCTTCGGTTAGTATATTTTGCCTTGCTTGTTCAACCTTTTTGTCCTCTTTGGCTGCAAGAATACGTCTATGAGAACATTCTCCTTGCACTCTTACTATTGGATCATTCTCCAATGCTTTGAAGAAGTCAAGATAGTTAAGAGGGAAGAGTGTGTGTAGAAGCTGATTGTAACGGTCATAACTTTGTTGATTGGGCTTGCCAAACAATGTCATAGAACTAACTATCTTGAATAGTTGTTCTAATAGTAGACGAAACTTCTCTTCATTCTCTGGTATTCTATTGGGCCAATATTCTGGGTCAGTCTCCAAGTTGTAATATTCTTTGTTGAAACTGTCATGTCCAGACACAAACTCGTATTCATCGAAACAGTAAGTGCAGTAGACTTTGCCTTTCTTTCTATTCCTAAGAATAATACCGATAGGTCTTCTGACAGGGATATGATTGTCTATCTCTTCAGGTTCGTCAAGAACAAGATATGCAAGAACCCATTTGCCATTGTGCATTCTCAATACTGGAGGACAAACATCAATCTTGCCATTGCGCGTAAGTGGTGCGAACTTAGATGCAAAAGTTTGTTCCAACTCCATTATGTCATAATACTTGTAAATACTGTACATACTGACTCCTTGATTAAACTCTATTCTGAGTATATCATTAAAACTTATCAAAGTAAAGTAATTGTTTTTTTAACAAAAAATTGTTAAATATCTCTCAATTGTTTGACTAAACAATCACGTATACAATATACTTAGTCCAAATATAAAGGAAGGATTTGTTATGGTTGATCTACATATTCATTCCACATATTCTGACGGACTAGAAAGTTTGGATAGAATTGTTGAAATATTAGACAAGACAGGCATTGATACTTTTGCACTAGCAGATCATGATTGTGTTGATGGTGTAAGAGAGTTGTCTAAGCCCAAGTATGTTGCCTTGCTCAAAAAACTTGATATGACACTTATTAGTGGCATAGAAGTATCAAGCAAAGCATTGGGTGTCAATGTACATATTCTTGGATATGGTATGGATATAGACCATAGTGAGATTGCGAGTATTTGTTCCAAACGTGTGATTTTGCGACAACAGAAACTCAAAAGCAAACTAGACTATCTAACAAATCACGGCATCAATCTCAGTACAAAGAGCATCGAATATCTTGAATCCATTCCCAATGTTGGCAAACCTCATATAGCTCAGTGTATGATAGATGAGGGTTTTGTTAGAGATGTTGATGAAGCTTGTCAGAAGTACCTCAATATTGACAAAGGTCTTGAGTTTAGATTGCAGGCAGATGAGGTGATAAGAGCAATACATTCGGCTGGTGGACTTGCTGTACTTGCTCATCCATATGAGATAATCGATAGAGAAGGTCAGACTTTATCGAATATGCGTAAGATTATCAATTATCTCAAAGTCATTGGATTAGATGGCTTGGAAGTGTATTATTCGACATATTCAATGGATAGAGAGCTTGCTTTGAAAGAAATTGCTGACAACGAAGGCTTGCTTATAAGTGGTGGAAGTGATTTTCACGGGCACACTGTCAAGGAGAATGCAGATATTGGTCAACTTAATATTGACAACACCGCTATTGATGATGAAATGATAACAATATTATATAGATTGAAGAAATGACTTTGTGAGTAACAAAGCCATATTTTTTTTCATACAATTACAATATGTGTGGAATAGTTGCAATACTTTCGCGAGTAAATATTGTCAATAAGATTATAGACAAACTCAAACTATTGGAGTATAGGGGGTATGACTCAGCTGGTATAGGGTATTTAGATGATAAGACTATTACTTTGATTAAGAGTGTTGGCAGAGTTAAGCAGCTACAAGACAAAGTCGGCGATATAGAATCTAATTGTGTTATTGCTCATACTAGATGGGCAACTCATGGCAAGCCAACGTTAGACAATTGTCATCCTCATAAATCTTGTAATGGTAATTGGGCAGTTGTGCACAATGGAATAATAACTAATATTGATGCTCTCAAAGAATATATTGGAGATTATGATTACAAATCAGATACAGATACTGAGGTTATATCAGCGCTTTTGTACAAATGTAATCCATTGACAAGTAGAGAGTTCTGCCAATGTTTGTCAATGCTTGAGGGTACATATGCAATTGTCTGCATATGCGCACTTCATCCCAACTCCTTATTTGTGACCAAGAAGTTCAGCCCACTTTATGTTGGAGTAGGGGTAGACACAATAGTCGCAAGCGATACAGTGTGCTTTGAAGACGGAGTGTATTATACACTTGAAGATAATGAAGTCGCTGTCATTGAACAAGATAACATCAAGTTTTTCTCAAGTCGTGGGTATAGAATAAAAAAACGTTCTACTATTATTCATCAAAACACATACAACAGTGTTGATAATATGGAACATAGTATGTTATCTGAGATTAAAGAATCTACGGTGGCATTATCTAGAATTATTGACAATGCAAAGTTGTTCTATATTAACTTCTGGAAATACTCCAAAATATATTTTGTGGGTTGTGGAAGTGCATATAACTCTATGTTACTTGCTAAGTATTATCTTAGCGAGTATGACATTAGTATTGAATGTGATAGAGCAAGCGAGTTCGTGTGTACAAAGCATTATTTCAAAGACAGCCTCTGTGTCTTTGTGAGTCAGAGTGGAGAGACGGCGGATACAATACTTGCTTGTAAGTGTGCAATCGAAGGTGGTGCAGATACACTTGCTATTACCAACAATGACAATAGTTATCTAAGTAGATTGTGTAATAACAGTATGCCGATTATTGCAGGAAGAGAAGTTGCAGTTGCTTCAACCAAAGCCTACACTTGTCAGATTGCTATAATGAAGATGCTAGCAGAAAACTTATCTATATCTAGTAGCGACAAATGGCAAAAAGTACTTAGAGCAATAGATGAGATAGATATAAAGGCAATTATGAGTTTGTCGCAAGACCTTGTTGGAGTGAGTAGAGCTTTTTTCCTTGGCAGAGGACTTGATTATCTAGTGTCTATAGAAGCTAGCCTTAAGCTCAAAGAAGTCAGTTATATCAATTGCAGTGCTTACCCCAGTGGCGAACTCAAGCACGGACCCCTTGCTCTCATTGAAGACGGAGACATAGTCATAATATGTACTACACAAAGTAGTCTACTAGACAAGACAAATAATATTATTCACGAAGTCAAATCTCGTGGTGGTAGGGTTATAGTATTCAGTCAGTACAAGTTCGATATCGCAGATAAGTATATCAAGTTGCCACAAGTAGATGATGAATTGATGCCTATTGTAGCGACAGTTGCGTTCCAGTATTTTGCATACTATGTTAGCGTTAACAAAGGTATCAATCCCGATAGGCCACGCAATCTGGCGAAGTCTGTCACAGTTGAATAATAAATAACAGCCTTGAGCGTCAAATGATTGATTTTTTGCTTAGGTTGTTTTATTATGTAAATGTAAGTAAATAATCAATTGTGGAGGCTAAATATGAAGAATAGAAATCAGATTGAAGAAAAGTACAAGTGGAATCTTGATGAGTATTGCCCTGCCGATGAATGGGACACAAGATACCAAAAATGTGTGAGCAGAATTGATGAGATAACGAAGTTTGATGGTAAGCTTACAACAAAGGCGAATATTCTCAAATGCTTCCAGACACTAGAAAGCATAAGTAGGGAGTTTGAGTGCCTTATAACATATGCACATTTGCGAAGATATGAAGATGTCTCCAATCCACAAGCCGAAGAAAAATGTGGTATGATCTCAAGCAAGGCAACAGAGTTCGAAGAGAAGTCATCTTTTGTTACACCACAACTCACTCAACTTACTGATGAGTTTTTGATAAATCTAAGCAAGGACAAAAAATTAAAAGATTATAACAAACTACTCTTAGACATAGTGAGAGAGCGTCCGCACATACTCAATGAGCGAGAAGAGAAGCTTATGAGTGGTGTTGGAGGATTTGCTGGAGATTATCGCAAGACTTTCTCAGGCTTTGAAGATGGAGACCTTAAGTTCAACCAAGTTGAGAATGGACAAGGTAAGAAACTTCCATTCGATGCTATCAAGTACTATGAGTATTCTAGTAGCCCAGATAGGGTTCTTAGGAAGAATACTTATATCGAGATGAATGGAGCATTTGGTAGATATTCTAACTTTATTACCAGCAACTATCTTGCTTCGGTCAAAAAAGATGTATTTTTTGCCAAAGCACGCAACTTCAACAATGCACTAGAAAAAGCGCTATTCTATGAAGAAGTCGACGAACAAGTCTACAAGACTCTTGTAGATTGTATACACAAAGGTTTGCCTATTATGCAGAGATACTTTGCTATCAAAGGCAAGATATTGGGAGTCAAGAAGTTTGGTATCTATGACACTCATGCCAAGATTGGCAAAGCCATTAGCCACAAATTCACATATGAGCAAGCTATGGATATCATAAGAGATGCAACAAAGTATTTTGGTCAAGAATATACTGATACTCTGTCGCAGGCTCAACAACAACGTTGGATAGATGTTATGCCCAACAAGAATAAGAATAGTGGAGCATTCTCTTGGGGTGCTTATGGACACAAACCTGTACTTATGCTCAACTTCGACGGGACATACAATAGCGTATCAACACTAGCTCACGAGTTGGGGCACTCAATGCACTCGTATTTTAGTGATAAGAACAATCCATACTTCAAGGCAGGTTATACAATCTTCTGTGCCGAAGTCGCTAGTACAGTCAATGAGATATTGCTTGTAGAGTATATGTTAAGTCATGAGAAATCGAAGGCAACACGAGCTTATTACCTTGAGGACTTGTTGAGTTCGATCAATTCGACAATATTCAGACAGACTATGTTCAGTGAGTTCGAAGACTTTGTTCACAAAAGTGCAGAACAAAGCAAACCATTATCTAGCAAGGTTCTTAACGAATATTATTTCAAACTTAACAAAGAATATTTTGGTAACAAAGTTGATATAGTGGAAGAGATAAAGTATGAGTGGAGTAGGATACCACACTTTTATAACGCATACTATGTATACAAATATGCTACTGGTATGATCAGCGCTATAACGATAGTTAAGAGAATACTTGATGGGGAGAAAGATGCCGTTAGCAATTATTTTAAGTTTTTGAGTGGAGGATGTAGTGATACTCCAACAGAATTGCTCAAAAAAGGAGGGGTTGACTTAACCAATCAATCGACTTATAATAACTTCATAGAATATCTTGATAGTCTTGTTGATAGGCTTCAGGAATGTAAATAATTTGGGTTGTATAAATAGTATGGTTTGGAATAAAAATAATACTATGAATTACGATTATGGCAAAGATATGATTACAAAAGAGGTAGAGAGGGATTTTAGAATACTTCACGCGTGTGATTTGCATCTCACGCCTTTTTTGCCTGGTAAGAACAACAAGACATTGGACCTGCTAGATCGTGCTATTGATGAGAGTGATCCTGATCTTGTGATAGTCAATGGAGATCTTGTTTGGACGTTCTTCAATAAGAGTATGTTAAGATCATTTGCAAAGTTCATGGAACAGAAACAAGTGTATTGGTCATATACTCTTGGCAATCATGATTGTGGATTTTTGCGAGATAAGAATAAGTTCGTAGAAGTCCTTAGAGATTATCACCATTGCTTGTTTGCCAAAGGTCCTGCAGTATTAGGTGTAGGTAACTACTTCTTGTCATTGTGCAAAGATAATGAGCCTGTATTTAGCTTAACGTTCTTGGATACGAGTGACAATGAGATAAGTGCAGATCAATGCAGGTGGCTTGAGAACGGACTTTCATTCATAAGAGACAGGGGTGGAGCAGATGTCCGCAATATGATATTTATGCATGTGCCTATACAAGAGATAGAGGAACTCAAAGATAGAGAATATAGTGGATATATAACCAAACGCATCAATCCTCTTGATGAAGAAGATACATTTTTCGATACTGTCAAGAATAATAAGTCGACTATTGCAATATTCAATGGGCATGACCATGTTAACAGTTTTGGTGGAGAAATAGATAATATATACCTTATGAGTACACCTGCTTGTGGATATGGCGCTTTTAATAAGCGTGGACTTGACAAAGGATTTGTTGTCATAGATGTAGATACTGAGAATGGAAGTTTTGTTACTCATAGCTTATTCTCAAAAGATTTGTCGCAATAAAAAAACAGTTCTATTGAGCTGTTTTTTTGTTAGAGAATGTTTATTGGTTATTTTCTTTTTTGATCTTTTGACCTACTATTATATACCATATTATTAGTCCAACTAGTACCAATCCCCACGCAAGTACTGTGAATGGGAATTCACCAGAATTGGCTGTTTGAAGTATGCTAAGTGAGGCTATCATTACTATTAGACCAATGAGTCTTCCAATGAGATTGGCAAAGAAGTAGAATACAAAATTGAATTTTACACTACCAGCAACAATACAAAGTATATCATCGGGAAATATAGGAAGTACAACGGTTAAGGCATACCACCATTTACCTTTTTGATTGATATTCTTTGCCCATTTGTCATAAGTGGATTGATCGCCTGCACACCACTTGACGGCACGGCTACCAAGTTTGCGACCAATGAAGTATGATATAATAACGCCAGTCATATAGGCAGCCATGATAACTGCAATGAATATCCAGCCAGTACCTGAGGATAGTGATAGATTGATGCTTGGGATAATGATTGCTGCATTGACTATGACATATACAGGTATGGGTACAAAACTCACTTGTACGACCATAACCAGATACATAATAATATACACAATCCAACCATCAATACTTGCTATCCAATTGCTTATAGTATTGGTAATATAGTCAAAACTAAATAATAGTTCGAATGCGAACATTATTGCAACTGTTATTATGCTTATTCTCAATATTTTGTATAATTGTGATTTGTTCATATGAACAGTATATCAAACATACAAATTGTTGGCAAGTTGTAATAATGGCAAAGATTTGCAGATTCTGACATATACTATCATTATGACAAAGGAATTTGTAAAAGTTGATGCAACAATAGAACCGGATGGAACGATAACACCAACGGCGATATATTTTGATGACAAAGTATACCACATAGATAAGATAACTGATAAAAGGCTCTCATCTAGTGAACTTGGAGAGGGTGGTATGAGATATACCATACTTACCGAAGGGCAATTGACCAAGATATACTTAGATAGAAAATATAGGTGGTTTGTTATAAGGAAGAATTAGACTTGTCTATTGACAAATCAAGTTATATAGTCCATACTGTGATAGTAGTCAGCTACTTCAAGGAGATATTATGGACCAAAGATTTATAGAAAAATGTAAGAAGAATGATAGAGGAATAAGAGCCAGTTTGCAGGATAGAAGATTCGCTATATTGGGTCAAATTGATAATGAAGAGCAAGACTTTTTGGTAATAGGCATGGATAGAGGACTTATAGCAGGTACCAAAGGCACAGGATTTATAATAACTGCAAAGATTGATGAAAAGCATAACAATGTCATATTCCAAGGCTACAATCAATTTGTTGATGATATGTACTCAGTAGGATATGTAGATATCGGAGAGTCTGGATATAAGCTTAATGATCGTAAGAAAGCTCTTCCTTCAATTAAAGAAAAAATTGACAATATGGAAGATCTCAGTAAGGCAAGACCACTCAATGTATTAAAATTAGATGAGAATGAGAGTTGGTTCCATAGTTATGTGATAAGGAATAACCATTCTATTTGGCCAGAACATAGGTTTACAAAAGAGGATTTGAAAATATCTGCTGAGATATTTGAAGGTATATGCGCTATCAATGATGAATATAATCTATCTACGGCACCAAGATCAACATTTCCATTTGATCCTGAAGAATAAAAAAGTAAAGAAGAGCAATGTTGCCCTTCTTTTTTTTGCCCAATATGATTTGCCATAACAATCTCATTTTGATACAATAATGTCATGATTGGAAGATGTTAAATAAAGGAGAGCGTGCTATGACTGATATGGAATATATAAAGATAGCGATAGACATATCCAAGCAAGCAAAGTATCCATATGGTGCTATTGTTGTCAAAGATGATATGATCATAGGAAGAAGTGATAGCAAAAAAGTTATGAACAACACACCATTCTGTCATGCTGAACTTATAGCTATACAAGACGCATTGAAGAGCAATAGTCTTTATGGAGAACTTGAAGGAGCTTCATTGTATGTTAGTTGTGAGCCGTGTCCAATGTGTATGGGTGCGATTCTATACGAGAAGATATCTAAGCTTGTATATGGTGCGACATTAGAAGATAGCAACAAATATTTTTGTGAAGAAGTATTGATACCTTGTGAAGTAATAGCAAACGGCTCTAAAAACTCAAATATAAGTATTAAGAAACTAATGAGAAAAGAAGCTGTACAAGTATTGAGGAGTGCCAATGTTTGAAGTTAATTTTTTTGATCTAGGGACAGTTGCTGAGTCTGAATATACAAGAGTAGTGTTGGTTAGTAGATATCAAGGTAAGTGGGTGTTTTGCAAACAAAAGACTCGTGATACTTGGGAGATCCCTGGTGGACATATTGAGCAGGGAGAAGATTGGTTGACGGCGGCTAAGCGAGAGATGTATGAAGAGACTGGTGCTACCAGATTGGCGATAGAACCAATCTGCGTGTATTCTATCACTAGATACGCATTGTTGTGTTATGCAGAGATAGGGGAGTTTGAAGCACTTCCAGACTTTGAGATGGAAAAAGTTGAATTGTTCGATAATATCCCTGATAATATCACAGACAATCATAGAAAGATGCTTGAAAGAGTAAGACAAGCGAAG
>CAYJCR010000007.1:42439-43858 GCA_964368755.1 uncultured Lachnospiraceae bacterium
CTTCGCTTCATTGGCGACCAGCCTCCGGCAGTTAACCGGTATAAACAAAATAAAAAAACCAGCCATAGCTAGTTCTTTTGGCTCCCCAGTTGCCTCAATATAAGAACCGCTATTTGTATTGTTTTCTATATCTGAAAGTATAGTTTCAGTTATTTCAGTTGGCTTGCCGTCAACATTTAATACAAATGTTATTCTTTTATTCTTCTCTGGCTCATCGTATAAATAAATAGCAATTACAAACACAGCAATTAAAGCTTTTCGGTTATGTAAATCGTTTGGGTCTCCATTTTTTAATTTTCTTAAAAAGAAAATAACTTGCTCTTCATTAAGTTTTGCACTTGCTTTGTTTTCTTCAATTGCAAGTTGTTTTTCTAGTTCTTTTTTATCTGCAATTACTTGCCCAAGTTTTTCATATAAGCCTTGACGCACTGTGTCAATAGGACACTCCGCCACCGCTTGTAAAAGGTTTGCTTGTTCTTTTTCGTATGATTTTAATTGTCTTATAAGCAACTCAAGAATTGAATTATCATTATTGTTTTCTGAAGCTTTAACCGCCTCTTTGGCAATAATTTCAATGTTCTTATCAGTTAAAATGCTATAACACTTATTAATAACTAAATCTTCAAGCCATTGTTTAGGGGCTTGTTTTTTATTACATAATTTTTTTATGTTGTTTTTACAAGCATAGTAATAATGTTTTTTACCTGTGCGAGAAGTTCCGCAATATCCCACCATCATATTTTTGCAATATCCACAAAATAATTTTGTAGTTAATAAGTACTCCTCATTTGCTTTGGTTCTTGCTCTTGCTTTTTTGTTCTTTTCTAAAATTGCTTGAACCTCATTGAAAAGTTTGTCAGATATTATTCTAGGTATGCCGTCTTTAATTTCAATATCATCATAAAAATATATACCAACATACTTTTTATTCTGCAAAATATTGTAAAGTGAATTCTTAGTAAAAGGTTTTCCATATCCAGTTTTAAATTGTTTAGAGTTTAGATTATCAATAATTTCAACAACTGTTTTACCTTTTGCATATTGCTCAAATATCTCTCTAATTATAACTGCACTTTGTTCGTCTATTTCATATTTTTTATCAACAATTTTATAACCTAATGCAACTTGACTACCAGTGTATAAACCTTTTTCAGCATTAAGTCTCATACCTCTTTTAACTTTTTGGGCAAGTTCTTTACTAAAATATTCTGCCATACCCTCTAAAACCGACTCTAACAAAATACTGCTTGCATCTTCTGAGTTTGTATTTTCACGAGCAGATAAAAGTTTAACACCATTCTTTTTTAGTTTTAATTTATTAATTGCACTATCTTCACGATTACGGGCGAATCTATCTAACTGATAAACCAAAACAGCCTCAAAAGTTTTCTTCTTACTATCTTCAAGCATTCTTTGAAA
>CAYJCR010000008.1:0-42304 GCA_964368755.1 uncultured Lachnospiraceae bacterium
ATATTAGCAAATATAATTCTTTTTGTCAACAGAAAAAAATAATTTTTTAATAAATTTTGAATAATTTTTTGCAACAAAAATCTATTGATTGGTTGTGGAATATGATTTTTTTTGGTATACTAAATTTAGAGGTAATTCAAATGGTTATTTTGGCAGCTGATCATGCTGGTTATGAACTAAAAGAGGAAATAAAAAAATACCTTGTCAAGAACAAATACGATGTTGTTGATGTTGGGGCTTTTGAGATCAATCTTACAGATAGTTATGTTCCATTCGTCAAGCTTGCAGTTAGTAGTATGCAACGTGACCCTGACAGCAAAGCGATTGTTTGCTGTGGGAGTGGCATTGGAGTCAATATTGCTTGCAATAGGTTCAATGGTATATATGCAGTTGTAGGTACTAGTGTAGATCAGGTCAAGTTGGCGCGTCTTCACAATAATGCCAATGTTCTCAACTTTGGTGGGAGAGTGATAAGTTCCGCAAAGGCCAAACCTATTGTTAGAGCATTCTTGGAGTCCCCATTCGAAGGTGGAAGGCACATACCAAGGATTCAAGAATTGGACAAGTTGGTCAAATAAATAATTTGCGAATAAATAACTAATCTTTTTCATATTGTGTAGTATGAAGAAGATTTTTTTTGGTTCCAATAGATGTAATGACTCTTGTGGTAATACCATTGATAGTAATAGGCGTAAATCCAAACGATCTAATAATATTTTTGCTGTACTCTTAGGCAAAAAAGTTCTTTGGACATTGCTTGTTACAATATTTGTATTGTGTTGCGTTGTTGGGCTTATAGTGTTGCAGGGATGTTCTGTCAGCAAGTACAAACTTGTTATGAGACAAGTAAGTGAGTATCGCAAAAGCATCTTTGTGGGGGAAGCTGATAACTTTTCTGCCACCTTCACTACTGGTAAGAGAGAAGATCCGTATGTGTATGATGGTAGCAAAGCAAGTATGGTAGAATTCGGAGTACTTAGTGTGAAGTTTGGTAGCGATATAGCAGACAATCCCGAATATATATTATTCATAGACACGCTTCAATATAGTGGCAAGTTGGAACGCAATCCTTATGATAACACATATGTTGCAGATATAGAGCATGAGATAAGTAGCAATGCAGATATCTATCTCAAGATATATGCCGAAGGTATTAACGAACACATAACAATGGTGTCCAAGTCAAAAGATTGGAAGATAGGATACAAGCAAGCTATCAGACTTGCCGTAGACGAGTGGGATAGTATTGTGTACAGTTATATCGATGGTAAGCAGTTGTCAGCAGAAGTGTTTGTCAAAATTGTTGCTGATGGCGAACAAAAGTATTGGTATGTTAGTATGCTTTGTCCTAATGGCGATAACTACACCTGCCTTATTGATGTGAATAGTGGAGAAATATTGGCAAGAAAAGACAATTTGATTGCCTAATATTTTTTTATATGATACAATCAACTTAAGATAATTATTATATATTTGCGAAGGATAGATATGACAAAAAAGGAAATAATTTTTTATGGAGTAATAATAACTGCATCTGTAATGGTTGCATTGTTATTCTTTGTTTATTTCCTTATAGCGATATTTTCACCTATTACACTTGCTAAGGGTTACAACAATATCAACCACAATCTAAGTATCAAGTATTATGCCAAGAACTATGAGAAGACTAACAATTCTTCTGATTTGTACATTTTGGTCAACAAAGCTGTTGAGTTCAAGAAGGACAAGACAATAGTTAAGTATTATCCTATGTTGGAAGAAGATTCCAAGTATGATGTACTCATTGAGTATGTCAATGGTATCAATTACGAACAAGATGGTGCTGTTGAAGGCAATGTGTTTAGATCCAACGAGGACAATAGACTCAAATGTAGATATGTCAAAGCTTTGTCAACTTCAGATGCTGAGAAGGCTTATCAATATGCCAAAGATGACTTAGCTGATGTTGAGAGTAGGGCTGATCTCAACTTTGTGTATGCAGGATTCTCTACAGTGATAGACAATGTTGTGGAGTTATTTGATACTCAAGCTGTTGATGATATCATTGCCTATTATAACGATATCAAAGGAGATTTTGAGGACAAAAAATCTACAAATAATGATTATGATAATGCAAGATACAGTTACAAAGCATTAGAGATATGTCAATTCTTATTATTACTCGACCAGAAAGAAGTCGAAGGCATTGATGCAACAAGTATGAATGCAGACAAGATAGCATTGTCTAATGCATTCCAGTCGTACATTGATTGATGAATCATAGGAGAGAAGAGATGAAGAAGATTATAGGAACGGAGAAACAGGTCGAAAGAGCAATCCTTATGGGTGTATCCTCTGACAAGACAGTTGTCAATATTGAAGATAGCCTTCAAGAACTTGTTGGACTTGCTACTACCGCTGGAGTTGAAGTTGTTGCAATGTGCTTCCAGAATATCAAGGATCCCAATGCTGCGACTCTTATTGGCAAAGGCAAAGTCAAAGAACTAGCTGAGATTGTTGAGCATAACAATGCTGACATTGTTATATTCGATTGCGAGCTAAGTGGATCTCAGATCAATAACATAAGTGAGGCAGTTGGTGCTAAGGTAATAGATAGATCAATACTTATACTTGATATATTCGCAGGTCGTGCAACATCTAATGAAGGCAAACTTCAAGTACAACTTGCTCAGCTCAAATATACTCTTCCTAGACTTAGTGGACTCACTGGTACAAGCGGAAGATTTGGTGGTGGAGTAGGTATGCGTGGACCAGGTGAGACCAAACTCGAGCTTGACAAACGTGTTATCAAAGAGAATATCCTCAAACTTGAAGCAGAAATAGACAAATTGAAGTCTCAGAGAGCTTTGAGACAATCTAACAGGATTAAGAATAACAAGAAAGTAGTTGCTATTGTTGGATATACCAATGCCGGCAAAAGTACGCTTATGAATCTTTTGACCAAAGCAGATATATACGCTGATGATAAGTTATTTGCTACTCTTGATACGACAACGCGTAGCCTTTGGCTTGATAATGGCAAAGAGATACTTCTTACAGATACGGTTGGATTTATTGACAAACTTCCACATGCGTTCATTGATGCTTTTGCTTCGACTTTGGAGGAGACCAAACTTGCTAGCCTTATTATACATGTTGTGGACGTAACTAACCCAGAGCATGAAAAGCAAGAAGAGGTTGTTCTCAAAGTATTGAAAGATCTTGGAGTGGACAAGACTCCAATCATAACGGTATACAACAAGATAGACAAGGCATTGATATTCAAGTCTATCAAATCTGATGATGAAGTTTTCGGCAATGGTGAAAGAAAATACTTAACGCGTATCGAGGACGTGAAAAAACAAGTCAAAGCTGTACCAAAAGATGTTATAACAATATCTGCCAAGAAGAATATTGGCATAGAAGAACTAAAAGATAGAATATCTAGAATATTATTTAGCTAAACATATAAACAAACAACCGATTGGAAAACAATCGGCTGTTTTGTTATGCTAATTATGAATTAGTTGCCACAAGGACCTTTGCAACAGCAAGAACTGAGAAGTAATAGTAATATAAGTGTGCAACAATCAAAGCCACCACCCATACCACCGCATCCACAGTTGCCAAGAAGTAACAAGATAAGTATCAAGCAACAACAGTTGCTACCACCACCCATATTGCCACCGCATCCACCGAAGAATCCGTTCATAGTATGTACCTCCATATATTTTTTCTTCACTCAATTATGTAGTTAGATTGTAAGGGAACACCTTACAATCGATTTTTTCTTCCGTATTCCTATACATAAGTATTTCTTCTCTAGGGCCCTTAGAGATTCTTCTGTATACTACATATTATGCGTATGACAAAAAAAGGTGTATGCAAAGTTCAAAATAATAAAAATATTTTAGATATATGTCAACTTATGTATGGTTATATCAAAACATTGATTTTTTGCTATCAAAACAACTATTTGTGCTGATATATGACTATTATTGTTACAAGAATATAATTGATATAAAGTTTGCGAAGTCTATTTATAGACAATGGTGTGGGTTAGGGTACAAACATAAGATATGGATTTTTGATATAGTTTTTTGTCCTTATTATATATTTAATAATAATAGAAAAAATATTATCCTTATTCATATTTTTTTTGTTGACAAAATATTCCCAATGTAATACAATCAAGTTGTCTTACAATTTAGGGGACTCTATGTCTATTTTTTGGAACAAAAGGCAGAAGGAACAATAGAGACTACCTAATAGTCGTAGATGTTGACATATGTCAATATCTGCATATCAAACAAAGATTCAAGGAGAAATTATGAAAAGACTATCAAAACTATTAATATTTACTTTTGTATTGATGCTAGGTATGGGTTTTGCTATCGTTGGAGCAATGACAGGATCTGCTTATGCAGATACACAAGCAACACCTGGATTTACTTATTCAGATGCATTTAGTATCAAACAAATCCCTTCATCAGCTACTTTTGGTGAAGCAGTTACTTTGTATGGAGCAACAGGGGTTGATCTTGTTGTCAAAGGTCCAGACGGAGTAGCATTAACACAATATGACTTGGCTAATGAGGAGCAACTTGCTACCTACAACACTGCCAATGGCAATGATGTTATTGGTAAGAAGGCAGATGGTAATTATACTTTGAAGCCAGTACATGTTGGATATTATACTATTCAATACAGTTCTACAACTGGAGTCAAAGTATTCTCTCCAGAATACAAGATGCTTGTTAAGAAGGGTGCTTCTTATACTTATGAATTTGAGTATAATAGTGCTATCGTTCTTCCTGCTCAAGCTAATACCTCTAAAGATATCATACTTCCATTCCCAGCTGCATATAACGCAGATGGAGCAGAGCTCATCGGATATAACGGTGCGGCTACTACTGCTGGAGCAGGATATACTTATAGAATAGTAGTTAAGATGGATAACAAGACAATGTCTAGTGAAGGTGCTAGTGGTTCTATCGTAGCTCTTACTAAGAATACTGAAGGATATTACTTCTTCACACCAGTTGAAGGTACTATCACAGTTGAATACACTCTTATGAAGAACGGTGTTGCTGTTGCTCAACCTACAACAAAGACAATTAGTTGTGATTCTGCATATGACACTTCTAAGACTCAACTTAGCATAACAGTTACTGGTATGCCAACTACATCTACTGCAAGTTTGGGAAGCAAAGTATATCTTCCACTTCCTTCAGTTACAGACAAGGGCAATGTTGGATCAACAGTTAATTTCTATACAACAATCACTGTTAAGACTGGTGATACTGCTGTTACAGTAAGCAAAGATGATGATGGTATGTACTTTATCCCAACAATCAAAGCTGACTATGTAGTAACATATAATGTCAAAGATTTCTATGGCAAGACATTAGCTGAGCCATACAGCCAGACTATTGTTAACATCCATGATACAAAATCTCCTAAGATTTATCTTGTTGATACTTATATTGCTAACAAAGCAAAGGCAGAAGGTTATGATGCAGATTTCATCAAATCTTTGGTAAGCACAACATTTGATGTTCCTTACAAAGTTAATGCTTCTACAGTTATCAACTTCCCAGCAATATATGGTGTTGATGAGTTTGTTGGATATTCTAATCTTACAATGTCTCGTAAGTTAACTGGTACTATCAATAACACATATAAGAACATCGATCTTAATAACTACAAATATCATGTATATGAATCTACAAATGGTTTGGTTGAGGGCACATACGAGACTCTATCTGGATCTGATCTTACAGCATACAAGACATGGATTGAAGATGATTCTGATACGACCTACTATGTAATCAAAGAACAATATCGCAATATGTACAATGTTCCATTTGATTTTGACTCAAATGACCTTGGTGCTGGCGATTATACAATAACTTATAGAGTTAGTGATGGTACAACTTCTGCTACTACATTTACTCGTACAATTACACTTGGCAATTACACTGATCATATGGATGAAGTCAAAGTTACATTTGAGTCTTTCCCTACAGTAGTAAGAAATGGCCAAGAAGTAACAATTGTTCCAGTTCTTTCTGATTACTATGATAATGATATCGAAGTATCATACAAAGTTAACGGAGTAGTTGTTGTTCCTAATGCTGACAAATCACTTACTTTCACTGCAGCAAGCACAATGGTTAATGCAGGAAAGATATCTATCGAAGCAACAGCAACTAATGATTTTGGTAACCCTAATGTTATCACAAAATATATCAGCTTTATCGATTCAACTGCTGATGCTGATGCTCCAGAATTTGATGAGTGGAATTATGATGGTTTCCCTGAGACAAAAAATACATTCAATCAATACGCTGATGTTTATGTTCCTGGTGTTGTAATGACAGATGCAGATGCATATGTTAGAAAATACTTCGAAGTTAGACAAATAGTTGGCGATGAATACAAGGTTGTTACTGGTGCTAAACTTATTGGTACAACAATCCAAGATGGAATTAGCTTCAAAGGTAACGTTGCTGCAAAATATCTTGTAACATATATTGCTGAAGATACAGCAGGCAATATCACAGTAGTAGGCGCTGTTACAACTGCTGCTCTTAATGACAAACAAGCTCCAACTATCTCTAGAGAGAGCAAAGATTATACAATGGAACTTGGTACAGAACTTGATCTTGGTGAGATCACAGCTACTGACAACGTTGGTACTCCAACAATCACAGTTACAAGCGATAGCGACGGTTATCTTATAAGCGATACTTTGTTTGTTCCTCGTGCACTTGGTACTTATACAATCACAATATCTGCTATAGATGCTAACAATAATGCTGCAGATGATGTAACACTCACTGTTAATGTTGTAGATAAGACAGCTCCAGTTATTGTAATGAACAATGGAGATGTATATGAGCAGACTCTTAGAGTTATGCCAAATAGCGATGGCGATTTTGCTGCCGTTACTATTCCAAGCTTTACTGGTTATGATGTACAAACAATTGTTGGTTCTTTGTCAGAAATAGGCATTGCATCAACAGAAGTTAAAGTTGCTGGTCCTAATAGCACAACTTATACAGTAGATACTACATCTACTACTTATAAGCTTACTAAGAATGCAAATGGCACTTATACTTTCACTCCTGCAACAAAAGGTTCTTATACAATCACTTACACCGCAACTGACCTTAATGGTAATACTGCAACTCCAGTAACTATCAATCTTCAGGCTGGTGATACAGTTCCTCCAGTTATTACAGTAACTAATGAAGAAATCAAAACTGCTGCAAAACCTGGATATACATTTACTTTAAAGACATCTGAAATATCAGTTAAAGATGCTGTTGATGGAACACTTGCTTTCAAGACAATCAAAGTTCTTGATTCTAAGAATGCTGAAGTAGAAGCTACATTAAATGAGGCTAAGACAGAATATACTTACAAGCTTGACGATGCGGGTGTATATACACTTGAGATTACTGGTACTGATAAGGCTGGTAACACTCAGACTTATACTAAGTCAATAACAATCGCAGAAGATACAAAAGATTCTATGACAAAGAATGAGATTATTGGAACAGTACTCATTGTTATAGCAGTACTTGTACTTGCTGGTGTTATCATCTACTTCGTAAGAACTCGTACAAAGAAAATTAAGAAGTAATATAACTAATATTAAGAACGCTGTATAGCGTTCTTTTTTTATTATCGCAATGAAGATAATTTACCACAACTATGTTGCAAAAAATGGTTTTTTGGTGGTATACTACATTATATGGAAAAAATGTTCAAACTTCATTCAAAATATTCTCCGGCAGGGGATCAAGAGCAGGCTATCAAAAGCATATCAGAAGGTGTACAAGATGGGCTCAAATCTCAAGTGTTACTTGGAGTTACTGGTAGTGGCAAGACTTTTACTATGGCGAATATCATACGTGATGCCAATAGACCAACCCTAGTCCTTGCGCATAACAAGACTCTGGCTGCACAACTTTGCAATGAGTTCAAAGAGTTCTTCCCAGAGAATAGAGTGGAGTTCTTTGTTAGTTATTATGATTATTATCAGCCAGAGGCCTATATTGTCAGTAGCGATACATATATAGAAAAAGATATGAGTATCAATGACGAGATAGACAAACTTAGGCACTCTGCAACTAGTTCACTGCTAGAACGTAGAGATGTAATAGTGGTGTCTAGCGTGTCTTGTATATATGGCTTGGGAGCTCCAGAAGAGTATTTTAAGCTTCACATATCAGTAAGGGTTGGAGATAAGATTGTTCGTGATGAATTGATGCGCAGGCTTATATCTATCAGGTATGAACGTAATGATATAGATTTCTCGCGAGGAAAGTTTAGAACCAAAGGCGACGTTATAGATATTTTTCCAGCAGGGTATGATAATAAGGCTGTTAGGATAGAATTATTTGATGATATTGTCGAAAGAATATATGAGTTTGATATTGTTACGAATAGGGCGATAACAGAACTGCAACATATTGCAATATATCCAGCATCTCACTATGCAATAGGGAGTGAGACTCTCAAAGGAGCATTACAACGTATCGAAAGTGATAAGACTGAGCAGGTTGAGCGGTTTGAGAATAGAGGCAAGTTGATTGAGGCTCAAAGGCTCAAAGAAAGGACAAGTTATGATATTGAGATGATGTCTGAGATAGGATATTGCAATGGTATAGAGAACTATTCTCGATATTTTGATGGTCGCAATCCGGGCGAAGCACCATATACTTTGCTAGATTATTTTCCAAAAGACTTTATTCTATTCGTTGATGAGAGTCACATTACATTGCCGCAAGTGCGTGGTATGTACAATGGAGATAGGGCTAGGAAGACAAACCTTGTCAATTATGGATTTAGACTAGAATCTGCTTATGACAATAGACCACTCAACTTCGATGAATTCAATCAAAGAATTAACCAAGCAGTATACGTATCTGCAACTCCAGCGCAATATGAGTTGGGTATAGCGGACAATGTAGCCCAACAGATAATAAGGCCGACAGGGCTTCTTGACCCGGAGATATTCGTACGACCTACTAAGAATCAGATAGATGATTTGATAGCAGAGATACATTCTTCAATAGATAGAGCAGGAAGGGTTCTTGTTACAACTCTTACCAAGAAGATGGCTGAGAGTTTGAGTGCGTTTTTGTCAGAGAATGGTATAAAAACTAAGTATATGCACTCAGAGATAGATACTCTTGAGAGAATAGAGATAATCAACGGACTTAGAAGTGGCGAATTTGACGTGCTTGTGGGCATTAACCTACTAAGAGAAGGACTGGACTTGCCCGAAGTCAACTTAGTTGCGATACTTGATGCTGATAAGGAAGGCTTTTTGCGTAGCGAAGGCGCTCTTATACAGACTATTGGTAGGGCAGCTAGAAATAGTGAGTCAAAAGTCGTAATGTATGCCGATGTCATGACAGACTCGATGGCTAGGGCAATCAAGATAACGCAAGAACGTCGTAAGATACAACAACAATACAATATAGAGCACAACATCGTGCCTAAGACGATTATCAAGGATATAAAGAATAGTATCAATATTACTAGTAAGGCAAAGTCTGACAAGATAACTCGCAAAGACATATTTGGCGAGATAGACAGACTTAACAAACTACTTGATATGTCAGTCAAGACATTGGACTTTGAGAGTGCTATTAAGTTACGTGATAGAATAAAAGAATTAAAAAGTCAGTTAAACGATTAAAGGAAAGTTATGAAAGATCAAATAATAATCAAAGGTGCAAAAGAGAATAATCTCAAAGACATAGACCTTACATTACCACGAAACAAGCTTGTAGTATTCACTGGAGTAAGTGGTAGTGGCAAGAGTACGCTTGCTTTTGATACAATATGTGCAGAAGGGCAGAGACGATTTGTCGAATCATTGAGTTCGTATGCAAGACAATTCTTAGGACAAGCACAGAAACCCAATGTAGAAAGTATAGAAGGATTGTCTCCATCAATATCTATTGACCAAAAGACAACTTCACATAACCCACGTTCGACAGTAGGAACAGTTACTGAGATATATGACTATCTCAGACTTTTGTATGCTCGAGTTGGTGTGCCATATTGTCCTCATTGCAACAAGCCGATTACTCAACAACCTATTGACACTATTGTTGATAAGATTATTGCCTTGGAACCTGGTACCAAAGTAATAATCAAATCCCCAGTTATGCGTGGGCAAAAGGGAAGTTTTGCAAAACTATTCGAAGAATTAAGAAAAAGTGGGTATGCAAGAGTAACTGTAGATGGAGAGATAAGAAATCTCGATGAAGATATTGACCTTGATAAGAATCTCAAGCATGATATAAATGTAGTAGTTGACCGTATTATTGTCAAAGACAATATTGAAGCTAGGGTAACCGAAGCGGTAGAGAATGCTATCAAATTGTCAGAAGGATTGGTTATAGTCCAATTCAACGATCAAACAATTACTTTTAATAATAATTTCAGTTGTAGTGAATGTGGTTTTTCGTTCGATGAGATAAGCCCAAGAATGTTTAGTTTTAACAACCCATTCGGTGCGTGTCCAAATTGTTCTGGATTAGGTTTTACCAACGAAGTAGATGAGGAGCTTGTACTTAGGAATAAGGATAGATCAATCAATCAAGGTGCTCTCAGACTCACAGGTTGGAGCCTAGATGTTGGATCTATTGGAGAGATGTATTACAAGGCACTTGCCAAGAAGTATAACTTTAGCTTAGACACCCCTATCAAAGATCTTCCAAAGAAAATCATTGATATATTGTTACATGGTGACAATGGTGAGCAGTTGGAATTGCACTATAATAATGCGAAGTTTAGTGGCGAATATAAGGGCAGTTATGAAGGACTTATACCTAATCTCAAAAGAAGATTTATCGAAAGCACTAGTGATTATGTCAAGAATGAGATTGGTAAGGTAATGAGAGAACAGACATGTCCAGTATGTGGTGGCAAACGTCTTAATGAGCAAGCGCTTGCTGTCAAAGTAGGCAGATACAATATAATTGAGATGACAGAGATGTCTGCAATTGAATTGAAAAAATACCTTCAGACTCTCAATCTTAACAAGACAAATACAATTATTGCTGAGCCAATACTCAAAGAGATATTTGCAAGATTAGACTTCCTTTGTGATGTAGGACTAGATTACCTTACCCTTCACAGAGCAGCTATGACCCTTAGTGGTGGAGAAGCGCAGAGAATACGACTTGCAACTCAGATAGGAAGTGGGCTAGTTGGAGTGCTTTATATCCTTGATGAGCCAAGTATTGGGCTTCATCAAAGAGATAACCAGAAGTTGCTTGGGACTTTGCAGAAGTTGCGCGATCTTGGCAATACTCTTATTGTTGTTGAACATGATGAAGACACTATGAGGGCTGCTGACTATATCGTAGATATTGGACCTAAGGCAGGAGTTCACGGAGGTGAAGTTGTTGCTCAAGGTACGTTGCAAGACATTATCAACTGCAAAGAATCTTTGACAGGGCAATATCTGTCAGGCGCACGTAAGATTGTGGTGCCAAAAGAATATCGCAAACCAGAGAATGGATATATTTCTATCAAAGGAGCTAAGCAAAACAATCTTAATAATGTCAATGTTGATATTCCTATTGGTATATTTACAGCGATCACTGGTGTTAGTGGAAGTGGTAAAAGTAGTTTGATCAATGATATTTTGTATCCAGCATTGTCCAATAGACTCAATAGGTCATCGCTTGTTGAAGGTAAGTACAAGGCTATTACTGGTATAGATAATCTTGACAAAGTCATCAATATAGATCAATCTCCTATTGGTAGGACTCCAAGAAGTAATCCTGCGACATATACAGGAGTGTTCACGGCTATAAGGGAGTTATTTGCAAGTACTCCTGAGGCTAAGGCAAGAGGCTATGGGAGTGGAAGATTCAGTTTCAATATCAAAGGTGGAAGATGTGAGAACTGTCAAGGTGATGGTGAGAAGAAGATAGAGATGTACTTCTTACCAGACATATATGTCCCTTGTAATGTCTGCAAAGGCAAGAGATATAATAGAGAAACACTTCAAGTTAAATATAAAGGCAAATCTATTAGCGATGTGCTTGATATGACAGTAAGTGAAGCGTTGGAGTTCTTTGACAATATACCTGCTATTAAGGCAAAGATACAATGTCTTGAAGAGGTCGGATTGGGGTATATCAAGTTAGGGCAGAATGCAACCACTCTTAGTGGTGGAGAAGCTCAGAGAGTAAAACTTGCCACGGAACTTTCTAAGAGAAGTACAGGAAAGACTGTGTATATACTTGATGAACCAACAACTGGACTACATTCATACGATATAGACAAATTGTTGAAGATTTTAGAAAGACTTGTAGATGTTGGTAATACAGTAGTCGTCATTGAACATAATCTTGATGTTATCAAAGTGGCTGATTATATCATCGATCTTGGTCCTGAGGGAGGAGATAAAGGTGGCAATATTATCGCAACCGGGTCCCCTAAGGAAATAGTAAAATGTGACCAAAGTTATACTGGATTGTTCTTAAAACCATATCTTAAAGATAAACAATAGATATTAAAATGCTGTATTGTATAATAATATGCTATACGGCATTTTTTATAAAATAGTACACATTGCACAATAATATGTCAAAATATAAAAATACTTGAAAAACGTCATTATTTATGTTATACTGCTTGTGTATGAAGAACTTATATGAAGTCTTACAAGTTAAGACGAACGCCACTTCTGACCAGATTAAGCGAGCATACTTATCTCTTATAACCAAATACCACCCAGACATATACAGTGGAGACAAAAGTTATGCTGAGAGATACACGGCGTTGATAACCGAAGCCTACTCGGTCCTGAAAGACGAGAATAGGCGCCAGGAATATGACGAGAGTCATAATATCAAGAATAGAGATTTTGATAGACGAAGTCGTTATGAATATGAGGAAGATGATAGAAGGAGAGTGAACCCTATCAAAGAGTCATCCAATCTATTCAAGAACACGGAAAGGAAGAACCCTTCGTTATTAAGACGATTTGTCAAATCAAAAGTATTTATTGCAATTATTGCTCTTACTATTGTAGAGATAACTATTGCACTATTATTATATTTGTCATAAAAGACAGTACCTTGTGTACTGTCTTATTTTTATATAACATTTTGGAAACTAAACCCTAAGACATTCTTAAGTATCTTGCTTGCATATTTGAGTAAAGTAATGTTCTCGTATGTTACTGACAAATCCTTTTCTTCCAGGCTTGTTTCTAACTTGGCAATAGATTCCGTAATGTTTTTTATATTCTCATAGTTTTCTATTAAACACATCTTTGACTCTGCTTTGATCCAAAAGTTTTTTAATCTGTGAAATAATATCATATTTTCTTCCCTGTCGATATTCTCTTCGTCTGCTTCAATGCTAAGATACAATTCGTTTGAATAATCAAACAATTTTTTTGTTGTGCTTTGGATATATGCTTCTTCAATAGACCCTATTGTTAATAAGAATACTGCAATTGCGATTATTGTTATGGCTTTTTTCATACGCTTTGCACCTTCTTAAGATTGGTTGTTATTGTCTCATATTTTTTATTCTTCAATTGGAAGTAGGCTTCGCCGGAGCCGTTGATAGCAAGTATGAGAACATCTTGAAGTTTTGCGTTCTTGTTAGATATGATTTTTAGGACAAACTCCTCAGTTACTCCAAGATACTCGAGATTTTCTTTGACCATCTTACCATCATTGATAAGTATTACATTAAGAGTTGCTTCGTCGGTAGCAATCTTCATATCTTCGGCACTAGGTGGGGCATTCTGAGTCTTCAACAGCACACTTAGTGAGCCATTTGTCTCTACAATGGCATAAGCGACCTCGTTTAGGTCAAAACAGTCACAGCCTCTTAATGATTCGCACAAATCATTTACTGTCATGTTTAGGGCTTTGAGGAGCTTATAATTGATGCCTTCTGAGTCAATTATTATCACTGGCTTGCCGTTGAACAGTTTGCGAAGTTTAAGACTTTTGCGACACAAGAAGGTCATCAAGAAGTGCAGAACTACAAGCGAAAGCAACGGAACGACTCCGTGAGACATTGGTATAGTATTCTCTCCCATAGGGATACAGGCAAGATCGGCTATTATAAGGGTCAAGACCAACTCAAAAGGTTGCATCTCTCCGAGTTGGCGTTTGCCCATAAGCCTAAATACTGCAAGTAGGAGAATATATAAAATTATTGCTCTAACTATTAATGTAAACATATAACAATTATGAACGATAAGAGAGTTTTAATACCTAGAAATTATCAAGATTTTTTCTTAATTCTTTTGAAATTGAAGAAGTAACTGAATATGTTGAAAACTTTGAATGTACTACACAATCCAAAGTATATGAGAGTAGCAATGCCACCAGATAGGGCAATACTAACAAATTGAGGGAAGATTAACATACATATTCCATATCCCCAACTAGCAAGAAATGAGCATGGTATAGCAAATATTGCCAAATACAATATGTTTTGCAATAGATTGGTTTGCACTTGTGTATGTTTTTTTATCATTCTGATATTGAGAATAGCTGCTGTACTCATACACAAACCCATTCCCCATACAAGTGACATAATGCCGACATATTTGGGGAGTATTATTATGGATAGTATAAGAAAAACTGAGCCTATAATATAGTTGACGAAGCCTTTGCCTTCAAGACCAAGAGAGTTAAGTATAGAAGTCGCAATATTGTTGATGCCCAATGGGATCATTATCCATGCCGAGCAGGCAAGATAATAACCTGCAGTTTTGTTACCATATAGGAACTCCCCAATAGGTTCGCCAAGCCCGATGAATAATGGGAAGAAACACGCAGAGATAAATAATGTAAACTTGAGGGAAGTTTGTATTCGTTGAGAGATCTCACTATGATTTTTGCTTTCTAGATTGTAAGATATCTCAGGAACTATTGCCATAGCCAATGATCCAATAAGGGTAGATGGTAAGAATAGTAATGGAAAAGTCATACCCATTGCTATACCGTATAACGATAGAGCTTGTTCATTGGTATATCCGACTGCCATAAGTCGCAAAGGTATGATAATAGCAATAAGAGGCATTAAGAGATTGGATGCGACTCTTACTCCTGTAATGGGGACGGCGCTTTTGAGCAAAGGCTTGAATTCCTGCTTAGGGTTACGTACCTTGCCACCTTGGAAGAAGTAGAAAACAAGTACAAAAATCGCAGAGATGGCACAGGCAATAGTGAATGATAGACTTGCACCTTCGGCACCACCCATAGTTGGAAGGGTACTGAATATAACTACGCATATAACAATACGAAGTATTTGCTCTATTAGTTCTGTCAGACCTACTAGGAAAAAATTGTTTTTGCCCCAAAGATAGCCACGAAATACGGCGTAAATGCTGGTAAAAAACAACGATGGTAATAATATGAGTAATAATGTAATACAACGAGAATCGGCAAAAATGCGACCAATTAAGCCTCTAAAAACTATAAATATAACGCTAATAATAAGAGCAGATACTACTGCAACTATGAATGCGGCAATGACAACGGAAGATTGGCGTTCTTTGGAATTGTTAGCTTCAAATCTTGAACAAGACTTTGATACCGTAAGAGGAAGTCCACTAGCAATGATTGATTCTAATACAGCAAAGACGGAGAAGGCTATCTGATATATGCCCATTCCCTCAGCTCCGATTGTTCGCGACAAGTATATTCGGAACAAAAAGCCAAATACACGAGTAATAAGCGAAAAAATCGTTATAATAAATACTGCCTTAAATATAGATTTCATAGTACTCCTTGGTATAGTTTATTTTTTTTGCTAAAGAAATAGAACGGGTATTTGAGTATAATATATGAGTGCATTTGCATACAATTTTGTATGGAGAATTGATATGCGCAATATAATATATACAGTTCAATATGCTGAGACATTCGATACAATAGGAAAAGACTTTGGAATCAATCCTAGTGTAATAAAGAAGTACAATGGTGCAGAAACTTTGAGACAAGGACAAAGGATAATCATACCTATTGTAGATACTTCTTGCATCACGCATATAGTCAAGCCAGCCGAGACATTGTTAACGATTGCAGATATGTACAATGTTAGTATTGAACATATCAAGCAAAATAACCACATTGATACCATATTTGTCGGTCAACATCTAAGTATTTAGTTGATTTATTTATGCACTTTGACTATAATGAAAAACAGGAGAACATACTATGGTAGAAATCAAAGAAGTGACTACAAGAAAACAGATTAATGAGTTTGTTAATTTTCCACAGCGTTTGTATAAAGGCAATCCGTATTTTGTTCCACCTTTGTTGTGTGATGAGAAAGCATTGTTCAATAGCAAGAAGAATGTCTCCTATGATGATAGCGAGGCTGTATATTATCTCGCATATCGCGATGGACAAGTTGTAGGTAGAGTAGCAGGTATTATACAGAAATTATATAATGCCAAAGTCAATGAGAAGAGAGTTCGTTTTTCGAGATTTGATAGTATAGATGACTTAGAAGTATCAAGAGCATTATTTAGCGCAGTAGAGAACTGGGGTCGTAACAAAGGTATGGAGATTCTCCATGGACCACTTGGTTTTAATGACCTAGAAAGAGAAGGCTTATTGATAGAAGGCTTTGATCAACTTGGTACATTTGAAGAGCAATACAATTATGAGTATTATGCTAAGTTGATAGAAGATTATGGCTTTGAAAAAGAAGTTGATTGGTACGAATATCGTATACAGGGGCCTAAAGTTATAGATGAGAGAATTAATCGTATATCTAAGCTTGTCTTAAAAAGATATAATCTCCACATAGCTCCAACTGAGAGCAAGAGAAAATATATCAAGAAGTACCGTGAAGGTATATTCAAAGTACTTGATGCTGCTTATGCACCTTTGCATGGGACTGTACCATTTACACCAAAAGTTCGAGACTCAATTATTGCACAGTTTATGTTAATCATTGATATGAGATTTGTAGTAACAGTTCTTGATGAAAATGATTCTGTTGTAGCATTCGGAGTAGCATTCCCATCATTATCTGCTTCGGTACAGAAGTCTAAAGGTAGATTGTTTCCATTCGGAGTATTCAGGATCCTTCATCAGATAAAACATATCAAGAATATAGACTTTGGTCTAATTGCTATACATCCAGAGTATCAGAACAAAGGCGTTAACTCGATAATACTGAATGGATTATTTGAGACAATGGTCGATAATAACATTGAATATGCAGATACCAACCTTATGCTTGAGTATAATAATAGAATACAATCACAATGGGATGTATTTGATCACGTTCAGAATAAAAAACGTCGTTGTTACGTCAAAAAAATTGATGCTAAATAAAGCATCATTTTTTTATTGGTAAGATAAAAAAAAGAGACAATCGTGTGATTATCTCTTTTTTGTATTATTCAACTTTGTTATCGTCAGATTTGTCTTCTGCCTTTACTTCAGCTTTCTGTGCTTTGATAGTCTCTTTGTTGGCTTTGTTAAGTTGTGCTTGTCTTGATCTAATCTCACGTTGCTCTTCTGCTTTGATATTGGCAGGATCTAGTAGATAAGCTTCGACTGAACTCAATTTGTCAAGTTGTGCTTGAAGTTTGTTCCTAGTCTTTGCATATTTTGAGAACAATCTCTCTTTCTTTGCAGAAACTGATTCTTTAGATAGAGAAGCTTCATAATCAAGTTTGTTTTTCTCTATTGTCTTATTGATATCTTCGCGTTGAGCTTTGATAGTATTAAGCTTTTCTTCTCTCTGCTTAGCAAGTTCACGTCTTACAACGTCATCATTAAGAGTAGTTGATCTATCATATTTGCCTTGCTTTACTTTAACTTTCTTGTTGAATTTTATCTTTCTTGTTCCAATGCTTATGATTGCGAATAGCAATACTACAGCAAGAGCAAGTGTTGGGATAAGTATCCAGAAGTTAACTTGTTGACCATCTGGGGTATCTTCTACAGGCTCTTCTTCCTCTTCTTCGCCAGTAACTGTACAGATAATTGTATTGTCATTGACTTCGACTTCATCGGTAGAGAAGGACGTATCAAGCAACTCAACTGTCAAGTCATCAAAGTATGCTATGCCAGATGTTGCTACATCTAAGCCAAGACCAAGTGTTACAGTAAGTGTCTGATCATTTGATGCTGTGATATAGTAAGTGTATTGCTCCCAACCATTGTTCTCGTTTGAGTCAGTTGTAATAGCTGAGAACTTATCATCAGTATTGTTGATTGTGAAGTTGGCGCCTTTGTATAATTTGTTGTCTTCAACGTTCTCTGCGCTTTCGGTAGAAAGGTTAAGAGTTTTAACCCATACTGATACTCTGTATTGACTGTTGGCTGTAAGTGATATACTGATGTTGTTGGTATATCCATAACCTTTGTCTTGAGCGTTGTTAATCATAAGTACGCTTGTATCAATTGCATCGGTAGGGAGGAGTGGAGAATTGGATGTCAATTCTTCTATCTTAACGATACCAGCTCTAGTTCCTTCTGGCTTAGTTGTTGTCTCTTTGAGAAGGGAAGGAGTATAAGTATCATCGCTGTTCTTGTTTGTGTAGTTGTTGAATCTGTTGACAACTAAGTTAGTTGTTTGTTCTGTTGCATTATGATTTGATTCTTTGGCATCGAATACTTCTTTTGTGGAAGTGATAACTTCAACATTATCAACGAAGACATAACCACTAGTTGCTTTGTCATAAGAACTTCCAAGTCCTACAATGAGATTTGCAGTTTGGCTAGCAGAACTTGTTCTGATGTACATTGTGTAAACTGTCCAGTTACTCTCACTAAACTGATTGGCAATGCTAGAAAGAACTATTCCAGCATCATTAACTAGTCTAATATTAAGTCCACCTTGCTCAGCGTCGGCTCCTTGAGTCTTAGCATACAAAGATATTGCATAATAAGAATTAGTTGATAGAGATATGTTTGAGCTCTTATATTCTACAAAGTTGCCTGCAGCTCCAATAACAAGAACGTTGTTTGTTGTTGAAGTAATGCTATTCGTAGATCCAGGATATCCAGTTGTGCCTGGGTTAGAGAATGGATAATTTTTGCTATTGAAATGATTTTGATTGATATTGATTATACCACTGTTTGTTACATCATTTGTGCTTGTCCAGCTCTTTGGAGCCAATGGATAAGTTACGTCTTCATCGCTTTGAGCGAAGTTGAATGCACCGTTAAGTACGCTTGTTGTATCTGCAATATCGCTTGAAGAGTATGCTGTTACAGATTTTGCGTTGGAAGATGAACTGTATGAAGAGTATGTGCTGTAATCGATCTGCATTAATGTTACATTGTCGAATACTACAAGTCCTGATTGAGTAGTCTCGGTTGTGCCAAGTCCAAGTGTGATATAGAAGTTAATATCTTTGTATGGGTTACCTTCGATATACAATGAGTACTCTGTGTATCCGTTAAGTGATGAATTGGTTGCTGTTGTTTTGACTGAGCTATAAGAACCTGTGATAGCATTAGTATCAGAAGTTGCTTCTTTAATACCAAGGTATGCGCCTGTTGATACATCAACTGTCTTTGCGTATACACTCAATCTATAATAACCATGTTGAGCTATTGTAATAGGAGTTGTTGATTTGTATGAAGTATAGCTAGCAGTCTTGTTATTGATGTATAATGCTTTTGTATTAGCAGCTGCTGTATAAAGTAGTCCAGGAGCTGTGCCTTCAATACCTACAACGCTATTTGAAGATACATCGCCGATACCGTGTACTTTCTCGCCACCAGCATTGGAATCTACAACCCATTGAGTATTAGTTGTGTCTTCGAAGTTGCCATTTGCAACAGCGATATATTTGTTATCACTCTTGAGGTCGAGTTCGGCAGATAATGCTCTAACTGTACTAGTCTCTTGGACATACTTGTCTTCTGATACTTGACTAATTGTGATATTGTCGAAAAATACTTTGCCATCAGTTGTCTTATTAGTCTTGGCACCGAGCCACAACTCAAGTTTGACAGATTCTGACTTAAATTCGCTAGTAGTTAAGTAGAAGTATGCTGTCTTCCATGTAGAAGATGTATTGATGTCTTCGATGTATAGAGTTTTGTTCATACCACTAACATATATAGAAGCACCGTTGTTATCGCTATCTGTATATACCAATACTTTGATGATGAAGTATCCGTTAGCACTAAGAGTGATAGAAGAAGAGTTGGTATAACCAGCTCTAGTTGCACCGTCTTTTGACTTGATCATAAGGATATTCTGATCGCTAGAGGTTGCATCAAGTACTCCAGGGTTAGTTGAGTATTCAGAAAAGGCACTTTCGTTAAGTTTGATAACGCCTTTTTCTGTGCCAGCATCATCGCTACCAGTAGCCAAAGTCCATGATGAAGGAGAATATGGCTTGTTGGCAGATGTGTATGAACTAGAAGTAAAATTGCTGTTTGTAAATGAAACAGCAGAATTGTAACTGGCATATGTGCTACCAATATTTGATTGTCTTGTCACAATAAGTGCAAGAGCAAATACAATAGACATTGCTACTAATAATATTTTGGTAATCGGAGTTTTGATTCTCATTGAATGACCTACTTTTAATGTAATATATTTTTTGCTTTTGTTTTGCCCAACTCATATTGATAATTTGGACTCCATTAGTATATAACAAAATAATTAATTTTGCAAATAAAAATTTGTAATATATTTATAATAAATATATGAGTATAAATAAAATTATCCTTATATGCGTAAGTGGGGCAATAATAGGTATGATAAATGGCTGCTTTGGAGGCGGAGGAGGAATGCTTTGTGTGCCCGTCCTAAGATATATATCTCAACTTGACGAAAAACACTCCCATGCTACAGCAATAATGGTAATGTTACCAATAAGTATTGCCAGCGCAATAATATATATAACAATGGGGAATGTGGATTTTGTCCAATGCGCGTGGACTTCTATTGGAGTCGTAGCTGGAGGTATAGTTGGGGCATATGTACTCAATACGGCTAGCAATACAGTTATCGAACTTGTATTCATAACGATAATGCTGGCGGCGGGGTTAAAGATGGTGATATGATGATTGTTTGGTTAATAATAGCAGGTGCTGTAGGTGGGGTGTTCGGCGGCATGGGAATGGGTGGTGGCACATTACTCATACCAATACTAACGATATTTCTTCAAGTGGGGCAGAAACAAGCCCAATTTATCAATCTTGCAACGTTTGTCGTAATGGCAAGTATTGCATTGATTATTCATTGCAAAAACCATTTAGTCAAATTCAAAGATGGATTGCTCTTGGCTGGGGTAGGAATAGTGTTCTCGGTAGGAAGTTCATTATTGATATCAAAAGTAAATAATGAGATGCTAAGATTTTTATTCGGAACGTTTTTGGTTATGATAGCTATGATTCAACTGACTTTGATGATAGTTAACTATATAAATAATAGAGGAAATTTGCAGACAAAAAGCAAGTGGATATATTAGTTTTGAGTCTGTGATTTGTATAAATAACACTTTGTTGAAACGTTACATAAGTAACAAACTTTTTTGATGTTATCAAAATTGATTTGTCATCAAAAAATAGTAGACTAGATTTGTTAGTTGTGCTATAATCGGGTATCGAATTAAAGTGGAGGAAAGTATGGTTAATCAAGATAAATGCATCGGATGTGGAGCATGTGAAAGTATGTGCCCTGTAGGAGCAATCAAGCTCGGAAGTAACGGCAAGGCACAAATCGATACTAACATATGTATCAAATGTGGTGCGTGTGAGAACCTCTGCCCTGTAGAAGCAATCACCATAGAGAGATAGACCCGTAAGTTATCAAAAATTGGGGGTGTACAAACTCAATTTTGTATGATATAGTGTCTCAAGAAGAATATTTATATTTTTTTTGAGAACAGAGACGTGTTTTTGATGAGTTAAAAGGAGACAAGTTTGGATAAGGTAGCTTTCATACAACTAGACACTAATGTTTTGAAAATGGAACTAGCAAATGTATTGCCATCTGGTAATTTTATGGTTTTTGATGAGATGGTAGAAGTGGTTCATTTTTCTCAAGACTTACAAAGAGATGGTTTTATCAAACCAGCAAGAATATCAGAGACAATTAGCATTCTTTCAATGTTTAAGACATTGTGCGATGTTAATGGCGTAGTCAATACTATTGCTATTGCAACACATCTATTCAAAGATTTCAAGAACCATAGAAGTTTCTTTGAAGAGATATACAATACCAACGGATTTAAGTTCAAGATAATGACCAACGAAGAGGAGTTACAAGCTCTCTATGTTGGAGTTATCAATACTCTAGATATACCTAAGGCACTCATAGTCGATGTATCGGCTGGGAGTACTAACTTGATAGTATATAATCGTAGGAATATCCTTAATCAAGAAGTTATCAGCATGGGCGCAGAGGCTTTGTCACAATTGTTCTGTGAGTCCAAAGATGCTCCAGAAGTCAACTGTGCTAAGATGGTAGAGTTGTTCCGCAACGAACTTAAGAGTTTCCCTTGGATCAAAGGTATCGATGAGGAGTTTAAGTATATCGGCTCTGGCAGTGCTTTCCGCAATATGGGTATGCTAAGCCGTAAGCTTAAGAAATATCCTCTAGATGTTGATCATAACTATACTATGGCTCAAGGCGATGTTACAGCAGTATACGATCTTATCAAGACTCTCGATGTAGACAAGGCTAGGAAGATCAAAGGCATATCCTCTGATAGTTCAGATATCCTTGTTAGTGGTATTTGTATTGCTAAGGCAGTGCTTGATGAAGTCAAGGCTTCGGAAGTTACAATCTCTTCTAAGAGTGCACTTGATGGCATTATGTTCAATTATGCTATGCCTGTCACGAATGAGAAACCTATCAGCGATTTGTTAGGATTTAGTCTTGAGAATAACAATTTGTTCTATGATGACCCTAAGGCCAACGCAAGACAAGTTGGCGAACTTGCCCTTATATTGTTTAGACAGCTCAAAGTTCTTCATAAATTGCCACGTGGATACATCAAAGTATTAAGAATTGCATCTATTATGCATGATTCTGGCAAGAGAATTAAGTTCGACAAGCACACAAAGAATGGATTTCATGTTGTGCTTAACTCAGACGTATATGGAGCAACTCATAGAGAGATGGTGCTAGCAGCATTTGTATGTGCGTGCCAAGACAGCAATGACTTCAGCCTTGTTGATTGGGTAAGATACAAAGATATCGTTACTGAAGAAGACTTGGGTGCTATCAAGAAGTTGGCAATAATAGTCAGGATAGCAGAAGCACTAGATAGAACACATCGTGGTGCAGTAGTAGATGTAAGCTGTGATGTCTTAGGCGACTCAGTCATCATGAAGACAATTGTCACAACAGATGCATCACTAGAAGTAAGAGAAGCAATGAAAGCAGGTGGGGATTTTAAGAGGGCTTATAACAAGAATCTCGAGGTCCTATAACCAAACGGCATAAATTGGCGCAAGTCTACGTTAGACTTGCGTTTTTTATTCGGTCGAGTATGTCCGTATACACTCCCTTGATAAATACGCGTCTGCCTTGACTTGCATCCAATTTCTGCCATTTGGAGATAAACTGTGTAGATGAAGACAACTAAACAATCTAGTGAAGGGCGCAATTTGCGTCCCCTTCGAAGAATATATACTGTGCGTTATGGCAAATAATAGGTCATAATATGACAAATAATTGCATAAGTATATACCAAAAGGAATTAAAAGTGGAGACTTCTTTTCTTGAACTTAGATGCAAGCAAGTTATCAATGTCATAGATGGTAGGCTTCTCGGGCATATCATTGATGTTATTATTGACATTAGAAGTAGTAAGATATTGGGGTTGGTTGTTCCAGGCAACAAAGGCATACTCAATATTTTTAAGTCATCGGAAGAGATATATATTCCATATTGCAACATTTGTAAAATAGGCCAAGATACAATACTCGTTGAACTTAACAATCTCCCTATGAGCAAAAGAGAACGTAGAAGTACTCGTATTCTTGCCAAAGAGAAGCCAATAGAAGAAAGCGCAATTGATCTAAAGAGCTTTCAATCCAAAAGCATTGTAGAAGAAGATGAATTTGTTAATTAAACTAGCTTGAGGCTAGTTTTTTGTTAAATAAAATATTTGTATTTATTTGTACAAAACATTTGTCAATAATTGCAATATTTGGTACACTACTAATGCAGAGGAAATGATATGAAGTGTATTTATTGTGGTTATGAGGATAGTAAGGTTATTGATAGCCGTTCTACTGATGAACTCAATTCCATACGTCGTAGGAGAGAATGCCTAAAATGTGGGAAGAGATTCACAACATATGAGACGGTAGAGAATACTCCGATCCTTGTTATCAAATCCGACAAGTCAAGACAGCCATTTGATGCTCAGAAGATCAAAGCTGGAGTTATCAAAGCGTGTGAGAAGAGGCCTGTCACAATGAATCAGATAGACGCATTGGTCGCCGAAGTGGAGAAGCAAGTATATAATAGTCTCGACCAAGAGGTCAGTACTAAGGTAATAGGTGAGCTTGTGATGGAGAAGCTTAAGGCTCTAGACGAAGTATCCTATGTAAGATTTGCTTCTGTTTACCGAAGATTCAAGGATATAACAACTTTTATTACTTTCTTGAATGAAATATAATATTCTGCAAAAAATAGTATTGTAAAAGTAATGTAAAAAAATAATAAAATATTTATCAAAAAAATTAAAATTATATATAAAAATGTTTTACAAACAAATTATTATGTGATATTATATGCACATAGATTAAAGCGTGAATATTTGTGCGACATAAGACAAACAATAATTATTATCCTAGGAGGAAATTATGAGTAGTTTAGCAATGTTTATTATGAATAGCCCTTTGCTTGGTGGTATTTTTTACAAATCAGAAGAGTGGGCATCTAGAGATACTTGGGGTTGGCTTGGACCAATTGTTAAGGTTATCGATAGTTTGTTCTGGCCAGTACTTATTATAGTAGCTGCTGCTGGTGCTATATACATCATCATTCTTGCTGTTAACTTAGTAAGAGCAGAATCTGCTGATAAAGCAACTGAAGCAAAGAAACGTCTTATTAACGTTATTATAGCTGTTGTATCAGTTATTGTATTGATAGTATTGTTGTCATTCTTGATTTCTAACCTTGATACAATCATCAACTGGTTCGGTGGTTCTAAAGGTACTACATCATTCAAATCAATTTCATCACTATAATATATGAATATTAACTAGGCATTGTATGCCTAGTTTTTTTATGCTCAAAAATCCCACTATATAAGCCAATTATTTGACTATTATTGTTGATTTTGGTAATATTAGCATATGAAATGTGTAGAGTCTATTAAGGCAAAGCATCCTAAGCTTTGGGAAATATTTAAGTTTTTGGTAGTTGGAGGCATAGCAACTGTCATTGACTTTGTTATTATGAGTGTTGTAATATATGCATTTAATGCCAAAGCATTCAATTACGTATTCTGGGATGTATTTGTCCATTCAAAAGATTTGTCTCCAACATGGCTTATTATACTAGGTACAGGCTGTGGGTTTGTTGCTGGGCTTATATTTAATTATGTGTTTAGTGTCACTTGCGTATTTGACAATACCAAGTTTGCTAAGACAACCAAAGGGTTCTCAACATTTACAATTTTTGCTTTGATTGGGTTGGGTATTCATTTGCTTGGTATGTATATCGGATATGATTTGTTACATTGGAATGAATGGGTTGTCAAGATAATACTCACACTAATAGTATTAGTATTCAATTATATTACTAGGAAGATTTTTGTTTTTGGCTCAAAAGGAGAGAATGATGGCAAATAAGATAAAATATTCTATAGTAGTGCCTTGTCACAATGAAGAAGAGAATATAAAGTTTGCATATGACAACATTACGAGAGTACTTGATACAACAAAAGAAGAGTATGAGATAATATTTGTAGATGATGGTAGTAAGGATAATACTCTCGAACTTATTCGTGAATATTCAAGCGCTGATAAGCGTGTCAGAGGCATTGCTTTTAGTCGCAATTTTGGGCAATTACCTGCCATAGATGCAGGTCTTAAGAATGCCAAAGGTGAAGCTGTAATTAATATCGACGCTGACCTTCAAGATCCTCCAGAAGTAATGCTTGAGATGATAGATAAGTGGAAGGAAGGCAATAAGGTTGTTATAGGCAAAAGAAGAAGTCGCAAAGGTGAGAGTTCTTTCAAAAAGATGACATCTAAGTTGTTTGGGTGGTTTATGAAGAAGCTATCTAGAGCTGATTATCCAGAGAATACTGGAGAGTTTAGGTTATTGGATAGGCAAGTAGTCGACACTATCAATTCTATGAAAGAGCATAAGAAGTATCTTAGATTTTTGACAAACTATGCAGGCTTTAAGACTACTATTGTGGAGTTCGACAGAACTGATAGAAAGTTTGGTAAGACCAACTACAATTTGGGCAAAATGGCAAGACTTGCTACTGATAGTATGATAGCTTGCTCCAACAGTCCTCTTGTATGGCCTATAACTGGAGCTATTATACTGGGATTACTTGGATTTGCTGGATTTGTAACTTTGTTTGTATTAGCAATGTGCAAAGTGGGTTTTGCAGTAAGTTTGTGGATAATACCTACTGTTATTATTTGTACATCGATAATATTATTCTCTTTGGGGATCATGGGCTTGTATCTTGGTAGAGTATATGACGAAACGAAGGATAGGCCAGATTATATTATTGAAAGTACTATCAATATAAAGGATAAAGATGAATAAACTAAAACGATTCGCTATAGACAAGAAGACATACTTGATTGCAGTCGGAGTGATTTTTTTTGCTGTAATTATAGCTTTTGCTTGTACAGGAATCTTTCCATGTGGAATGAAGTCTTTTGCTCATTATGATGCAGGGGCACAGATTGCTCCTATGACAACATTGATATTTGATTGGTTTGAGGGCAAATCGAACCTTTTTTACTCGACAACATTTGCAGGTGGAGCGAACACTTTTGCTGGACTTCTATACTTCATAATAAGCCCATTTAACTTGATATTACTTATGGGTGGTAGAGGTGGAATAAGCTATGCAATGAGCTTTTTGTTTTTAATCAAAGTGATTGTTATAGCTATAGTGTTTTGTTGGTTTGTGAGAAAATATTTTAAGAATATAAAAGATGTGTATGTAATAATACTAAGCATATTCTATGCTTTTTGTGGGTACTGTCTCATGATGTATACATATATTACATGGCTTGATTTTCTTATATATATGCCGATACTTGCCCATCTATTTATGCAATTCATTAAGTCAAAGAAGATTCTTTGGCTTAGTGTAATGCTATCATTATTCATGTACACGTGCTTTGCGTTAGGGTCATTTAGCATGATACTATTCATGATACTATTTGGTCTCTATACTATAATATGTGTTGACAAAGTTGATAGGAAGGTTGTACTTACAAGACTTATATTTGCGTTCTTGATTGCAATATGTCTTACTGCAGTATTACTCGTGCCATGCTTCTTACAATACTTGTCATCTGGAAGAAAGACAAAATTATTTAGGTGGCTATTTAAGAACAATTTATTATCTTATTTGCCCCAAAAGCTTCTTTACTTCTTAACAAATGGACTATTCTTGATGGGAGCAATTGCATTTGTCATTACTTGTGACAAAAAAGATAGAATCAATAAGTTTTTAATGTATTCTATGCTTGTTATGATGATACCAATCATTTTTGATGGCTCCAATATGCTTCTTAATGGTGGTTCATACTTTAGCTATTCATTACGATTTGGTTTTATTAGAGATTTCTTGTTATTTGTAATGGTGGCTAGGCTTATTGATACAAAGGCACAGTTCTTCGAAGGACAAAGTGATGGAATTGTGTACAAAAAATCTTATGTAACTGACCTTAGTATACTATGTGGAGTAGTATCTGCTATTTGTATAATAGCTCTTGTATGTACGTATCCCCTTATATCAATTAATTTTGCAAATAATTGTAGAAGATGGGATATAACTTTATTATATTTACTCATTATTCTGATTGTAATGGTTGCAGTTATATGCTTATCACTTGCTCGCAAGCATAACAATATCAGTTCAAAGTTTTTCAAAATAACAATATCTGTATTGCTTACTGTAATGTTAGGATTCAATTTATCAACTTTTGTTGTTGGTAATCCTATGGATATACAAGATATTAAGCAGACTGCTGTTTTGACAGAAGAGTTAGATAGAGATATTAGAGTCAAAGACTTTTCTTGTTTTATGAATGAGAATTCAAACCTTCAGATTGAGCAATCAAGTCTAAGTGGATTTTCTTCACTTATTGATGCCAAAGTTGTTGATTTGACGAGTAAACTAGGGTATGCATCTTTGAGTAACAGTGTTTCTTCATATGGTGGAACATTACTTAGTGATTGTATGTGTGGATATGATTATTATTTGTCAGATATTACTATTGATAGGCCATACCTCACTCTTGTGGCAGAAGAAGAAGGATATTATCTATACAAGAACGAATATTCCTTTGGTAGAGCATATGTTGTTAGTGAGGCACTACTTGATATTCGCTATACTACGATGTTTGCATATCAGCAGAGATTGTTTGATGCACTTGGTGGTACTGGGACTCTTGTTGAATCCATCAATATGGATCATGATATCGAGTACGAATTCACAAACGCCGAAATAATTGAGATTGATGGCAAAGAGTATTTCCATTCTACAGGCAAAGAGTCTAGTGTAACTTTGAAGTATACAGTTCTTGGTAATAAGATTGTATATAATAGTGTCGTTGATAGAATCCTAGGTAATTTCTTGCAAAATATAAGTGTAGAGTATCAGTCTGATATCTACAATAGTCAGATGCCACAGTTCTATGATCTTGGATATTATACCGATGGCGAGCAGATAGAGATCAATCTATCGATAGAAAAAGACGTCCCTGTAGAAGCTTTTGATATGTTCACCTTCAATGTGGATAGATTCGGCGCGATTGTTCCAAGTATGCAACAAAGTGTTGATATTGATATCAACAAAAATGTATTGTCCTTCGAGACGACTAACAATACTGACGGATTCCTTGTTATGACTTATTCTAATATTGACGGATATAATGCTGTTCTCAATGGAGAAGGTATTGATACCAGCGAGGCTATGAATGGCTTCATTGCTTGCAAAGTTGAGGCTGGAGATAATACTGTTGTTCTTACTTATCACAACAAGTATATCAAAATAGCACTCATTGCTTTGTGTATTGGTATTGCTATGGCAGTACTGTTATTGATATTTGTTAAGTTTGGGGACAAAATAATAAAGAAAGTTGAGAGCATAGGCTATTGGGCATATATTGTGGTCTGTGTTGGGCTTATTGGCTTTTTCTTCGTATTCCCAACCGGAGTGAGTATATATAGACTTATTGCAATGATTTTTTAAGGAGAAGTATGGAAGCTATACAACAATTTTTTGTTAATAGTTTTGGTGAGCTTGTATGGCTTGCAATTATTATTTTTGCTATGCTTCCGATCACAGAAGCTAGGCTTGCAATACCATTTGGACTAAGCGTAGCGTATTGGGGTGATGCAGCATTAAGCCCTTGGATTGTACTTCTTTGTGGGTATATTGGCTCATTATTGCCAACTATTATACTATTGTTTGCGCTCAGACCATTATTTCGTTTACTCAAAAAAACACGTGGTTTCAAAAAACTATTTACAAGGCTTGAAAACTATTTCAAAGAACGTGCTGCCAATATGAAAACCAAAGAAAGAAGTATTATGCAAGATATAGGTATAATATTATTTGTGGGTGTGCCGTTGCCTTTGACCGGGGTGTGGACGGGAAGTGCAATATGTGCTTTTCTTGATATGAAAGTATGGCGTGGCTTTGCCGACCTTGCGATTGGTAATCTCATTGCTTGCTCGATTATTATGCTAGTTTGCACGGTATTCAAAGACTCTCTTGATGTGATAATAATAATCTTGTGTGTGCTTGTTGCATTGTATATCATCTACTTTTTGCTCAAACTATTCCTTCCAAAAAAAGTAAAAGCTCTCGGCTCTGAACAAGAAAACCTTGAAAATACAATAACTCAGATAGTTGAGTCCATTGCTCCAGTTACAGAAGGAGTATCTCACGAAGAATCAATAGAAGTTGCGGACAATACTGATAAGGACTTGGCGCAACATAAGAGCATTGCAAAATCAACACCAAGCGACGATATTAATAAAAAATAGACGTATAAACATAATAAAAAGGCATCATTTGATGCCTTATTTTTTTTGTACTAAATAATTATATATTCTTTTTTATCTGCTCAAGAGCATTCTTTTCTAATCTACTAACTTGTGCCTGACTGATACCAACTTCATCACTTATCTCAATCTGTGTCTTACCAAGGAAATATCTGAGATTGAGTATATCACGTTCTCGGTCACTAAGCTTCTGAATTGCCTCTTCCAAAGCCAACATCTCAACAACGCTTTCGCTACTATTCGAGGTGTCGCTAACCTGATCCATAACAAGCATAGCATCTATTCCATCACTATATACAGGCTCATACAATGACACAGGTTCGCTTATAGCATCAAGAGCATTGGTAACTTGCCAAGTAGAGAGTTCAAGATCCTGCGCTATGGCTTCGATTGTCGGGTCTTCTGTCTTGCCCTCTGAGAGTTTTTCTCTGGATTGCAAAGCTCGATATGCAATATCTCTTAAGCTCCTACTAACTCGCATTACTGTATTATCTCGCATAAATCTACGTATCTCGCCAATAATCATAGGTACAGCATAAGTGCTGAATTTGACTCCAAAGCTTTCGTCAAAATTGTCCATAGCCTTGATAAGTCCTACACAGCCTACTTGGAAAACATCATCGATAATCTCTTTGCGTATATTGAATCGCTGGACAACACTAAGAACAAGTCGCATATTGCTATATATAAATAATTGCCTGGCTTCTTGATCACCTTTTTTTAACTTATCCATAAGTAGGGCAATATCCTTACCTTTGAGTTTGGGCAGAGTAGAAGTATCCAATCCACATATCACAACTTTATTAGCCAATATACACCTCCAAAGCTTTGGTGGTAATATCTTGTCCAACATATGTACATTTATTCATATGACCAATCTATATCGACATTGTTTGTCAAAAGGGTATAAAAAATCCCTATATATGATAGGGAAGTTAATTTCTTGCAATTATATTATTAAGGGCACTCTCGTTGGATAGAAGTTTGCCTCCACCAAGAATAGTTGTATTCTCATTGAATTCAGAAGTTATGATAGGAAGATTGAGTTCTTTGCTCAAATAGTCTTTGAGCCCGGTGAGATTACTAACTCCTCCTGATAGATTGATGCCTGTCGCTTTGATATCTTGCTTGATATCAGCAGAGCAGTTCTTGAGAAGAGTTCTAATAGTGAGTACTATCTTATCGACGGCTTCTTTGATAGGGATAAAAATATTCGATGAAGTTAGACACATTGTCTTATTCTCTTGCGAAGTAGAATCATAACCCACAATCTCTACTTGCGAACGGTCATTGTCATATAGGCTGCCAATGGTATTCTTGACCTTTTCGGCAAGATTCTCGCTGATAGTCAATCCGTATGTCTCTTCGATATGCTCTTTGATAGCATTATCAATTGCTTTGCCACCAATTGACAAGCTATATCCATTGATAATAACATTGTCCGAGATGACAGCAATCTCAGTAAGACCGCCACCAATATTGACAGATATATGTCCCTTGGCTCCACCTGTAAAGTTGTCATCGCCAAGGTCTGTAGCGATCGCATTAGGAATAATTCTTATTTTGTTGATCCCACTACCAAATGCGACTTTTTGGAATGCTCTTTGTTCGTTGTCGCTGAGTCCACAAGGAATAAGAAGCAAGGCTCTAAGTCTTGGAGAAAATGCTTTGTTAAGTGATAATTTGGCAAGGAAAAACTTGAGCATAGCAGTTGCCATATCAATATTCTTGATAGCGCCTTCAACTATTGGACTCACTATCGCTGTATGTTCGTCAGTCCTCCCATACATTCTCTTTGCTTCAAGTCCAATCTCTTGGACAGAATTGCCTTTGTTGGTCATATGTAGAGCAACAACACTAGGTTCTATCAATACAATACCACTTCCTTGTTTGAAAATAGTTGTATTTGTGCTACCCATATCTATTGCTATATCTATCATAGTTGTATCTCCTAAGCAAATTAAAACATAGTACAAAAAAAATGTAAAGTGTTTTGATAAAGTTGTACGGCTTGACTATTCTTGTCGAAGTCGCACAAATGAATCAAAATAGGTTTGTGTACTCAGGGCTTTTGAGATAAAGTTACAGTATCAGGCTGTGGAGGTAACTATGGCAAGAAAGATTGTTTTGACAAGTGGCAAAGGTGGAGTCGGTAAGACTTCTATTTGTGCCAATCTAGGTTACAAGATTGCAAAAGCAGGATTAAGAGTACTACTAATCGATGTGGATATAGGACTCAACAATCTTGACGTTGTAATGGGTGTAGAGAACAAGATAGTCTTCGACATTGTTGATGTCTTGGAGAATAAGTGTAGACCCAAACAAGCCATAATACAAGACGTATTCAACCCTACTTTGTTCGTTATGCCATCAGCACATTCGTATAACAAGGCCGTTGTAACTACGGACAATATTCGCAAACTGGTCTATCAGCTCGATCCGTATTATGATTATATACTCCTCGATTGCCCGGCGGGTATTGATATGCCATTCCAAAGAGCGGTGAAAAGTGCTGATGAAGCTATAGTCGTTGTGACTCCTCATATATCAAGTCTTAGAGATGCTGATAAGGTAATATCAATACTTTCATCAATGAATATGTCTAGAATACAGTTGGTCATCAATAGAGTGCGAGGAGATCTTGTCTTATCTAAAGAAATGATTGATGTTGAACAGATAACCAGTCTTCTAAGGATAGAACTCCTTGGTGTGATACCCGAAGATGATGAGATTACAACTTCTTCTTCACTTGGGCTTAATGTAAGTGATAGATCATATTGTTCGCTTGCATTCAAACAACTTGCCGAAAACTTACATAATGGGACTTCGAATATTTTTGATTGTACTCAGAAGTACAAAGGTGTCATAGGTTATATTCGTAAGAGCATCAAAAGGAGAGTATAATATGCTAGAAAAACCTGCAAAAATTGGCGAAAATAGATTGAAAAAAGTATTGATAAATGACAAAATGGAGTTCAGTAGTGAATTGAAAAAAATACTTCTAAGCGATATAACACGTGTATTAGACAATTATTTGGAAGTTGATGAGGATAGTATTGGGCTTATTGTTAATATCCAGAGTGACAACACTTACACCATGTCACTAACTGCTTCTATTAGGCATATTAAGTCGTATGGTATTGTCATATAAGTTATCAATATTTAATAATATAAACTATGCAGAGTCATAATGAAGACAAAATACGAATAACTATTCATCCGCTATTTTTTGCATTCGCGATAGTCTTAGTTGCGATTGGGGAGTATGTTGTATTTGTCAATTATATGGCAGCGTTATTTTTGCACGAATATGCTCATGCATTTGTTGCTAAGCATAGAGGATATTCAATCAACAATATCAAAGTTTTGCCTTTTGGGATAGCACTCAATCTCCGTGATGGTGATATGCACCCAAAGGACGAGGTTGCAATAGCTATGGCTGGACCGTTGGCTAACCTTGTAACAGTATGTATATGTATGGCGTTATGGTGGATTTTTCCCCAACTATATCAAGTACTCAATATCTTTGTCTTTGCTAATGCAGTTACACTTGTATTCAATCTTTTGCCAATACTTCCGCTTGATGGTGGGCGAGTAGTGATCGGATTATTGTCTCAGGTGTGGGAACGTAAAAAAATCTGTAAATTATGTTTTGTGTTCAATATTGTCGTTGGAATAGTATTACTTAGTATGTTTGTATATGGAATGATATTGCACATATACAATCTAACATATATCTTTATGTCGATATTTGTTATTATAGCTGGCATTCCATCAAGCAGTATGAGGGATTGTAGATATCTTAGAGCATACTCTTATCCAAAGAGTAATAATGTGTGTCGCACAAAGATTATTGCAATCGATGCTGAACAGCCACTATACAAACTGTATAGACATATGTCTAGCAATTATTATCTTATAGCCAATGTTGTCAATAATAAGGGGCAAATAATAGCGACATTAGATGAGTGCGAAATAGTCAAAGCTCTCGAAAAGAACATTCAGACAAAAAAGTTAAGTGAATGTTTTAGTATTTGATTTGTAGTAAATAATCTCCGTTGTGAAGCAACTACTCAAATATATACTCGCTAACACAATAGAGTATCAAAAAATTGCAGAAACAAAACATAGTATTACTATTGCACTCGCAAGTGGAATAAGTCTTTTTGTTGCCAATTTTTTTAGGAATAGCATTATCAATATACTTGCTATTGTGTTCTGTATGGTGTCTGTTGTTATAAGCTTTGTTGCACTATGTGCATCAGGTATTGTCTCTATTACACGGCTGTCTAGCAAAACCCATAAGAGTTTGATTTATTACAAATACATCTGTGCCTTATCAGAACAGGACTATGCTAGACAGTTGGTAAAAAAATATAATTTTCCTGACCAATACAGCCTTGACGGATTCGAATGCGACCTTGTAGAGCAGATTGTTGCTCTCTCGAAGAGAACTAACACAAAGTTTGTCTTATTCAACACAAGCATTATATCATTGTGTATCGGCATAATATTTGGCGTTATATCGGTGGTAGTATGAGACAAAGATTTGTTGATTGGTTCGTAGGTATACTAGAAGATGACCCGATACCTTATGGCATAGATGAGATAATCTTCGTAGTAGACAATAGGTATCCACGAGTTAATTTGTCTGTACGTGCTATGGAAAATGACAAAGATGGGTTGTTCTATCCGATAGAAAGTGAAGCCTTCCTAGATAGTGAGTTTATCAATTGGAATATAGACGATAAAGTTATGTATCAAAAAGTAAAGTCAATGATAGAATATCTGCTCAATCGTTGTGATGAGATAAGGTCACTACGTATTAAGATACAATTTATAGGTAAAAATACTAGATTTTTAGAACAAATACGTTAATTTGTTTTTGTTTTTTGAAGCTATGTGATAGACTATATGAGTAGTTAACAGAGGAGAAAGTTATGAGAATAATAAGAACAGTTCAAGACCTTGAGAATGCCATAGTAGATACACTTACACCTGCTATTGATGAGATGCTTGCTGTGAGAGTCGCAAGGTATATGATATATGATGAAGGCGAGCCTACCATCGTAGACGAGATTGCTAGGAAAGTTGGAATTATAAGTTTGAACAAAGCCAAGATAGAAGACTTTGCTGAGACGGTATCGCAACTTAGAGATAGCAAAGATATATTGAAAGTATTTGTTGATATACTTCTTAAGTGTAGACAATATGAGCAGATTGTTGTGTTTGTTAACAAACTCGTTGTGTCTCACATAGGTGGAGTGGTCTATGTCAGCAAGAAGAGAGATTATCGTATTGAAGAGAGATATTTTGATAGATATGTAGAGATTATCAAATATTGTAATATCCCAAATGAAGCTTGCTCAGAGTTCTTTATGGAGATAGCAACTTGTGGAGACAATTCTATTATGTATCCATGGAAAGAACCTCTTAGAGAATATGCAGAATCTATCAAAGGTAGCGATACCGATGGTATCATATACAAAGAAGTGGAAGCTGTGACTCAAATCGAAGAGACAGAGACTCCATATGAACAGACAAAGTTTGAGATATTCGAGCAGCCTGTCAAAGTCTTTGTTGAGAAGCCAAAACCTGCTATTGCGCCAAAAACTGTTGCGGTACGTAAAGCATTTGCGAACAAACTTGAGTTTGAACAAGAGGTGCATAACACAACAGAACTTGCCCAAGAGAGAATGTATGGTATAAGACTTAAGAAGTATTATCAAAAATATAGCATTGCTCCTCACAGTTTCGAAGGTGTTGCAATGACTTATATCGTTGAACAATTTAAGTCAATGGAAGATATTGAATTGTCTCAGATCAAAAGTCTATTCTCTGTAGTAGATAAGACTCTTCAGAACAAAATTGCAGATATTGTATATGAGGTATCACAGGCAAGAGAAAAGCTATTCAAGAGTAAGTGGGCCATGAGACTTATCAGTGTTATGGCTAGTAGTAAGACTTTGGACAGTATATACCCAGTACTTGCAGAGCAGATGAGTAAGAATAAGAATGCTTTTAATTACTTTGCTGATTGCCTTGTCGAATCTGGCAGAAACAGTTTTGTGAAGTTGTATAGGTTAGTCAATGCGAATAAACTAACTACAAAACAACGCAACTTCATGGATAAGTGTATTGATAAGTTGGGCAAGGTTAATGCTATCAATGTAGAAGAGTTGTATGATCAGACAGTTGATGACTTCGGATTGAATGCGAGAGGGGAGAGGGTTTTTGATTTCGGAAGACGTGTGCTTGGTATCAAAGTTGAGAGCAATGGAGAGATCAATTATTACAATCTCAAGACTGGCAAGTCTGCAAGAGTATCTGAGAAAGTAGCATTTGAGGACTTGAACATAAAGAGTTATTTGACATTATTACGTAAAGCGATACTTGCGCAGACCAAAAGGTTTGTTCAAAAGTTTGAATATGGAATGATGTATTATCAAGACAATTTTGATCGCATCATACTTGGGCACAATCTACTTAAGATTCTTGCAGAAGGTGTTGTTTGGGGCAAATATATCTCTGGAGAATTGAAAGAAGTATTCAGAGTATATAATGGCAAGTATGTCCACATATCAGGTCAAGAGTCTGTCGATGGCTATAAGATAGGTATAGTGCATCCTATCGAGCTTGGAGAGTCTCTTGGAGATATCAAAGAACAGATAACCAAACCGTTGTTTGCACAACTTGATACTAAGACTTTTAGCAAAAACGAATATCCACAAGGAATCAAATCTATCGAAGGGTTCTTTGGAATAAGCATTAAAACAAATGTATTTGTTAACAAACTCAAACATAGAGGTTATGGTATAAACAATCTTAATGAGAGATTTGTATATAGTCAGTTGGTCAAACCTATACATGAAGTTGATACATTAGTTGAGATTGTGATCAACCCCGTTGCATTGAATGAAGAACAATACAATACAACTCAAGTGTCTATGATTAGGCTATACAAGTTGTCAAATATTGATAACGACAATGGAGATTATGTATTGTCAGTACAGAATGCATTGCCTATCGAGAAGATATCCCCAAGATTATTCAGTGTAATAATGTCAGAGATAAGCGAGTGCTTAGAATAATAAAAAAAAGAACCACATTATATTTGTGGTTTTTTTGTTGTACTTCTTGGCTTTGCATTTTGCTTTGATTTGGTAGATTTGTTACTTTGACTTTTTGATTGAGGTTTTTTCTTAGGAACTTCGGTTGTGGGTTTTGGTGTCACGGGATTTGTGTCCTCAATTGGAGAAGAAGGCTTACAATCGTTCAATAAGTATGGTTTAAGTTTGTTGATAAAGTTCTGTTCTTGGTCATTAACTTTTTTTGCAAATGCAACAATCTTGCTGTCGCAGTCCGAATAGTCGGACAATAGACAAGTCAAGTCAACTATGCCCATAGTTGAGCCAAGTATCATAAGGCTAGAGAGCTTACGTGGCTTTTTGTTACAAAAAGTTGACATATTGATACTCATCCACATACGACTCTTTTCAAAGACATTGAGCCCATGCAAGGTTGTGTTGTATTCATCTGCAAGTTGTTTGCATTCTTCCATAAAGTCAGAATAAAGGTTGAGTTGTTCGCAAAGTTCTTTTTGAAGTTTGGAGTCTTCAGCCTTGCCTATTATATTGTTGACAGAGCCAAGTGCAGTCTGAATATTCTTATATATTAGTGATAAAAATTGTTCGTTTTTGTTTTCTTCCATAATACTAATCTCCTTTATACAAAAGTAGTTTGTAAAAATAATGTTAAAATATTCCAATTATTTTTTATTTTTTGCACATTATACTTTTGATACCTTGGTGTCTTGGGAGTAAACAATGAGAAATAAAATTGGAAAAATAATATTATTTAGTATTGTATTTGGTAGTCTTGTAATATTCGTTATATTCTCAAATAGTTTCTTTGGAGCTTTTTCATACGGGGTAGGGTATGGTAATAATGTTGCTACTCCATATACCTTTGGATTCTATTTGAGTGTTGCAATGTTGATTGTTTTTGTTATATCTTTTATAGCTTTTTGGTTGCTTATACTCAAAGATAAAAAGATTAAGACAAAGGTCTTTATGTTCATATTACCAATAACTGTACTATTCGTATGTACATTATTCAATATGATCAATATGACAAGTGGGATGGGCGCAGGGTTTGGTAATTATACCAATCGTATAAGTGTAGGAATAACAAGTATGCCTATCAACATTATTATTATAACTTGTGTGTCGGCTGTATATCTAGGAATCCTATTCGTTGTACTGTCGCTTTTGCTCAATCCAATCAAGAAAGTCCAAGGTGCAGTTGTTGGACTAGCAAGTGGGCATACCGACAAAGAGATAAGGATTGGTGGAAGTTCGGAGATGCAGACAATTGAGGCAGGGCTTGAGAAGATAAATGACAATCTCAAACAAAACAAAGAAATGCTAGGCAAACTCAACAATGAGTATTCTAAGTATTTACCTGACCAATTTGTGAAACAATTAGGCAAAAAAAGTATTCTTGATCTATCCCTTGGATGCAATATTCAAAAAGAAGTCACAAGTGTCTTTATAGATATTCGCAATTCAACAAAAACAAGCCTTACATTGAGCCTGGCAGAGAACTTTGCTTTTATCAATAGATACTTGGGCATTATAGGTCCGATAGTGCGTAGCAATGGAGGATTCATTGACAAATATCTTGGAGATGGAGTGCTTGCCGTGTTTACCAATGCAGATGTAGCGATGAAAGCAAGTACGCAGATAGTGAAGAAGATCCGTGCAGATAGCGATGAACTCGGAATCCTTGGTGTAGAAGTAAAGATTGGTATTCATACAGGAGAAGTTGTTATGGGGGTAATAGGTGAGAAAAAACGTCTAAATGCTACAATAATATCTGAGACAGTCAATATTGCTTCACACTTAGAAAAGATGAATAGAAAACTTGGTACTCAGATATTATTCACCAAAGATACTCTTAACAAAATGCAACGAAGCAAATGCAACTATCGTTATGTTGGGACATTGCAACTGTCAGAAGCTAAGGCAGAAAACATCAGCGTATTCGAGAATATTGATGTGTACAAAAAAGAAAAACAAAACAATCTAATCAAAACTAAGTCAAACTTCGAGAGTGCAATAAGAAGCTATGAGTCAGGTGGTAGTAAGGCAAGAGAACTGCTATGCAAATGTATCGAAATAGAACCGACAGATGTTGTAGCCAAACTTTATCTTAGCAAGATAAAAGCTCCAAAAATCAAAACAAAAAAAGGTGCTTGATAACAATCGGGCACTTTTTTTATTAAATAAAAATATTTTGTATTAAATTGCTTATTATTATTGACAAAGATTATGTTTTGTGTTAAAAATGTTTGTAACTGCTTAAGGAAGGTAATAGAAGAGGCATATTATTGTCCACCTTAGCTTAGCAAGTCCTAATAAGGGAGGAAAACAAATGTTCGCAATAATTGAGACTGGCGGAAAACAGTACAAAGTTGAACAAGGACAAACAATTGATATCGAGAAAATCTCAAGACCAGTTGGTGACAAGGTTACTTTACCTGTTCTTTTGATTTCGGCTGATGATAAGACAAGAGCTGGCAACCCAATACTTACAGATGTTGAGTGTGTTGCTGAGATAGTTGCTCATGGCAAGGCTGATAAGATCGTAGTATTTAAGTACAAGCCTAAGAAAAATGTCCGCAAGAAACAAGGTCATCGTCAACCATTTACTCGTGTTAAGATAGTAAGTATTAAGTAATATGACGAAAATTAAGATATTCAAAAATAAGAATAGTATAGTCAAGATTGACTGTGATGGGCATACCGGTTATGGGGTAGAAGGCGAAGACATTGTATGTAGCGCACTATCCAGCATCATCCAGACAGCAGTGTTGGGAGTAGTTGCAGTAGCTGGCGTTAATGCCAAAATATCTAGAGATGACCACAAAGGTAAGTTGTGCCTTGAGTTGCCAAAGGGCTTGACTCATGAACAGCTTCACGATACAGACATTATCCTTAAGACAATGCTCTGTGGGGTACAAGACTTGTATGAAGGTTACTCAGATTTTATCGAATTGGAGGTAGTAGAAAATGTTTATTAATATACAACTTTTCGCACACAAGAAAGGTGGCGGTAGCACCAAGAACGGAAGAGATAGCCAAGCAAAAAGATTGGGTGTCAAAAGAAGTGATGGGCAGTTTGTATTAGCAGGCAATATCCTTGTTAGACAGAGAGGCACTAAGTTCTATCCTGGACAGAATGTTGGCATCGGCAAAGATCATACTTTGTTTGCACTTATCGATGGCAATGTTAAGTTCGAGACAGGAGCAAAGGGCAAGAAGTTCGCAAGTGTATATGCAGTTGCAAGCAAGTAATAGAAACACAAGGTTTTTGAGCCTTGTTTTTTTTATGCTACAATATGAATATTTATGCAAATAATATTATATTTATACAATAATAATTAAGCAATAATGGTATATAGTATTGACAAAATAATAATTTGGTGTATAATATAGCCATAATCGCAATAAGCGAATAATGGAGGAAAAAATGAATAACGGAGACCCGAGTCGGTTGGAATCTGAAGTTAACCTGACTCAAGATAGGGTGGTACCCTATCAGATAGAAGATGCGTATGACAAATTGATGAAGAGTTACGAGTGTAACTACAAGGACAATATTTCTACGCGTGTAAGACAAAGATATGAACAATTTCTTGACAATTCAAAAAGATTAGAACTATTTGAATCTATGAGCAGAATCAAGATATTTAAGTCCTTAGCTGATAAGTTTAGTGTGAATACAAAAGTAAGTGTTGTATCAAGAATATTGGAAGATGAACTTGAGTTTTCATATCCAATGTTTAACAATGATGATTATTTTCATATTGCTAGAGCATATGTAGGCGAGTTTAATAATGTTGAAGATTTGTTCGATAAGACATTGTATATAAGATATGTGGATTCTAACTTCAAGTATTATAATGAGAAGCAGATGGAGAAATGTAGTAAGGAGCATTTTGTTAGCAAGATATACGAATATAATCCTGATATGACTCCAGAATATGTTGAGGCTCAACCAAGTTATTATACAGCAGAAGTTCAAGACAACAACTAATATAATAGGTCACAAAATGACCTATTTTTTATGCTAAAAATAATATAGAGTTGTGTTAATGATTTAACTATGATATAATGCCTGTATGATAAAAAAAGAAAGCAAATGCATTACAATATCAAGTGATGAAATATTTGATATCAACAAGACTCTAACGTGTGGTCAAGTGTTTAGATTTATCTATCAAGATCATATGTACAAGCTTTGGTCCAAGGATAAGTTTGCAAGAATAATAGTTGAGGGAACTTGCACAAAGATATATTCTGACGATATTGATTATTTCTATAATTATTTTGCACTCAAAGAAGATTACAACTCTATTCACAATGCTTTGCACCACTACAATCTATCAAAGTCGATACTTGAGTTTGGTAGAGGCATAAGGATACTTCATCAAGATTTATTTGAAGTCATAGTTAGCTTCATAATCTCTGCCAATAATAACATCAAGCGTATTCAAAGCATCATTGAGAGGCTTTGTGTATGTCTTGGTACAAAGAATGTAGATGGATATGCTTTCCCAACAATCGAGCAGTTTTGCAAAGGAACGGAAGCTCAGTTTGAGTCATTGGGGGCAGGGTATAGAAGTCGATATTTGTACAAGTTTGCACAGATTGTATCTGTTGATATGTTGGAATCTATAAAGAGCATTAGCACACAAGAAGCTAGGACAAAACTCATTTCTTTGCCCGGTATTGGACCAAAGGTAGCAGATTGTGTACTTTTGTTTGGATTGGGTAGGGCAACAGCTTTTCCTGTTGATACGTGGGTAGAAAAGGTCTACTATGAAGTATTTGGTGGCAAAAAAATGACTCGAAAGAGCATCGCAGAGTACTTTTCGGATTACTTTGGTGACTTGTCAGGAATAGCTCAACAGTATTTGTTTTTTTACAAAAGAGAGACTGATAATTAGTACAGAATTATTTTTTTAGAAAAACTATTTATTTTTTATTATTATTATGATATACTTAACACATATAAT
>CAYJCR010000009.1:0-24044 GCA_964368755.1 uncultured Lachnospiraceae bacterium
ACACTTAACAAAGCAGATATTTTTGCAATACAAAAAATACTCTTTTTTGCATGCATCAAGTTATTTTTGCTTATCAGTTTTGTTGTCAGTAGGATCAATTTTTGATAATATTTTTTCTTGATTTTTGATAAGTTTATCAATTTTTTCATGTAAATCTTTGATTATAATCTCTGTCTTGAGATTGACTTGATAGTCATTCTCAGCACGTTGTCTATCTTTTTGTTCTTGACGATTCTGACTCATCATGATAATTGGTGCTTGCAAAGCTGCGACACATGACAAAGCAAGATTGAGCAAAATAAATGGATATGGATCGAAGGCCTTTGATACAAGGATAATATTAACAACTATCCAAGCTACAAGTATGGCGCAGAATGTCAATATAAAACCCCAACTTCCTGCAAATCTTGCAATAGCATCAGAAGCTTTTTGTCCAAAAGTTAATGGTTTTTTGTCAGTATTTTTTGCAATATTTTTTTCTACAATCAAGTCCAAGATTTCTTCATTGCTCATATCCTCATTAACGTCATTGAGAATGGTCTTGACTAACTTGCTTTTTGATAACTTATCCATGTTTTTTCTCCTCTGTATAGCCAAAGTATAATCAAATATCATATTTTTTGCAACAAAATTGCTTAACTTGGCATCGAAATAACAAATGGCATTTTTTGTTGGATACTTTTGCATAAATAAAAAAATAATTGTTTGTTTTATTTGTAAAAGATTTTGTAATAAGTTATCATGTATGTGGAGAGTAGTTATGACAGATATTCAATCCGAAAAAGAGTATTATAATAAAATTGTTGAAACAATAAAAGAGTTTAATAGCAATGGAAAGAAAACAATTGTTTATTTCTGTGACGTATATTATCCTGCTATAGACGGGGTTATTACAGTAATGAATGATTATGCCAAAGCTATGAGTAAATATTACAATGTGATAGTATGTGTTCCACAACATTATGGACAGACTACGCAAAGCCCAGACTACTTAGTTATAGGAGCAATGAGCAGATATCTCAAAGCATTGGAATATTCGTACTCATTCCATCCACAAAATGATAAAGTGTTTTGTTCATTGTTGGATTCTGCAAACATTGATTTGATACATATTCACAGCCCTTTTGCTATGGGAAGATTCGGATCTATATATGCAAAAAAAAGAGGCATTCCTTCTGTTGCAACTTTCCACAGTCTATACAAACAAGATTTTAAGATGGCAACACGTAGCCGAATATTAACTAAAATATTACTATCAAAAATAATGAGAGTATTCAACAATGTAGATATTGTTTGTACTATGAACGATTTTTGTATTAAAACATTAAAAAGTTATGGACTAAAAAATGCTGTCCATATCATTCCTAACGGAACAAATCTTCCAACAACAATATCAAACAAAGAAAGTATTGATAGAATAAAACAAAAGTATAATTTGCCTAACTTGCCTATTATGCTTAGTGTTGGAAGATTAGCAAAAACTAAGAACTTGCGTTTGTTAATAAAAATCGCATCAAAGCTCAATGACAATAAGTTTGATTTTAGACTTTTGATTGTTGGCTCTGGTGCTATGGATAAGCCATTACACGCAATGGTCTCTAAGTATAAGCTTACTGACAAAGTAATGTTTTTGGGGAGAATAGCAGATAGAGCGGAGCTCGCAAATATATTTGCAAGTGCAGATCTGTTTGTATTTCCTTCTACATACGATACCGATGGGATAGTCAAAACAGAAGCAGCGATACAAGGAACGCCTTCGATTGTTACGGAAGGAAGTGGCCCAGCTTCTATAATAGAAGACAACTACAACGGTTGGGTAGCGAAAGAAAACGAAGAGGATTATGCGAAAAAAATAATTGAAATATTTAGAGATAAAAGCAATATGGAAATAGTGGCAAATAATGCAAAAAATACTTTGGTTATAACAAAAGATCAAGTTGCCGAAAAATTAAAAGATTTTTATGAATCGATTTTTGCAGAAGGTATAACATCATTAAAAGACAAGATTATTAGATGTGATTAACAACGTCCATTACAAAAACATGTAGGATGTGGATATCAAGGATTGAAGCAATAAAAAACTTCTATGATAATATTTTCATAGAAGTTTTTTGTTGTAAAGTGTAATGTTAATGCTTGGTAATATATTACTTGCGTTTGCCCCAAAAGTTACGTTTTGGTTTTTGGTCACTAGGGGCTGACCTTTTGCTTGCAAACTTCTTGTCTACATTTGTTCTGTCAGATGAAGTTCTTGGTTGATTTAATCGTGTCGTACGATTATTTGACCTATTAGACTTTTCGTGTTTTTGAACATTCTGTTGGGATTTGTTATATGCCTTTGCTTTGGGTTGGTCATCTCTTGCAACATTTTCTCTGGAAGTATTGCGTGATCGTTTGTCATATATCTTCGCCTTATCAGAAATGTTCATAGCGCTGCGCCTACTTGGATTGGAACGCTTATCATTTCTGTTAGGAGAACCTTGGTCATCATGTCTTGACTTAGGACTATAATTATTCCTATTGTTCTTTGCATCGCGATTGTTGTGCGATGCGCGAGTGTCTGATGAAGGCTTGTTTTGTCTAGTTGCATTACCTTCATTGCGTGAATGCTGGTTGCGTCCGTATCTAGAACCTCTATTGCCATATGCTTGTCTATATTCTTCATCATCTGCAATATCCCATTCTTGGAATGGTGGAGTAGAGCGAACCTTTTTGGTCATAAGTTTGTTATTGGTATCTTGATGGCGTTGTTTTGTAATGCTCTCATTTGATCTTGATTGCTTGGCAACCCTATCTGGTCGTATGCTCATCATTGGCTTTTTGTCTGCCTGAGAAGGTCTGCTTGTGCGAGTTGGACTTTTTGATTTATAATCAATTGTGTCTTGAGGACGTCTATCTTTAGCATTGCCACGATGACTATCTGCACACGGTTGTCTCCTATCGTTAGATCTTGAAGCTTGAGCGAAGTCTTGTCTATCTTTTGACTCAATTTTACCAACCGACTTTGAACAAGAAACAGCGTATTCCTCGATGTCTTTGCCACTGCTACGTATTAGGTCTTTGATAGCAACTAGTTGAGGTTTTGTATTGATAATAGAGTAAGAATATCCAACCTTTCCAGCCCTACCTGTTCTGCCTATACGATGAGTATAGTAGTCATGATCGTTAGGTAGGTCATAGTTAAATACTGCATCAACCCCATTGATATCTATACCTCTTGCTGCTACATCAGTAGCCACAAGTACGACACTACTATTCTTGACTTCTAGGTTGGCAACTCTCTTGACTTCTTGCATAACTTTGCGACGTTCGTTTTGTCGCATATCTCCATGAAGTCCAAGAGCATTGATATGCTCACGATTGAGTTCTTCAGTAAGGTTCTCAACCATCTTCTTGGTATTGCAGAATACGATACTAATATGAGGTGCAATGGTGCGTATAAGTTCTCTCAAAGCAAGGGCTTTGTCCTTAAGTCCAACATTGACGAAATATTGATGTATAACCAATTGAGATTGTGGCTCAGTTATCTCAACAAGCTCAGGAGATACCATGTACAACTTGGTAAGCGCCATGATCTCTTTGGGCATTGTTGCACTGAACATAACAGTCTGATGAGTGTTATTTGTAGTCTTGAGTATTGTCTCGATGTCTTCTCTGAATCCCATATCTAGCATCTCATCTGCCTCATCCAAGACAACCATCTTGAGTTCGTGGAGTTTGAGTGTGCGACGACGTAAGTGGTCCATAAGTCTACCTGGTGTGCCGACTACAATACGTGCACCTTTTTTGAGAGCATCGATTTGTCTATCCATATTGCTTCCGCCGAAGATAGGAACAATCCTACATCCTGGGCGTAGAACAGTAATCTTGCGAAGCTCATCACAGACCTGACTCGCAAGCTCTCTTGTTGGGCAAACAACTAATACTTGTGGATACTTGATATCGGTGTCTATTGACATAATAGCAGGTATACCATAGGCAAAAGTCTTGCCAGAGCCTGTTTGAGATTTGCCAATAATATCCTTACCTTCGATAATCTTAGGTATAGCTTTGTATTGTATCTCAGTAGGGTTGGCAAAACCCATATCTGAGAGTGCCTGCATAACATAGTCAGGCAAATTAAGTTCGTTAAAATTCATTTTTCTCCTTTACAAAAAAACAATCAGGACGATATAAAATTATGCCCTGATAAATACAATTCATGAAATAATTTGTTCTTTGATATCACAACTATAACATATATTCACAAAATAAGCAATAAAAACTTTATTGAATAAAAAAACACCTCCAAAAAAGCGGAGGTGTAGGGCTAGTTATTTTATCATAGTTTTTATTCTGTCGAAATACTCAGCTCTATCAGCATTAACAAAATATCCATCAATCTGACCAACCTTCTTGCCTTTGTTGTAGAATAGTAAGCAAGGAGAAGTGTTGAGTCCCAATGCGTGCAACTCTTCTTCGGTTATAATGAACTTGTAGCAAGTTGCCTTAGGAGCATAGGCATTGAGAATGTCTTTGATAGGAGTGCTTTTGAGAAGGCAATTGATAGTCTCTTCGCAGTTGACTTCAGCTACGACAGGGATAGTTGCTCCTCGCATAAGCTTGTCAAAATCTTTTGCTTCAGCCAAGAACTCGTCTTGTATTGGAGCGGCGCCATAACGTTCGACGAACAAGTCGCTTATACGTCTTGGGTCATCCTCGATCTCCTTCTGAATGGCTTTGAACTCTTTGTCAGTTGAAGCAAAACGTATCGCTCCAACTGGGCATGCATTGGCACATGCACCACAATTGATACACTTCTTGCTATCAATAGCAATCTGATTGTTCTTCTCATCAAAGAACATAGCTTTTGTTGGGCAGACCTCTATTCCGCCACATTCTCTTGCGTTATCGCAAATCTTAAAATTGATACATACTGGCATAAAATATTCCCTTCGAAAAAAACAAAGGGAATAATAGTATTAACCAATAACCTCTTCAACATTTACGAGTTTTGCTCTTACGATGCCTTTGACAGTCCATCCAGCAGGTAAGCGTTCTGTCTCTTCATAATGCTTGACTTCTTCGTACAGTTTGCCCCTAGTCTCTATAGATGCAAGAGCAGATAATTTGTACTGAATACTGTCGCCATAGTTGTCTTTGTTGACTTTGGTAATATGAATGAAGACTTTGCTATTCTGTTTGATATTGTCTACTGACACAATCATTTGAACAATAGGAATAATGATCTCATTGTTGTGGTATTGACTAGGCTCAACTATTGTGCAATGGGGCTGTCCATCTTGGCTAGCAGTAACGAACATACACGTTCCAACAGCCTTTATGTCTTCTAATTGTGCCTTAGTTAGTATTCCCTTAGTGAGTTTTTTATCTAGAAGGTACTTCTCTCTCCCCCCCCCCATTAATTTTTTCAATTATTTTTGTCATAATATCCTCCTATATAGTTAGATAAGTCCCGTCATAGGAACAGAATCCTACAACCTTGATACACCTTCATATTATCATAATTACAAGCAATTGGCAAGATTATTATAGTGTGAATATTCAATAATAGTATTATTTTTGCTAGCCGAAAAATATTGTGTTGTGATAGTATACTGTATATGAGTACAGTTCTAACAAAAGATTTTTGGAAATATTTTTTTAACACTTTCAAAGAGTCGAAGTGGCTTCTTGTCAAGTATATTTTTGTATCGCTATACTATATAGTTAGTTCGGTTATTGCCAACACTATGAATCTTGACAATCTTACTTATTATAATGCAATAATATCTTTGATATTCTTTGGTGATATGATTGCTTTTGGTATGTCAGAAGCTTTTGGCGTATATATTAACCAGAATATTCACGATAAAAACAAAGCCTCAAGTTATGTAAAGATTGGACTATATTTTACGATAATATTTTCGGTTGTACTTGTTGCTTTTATGATAATATTCAAAGACTTTGTTCTTTATAGATTGTTGGGGCTATCGGGTCCATTATCTTATACTTTCTATTATATAATGCTTGCATACATGGTTTTTGTTGCAATATTTAATTATATCGTCAATATATTCAAAAAACTCAAATCCTACCTATTACAGTTGATATCTTGTGCGATACAAAGTGTGCTAATTATACTTGGATTTGTGATATTAATGCTTTCAAATGGGCTTATGCTATGGCTAATAGGTACAGTATACCTGTTTTCTAGTATTGTTTGTGTCGTGTGTAGTGCATATTGGCTTGCAAAAAACAAGACGTTACCTGTCAATATTGCAAAGTTACAACGAATCTTTTTGACCAAAAGTGAGTTCGGCAAATTACTAGCCATATCTGCAAGTGAGATTGTATGGGAGATAGGGTATATGATGCTTTCATTGTTTGTGCTTAAGAACAATGTTGTCATATTCAACTCATATTCTTATTATGAAAATGTCCTGGACATAAGCCAAGGGTTTTTGTTTGCATTCGTTAATGTGACCAGCATAAAAATATGCATAGCGATAGGCGAAGGCAAAAAAGATGAAGCCTATATGCATGGAAAGTACGCATTGTGGGCAAGTGTTGTCATATGGATTATGTATGCAATGATTATCTTTGCATTATTCATTCCTATTCGTATGGGAATGAATGTTGAACTCAGAAGCTCGGCACTCTTATCTATGACATTGTATATTGTTATGTCATTATTTAGATTTGTATCTTGGACAATCAATAGTTACACTCTGCAACAAAGTGGAAGACTCTCTACATATTTGCTAATACAAGAAATAATAAGTACACTGTATTTTGTCTTATTGTATATATTTGCTACAAAAATACCAAGTAACATTTTCTTAATATACTTTCTATTATCAATAGAATCTATTATCAAAATAATTATTTGTCTGGTGATTTTCTGTAAAAAGAAGTGGTTAGAGGGTATAAAAGAACAAAAAGCAGTGCAAGTTCCCGACAATATCGAATAAAAAAACAGCCTTAAAGATGAAGGCTGTTTTATTTTAGTGGCCGAATGTATGTTGTATTTCATTATCCGTTCTTTCTACAAGTTTGTATATTATCTCAGGAAGACATCTTTCGTTGATAACTTCAGCTTTGTCAAACCACTTGTATATAACTTCATCAGATTCACATGAAGGGAAGTCTTGTTGTTTAGCAAGTTTGTGCGAAGATGGAATGTCTACCTTGTATACAAAGAGTAGTTCGTGAGATTTCTTGCCTTGCCAAGTGAAGAAGTTCTCTGCAACATGCATCAATGTTGCATTGTCGAAGGTTACCCCCATCTCTTCCACACATTCTCTGTTGAATGCTTCAAGAGTGTTCTCGCCGGACTTAACTCTACCTCCTGGCATATTCCAAAAATCGCAAATGTTAGGTTTGTGAAGTAGTACTTTGTTGCCAGTAGTTATGATACCTGCTACTCGGAAGTTAAATCTCGTGTCGCCTACTTGGATATTGATATCTGGATTGGACATAATAGACTCCTTTTATATTTTGAAGATAGTACAATTATAGCACGAGAGAATTGTTATGGCAACTTGGTTGATAGCAGTTCTAATATGCTTAAAATAGTATTTTGATACAAAAATATTGTAGGAATATATCGAATATTTGTTGGTTTATGTAGATAATAATGGTAGAATACTAATATTAGGAGAAAGTATGGGGTTATTGCAGATAACGCGTATAATATCTTGTTGCCTTGCTATATTATTTTTTTTGTTCTATGCGTATCAGATCATATATATGATAGTAGGATTGTGCATTAAGAACAAGCCTCTTTGTCAAGCCAAGTCTAATCATAAGTTTGGATTGCTTGTATGTGCTAGGAACGAAGAGAATCAGATTGCCAATCTCATCGAGAGTCTCCGTGCTCAAGATTATCCAAGTGACAAGTTCGACATATTTGTTATGGCAGACAACTGTACTGACAATACCGCTCAAGTTGCACGAGACAATGGCGCTATTGTGTACGAAAGATTTAATAATGAAAAAATAGGCAAAGGTTACGCACTAGATTATCTCATACATAAGATATGGGAAGACAAAATAATCTGCGAGACCTACATAATCTTTGATGCCGACAATGTTGTTAACAAGAACTTTATTAACGAGATGAATAAGATCTATGACATGGGTTATGAAGTTGCTACTTCTTATCGTAATTCTAAGAACTACGATGATAGTTGGGTAAGTGCTGGATACGGGCTATGGTTCCTTAGAGAGTCAAGATACCTCAATGGCGCACGTATGACACTAGGCAAATGTTGTGCAATAAGTGGCACGGGTTATATGGTATCAGATGGATTGCTCAAAGCATACAATGGCTGGCCATTCAACACTCTCACAGAGGACTTGGAGTTCACTTCCAAAGTTGTTCAAGATGGCAAAAAGATTGGTTACGCAAGCGAAGCGGTATTATATGATGAGCAACCTATTACATTTAGGCAATCATTTGTTCAACGAGCAAGATGGGTAAGAGGTTTTTATCAAGTATTTGGCAAGCATGGTCGTGGACTTATCAAGAATACCTTTGCTAAGAGATCATTCAGTTGTTTTGATATCTTCGCAACGATAGCACCAGCACTCATTGTAGGATATATCACTATGATTATGTACCTTGGCTTTGACATATATGGGCTTATCGCTTGGGATACAAAGTTCTTGGTGGCATCGCTGATAGATGGACTACTTGTTATGTTATACTTCTATGCGCTACTTATGGTTGTTGGTGTTATTACACTTATAACAGAGTGGAAGAAGATTCGAGCCAAGGGCTGGAAGAAAGTTGTATACTTATTCTTCTTCCCAATATTCATCATTTCATATCTTCCTATTGCGATATATGCAATGTTCAAGAATCCTCAATGGAAACCTATTCGACATACTCGCAAAGTCAAGATAACCGATATTGAACAAAAGGAATCCGAGCCTTCCGAAGAAAGAGAAGATAAACTTGAGACTCAGGAACAAACGGAATAAAAAAAAGATACTCTTATTGTCGGGTATCTTTTTTATTCTCATTTCTAATTGTCTTGAACTTTTGATTTAGACTTGTGAAGGGCTTTGCCTTTGATACGGAAGTAGAATACTATTGCACTCGCTACAACGAAAACAACTGCATATCCTATGATAAAATATAAGTGATTGTAATTGAATGCTTTGCCTTGAATCAATTCCCTTGTAGCATCTACTGAGTGAGCAAAAGGAAGTGCATATGCTACTTTGCCAAGGAAGTTGCCACTAACAAGAGACAAGTCAAACCACGCACCAGATATAAGGGTGCAGATATTGATAAGTATTGTGCCGATGCCTGAGATTGGACCAACTTTGCAAGTAGCACCCAAGATAAGTCCAATAGATATGAATAGCAATGCAGTAGGTATAAGCAATGGTATAGATATAAGTATGCCCCAAGTGAATGGTAATCCTAAGCAGAAACCAACAAGATATGTTGCAACAATCTGCATAAGTGCTATTGGAAGGAAAGGAAGTGCATATCCGATGATAAAATCAAAAGGTTTGAGTGGCAATGTCTGAAGCCTATTGAATAGAGAGTTCTCTCTATCATTGGCGATAAGCATACCACAGAACATCATAAGAAATGCAAAGCTAAGTATAATAATGCCTGGCACCAAGTGTGATACTTCGAATACCGGGATTGGCAACGAAGTAGATTTGTTGATAAGACAGAACATAAGTAGCAGTACTATTGGGAAAGCTATGCCTAGAGATGTGGATAGTGGATCACGAAGTATCTCTAGTGTGTTACGTTTGATAAGTCCATTACATCTTCGCATTATCTTGCCCTCCTCTTATTATCTGCATATAGATATCTTCGAGAGAGGCTTTTTTCTTGCCCTTGGCATATTTTGTCTTCAACTCTTTGCTTGTGCTAAGTTCGACAAGTTTGCCATCTTTGATTATGCCGATCCTATCACTCAAAGCATCTGCTTCTTCGAGATAGTGTGTTGTAAGTATGATAGTGCAAGTCTTCTTGAGTTCTCTGATTATATCCCAAAGGTCCCTTCGTGCCTCGATATCTAGACCAAGTGTTGGCTCATCGAGGAAGATTACTTTGGGTCCCGTGATGATAGCCATAGCGATAGACAATCTACGTTGATTGCCACCAGATAAGTTCTTGGCTTTGAGTTTTGGCTGACGAAGGAGTCCGAACTTGTCGGCTAGAGCCCTTGCTTCTTCTTTGGACTTGCCACAAATGCTTGCTACCATCTGAAGATTCTCAAGTGCAGTCAAGTTGCGAGCAACTGCTGTCTCTTGTGGAGATACTGCAATAAGCTTCTTGACCTCAAATTCTTGTGATAAGATACTCTTACCGTATATGCTAGCGTCTCCACTAGTTGGTTTGATAAGACAAGATAGCATCTTGATAGTTGTAGTCTTGCCAGCACCGTTGGGTCCTAATAGAGCGAAAATCTCTCCCTGATAGATGTCTAGATCAAGAGGAGCGACTGCGACATTGTCTTTGTATGACTTGGATAGACCCTGTGTATGAATTGCTATGTCCATATGTTTTTTCTCCTAACAGTATTTTACTAACATTGTGTTGTACAAGTCAAGATAATTGGAGCAAGTGGGAATATTTGCGACATAAAAAAACTAGCAAGGGATCTTGCTAGTAGTGTTACTTCATCAATTGTTTGTATATCGCTTCAAAATCTTGATAGGCAAATATCTTTGGTACAGGATAGAGAGGGTTCGCTTCACGATTTGCTCTAGCGATAAGTGTTGGGATATCCTCCTCTTTGAGTCCTGCGATTGTTGTCCCAAAACCAAAGCTTTTGTTCATATCTTTGATTCTTGCTATGAACATCTCGGTCTTTTCTTTGTCAGTAGTTTTGTCTTGGAACAATCCTATTTTGTCACAAAGTCTACCTATGCTTTTATATATACTTTTGCCATAGTAATCGAGTACTATTGGTAAGATTGTTGCATTGGCAAGTCCGTGTGGTGTGCCATATTGTCCACCTAAAGTATGTGCTATTGCGTGTACATTGCCGACATATGCCCTAGTGAATGCAAGACCTGCAAGGTAAGCGGCTCGTTGCATATTCTCTCTTGCTTCGATATTGGCCCCATCAGAGTAGGCAATAGGAAGATACTTGAAGATGAGTTGGGTTGCTTCGATTGCAGACTTCTTAGTACTGCGAGTGTTCTCGTGTCCGATATAAGCCTCGACTGCATGGGTTAGAGCATCCATTCCGGTCGAAGCCGTAAGACTTGCTGGCAAAGACGAAGTAAGCGTTGGGTCTAGGACTGCAAAGTGTGGTATAAGGTGTGGATCGTTGAGCGCATACTTCTCGTGAGTAATGCTATCTGTTATGACGGCGGCTAGTGTAGTCTCACTACCAGTACCGGCTGTTGTAGGTATAGCAACAAATGTTGGCATATGGTGTCTTACTTTGAGTAGACCCCTCATCTTTGTAATGGATTTGTTAGGATTGGCTACTCTTGCACCAACACCTTTGGCACAATCTATGGCAGATCCGCCACCGATAGTTATTATGCCTTGGCAATGATTGTCTAAGTATAATTTGTAGGCTTGTTCAATATTGTCGATAGTAGGGTTGGGTACCGTATCATCGTACAATACATATGACAATTTGCTATTTTGTATGGCAGTAATTAGTGATTTGTGCAAGCCCATATTGGTAATGCCTTTGTCGGTAATAACAATAACAGATTGAATATTTTTGGTCAAAAAAATATTGGGGATACGTGTAACGGCATCTTTGCCAATAATAAGCGTAGGTTTGCGCCAAGGCAAGAAGTACATTGCCACTCTCATAACGCCTTGATATATTCTACAAAAACATTTATTCATAAGTCTTTTCTCCTATACAAATAGTATAACACTTGGTTAACAAAAACTTCAAACAATTAGCATTAAATTGAGTGATTTTTGTAATTATTGTTTGTACTTATAGTTGTAGTAATGTATACTAGAATTGAATAAAGGAAGGAAACAAATGCTAATAGCGGTAGATTTGGATTATACATTATTGGATAGCAACGGCAATATTAGTGATGATACTATTGCAGTATTTAAAAAATGCAAGGAAAAAGGGCACAAGATAGTTATCAACTCAGCAAGAAGTCTTATAAGGTCGAAAGCTTCTGCAGAAGCAATCGGTGCCGACTATATCAACTGTTTTTATGGTAACTTGATAGTAGACAGAGATGGACACGAGATATATTCACGTAATGTTGATATTCGTAGCCTTAGAAGTATTGTCAAAGATTTTAGTCAAATATTCAAAGGTTGGTCTGGTATTGAGGCTAAGGACGGAGGTTTTTCTAACGATCAGATAACGAAAAAGTTATTCAATGCGACCATTATTTCCAAGAAGGAATTGCTTAACAAAAAGGCATATAAAATCATTTTTGAGATCGACAAAGCTCATCATGAGCAAGCCAAAGAGATCGCAGACAAATACGATTTTGATATTACCTTTGGAAGAGAAGGATACTTTTGTAGCTTTATACCAAAGAACTCAAACAAATGGTATGGACTAGAAAAGATACTAGAATACGAAGGCAAACCGAAGTCAGAGTTGATGTCTTTTGGAGATGATGTTTCTGACCTTATGACTTTTGATAACTCAGGAGTTGGCGTTGCTATGTCGAATGCAACTAGACCTGTTTTGGACAAGATAAGCGAAAGGACTCAATATGATAATGACAACGATGGAGTTGCAAGGTACTTAGAAAGTCAGTTGTTGCAGTCATAGATAGACAAAAAATACATTAATTAAAAAAACATTAGAAGTATGTGGAGTAACATACTTTTTTTATTCGACAAAAATAGGAGATTTTTGTACAATGACTGTATGAAATTATCAAAAAATATATTTATATATATTATTTTGTTACCACTCTTATTTGTTGTTGGGAGTTTTGTCTATGGCTGTGAATTTGGTAATAGTTCAGACATTGTGTATACTTTTGATGATAGTGTGATAGAACTTGAACTTGGAGAAGAGTATGATTTGACTACCAACAAGATAAGTGAGGGTACAATAACAGAGTATTCGTGTAAGACTCTTACAATCACCGACAACAAGATTATAGCAGATAAGCTAGGCGATCATATCATTGCCGTTAAGATAGATAACGGCAACTACAAAGACAATGCTTCGTTCAGAGTATCAGTATCTTCATATCAAGGCAGTGTCAAGTTCTTTTGCGACAATAGAGAAGTGTCTAGTTTAAGTATGATAGTAGGATATCCGACAACTATCGAAATAGATGTTACAGGGCTGACTCCAACAATAAATATCAGTGGAGATAGTATTGAATATAACGAAGAAACAGGACTTATTACTCCTATTAGCAAAGGTAGAAGTACAATACTTGCAACTATTACTCGTAACAACATAGAAGTCTTGAAAAAGCATCTTATAATTAATGTTGCAGATAAGAACAATGTAGTTGCTCCTACTATAAGCGATAATACAAGGACTCCTACCAGTACTTTCTACAAAAGATATCCACAAGATACGATTAGAGGATATATTGTGATAGAAGATAGTATTGGCAACTTTGCAGATTGGACAATCACGGGCGTTAATCTAGATGTGCCTGTTGATAAAGTCGGAGATATAATGTATGTACCATTCTATTACAACGGATTGGGCAATGTTCCAATAGATTGTAAGTATAAGCAAACTTCTGACACAAAGATAATACAATCGGCTTTTTCTACTTCAATCAATATATATACATATGCAAGTGATGTGCTGGTAGAGAGTTCTATACCTAAGGCACAAGATAACAGATATCATTTGTATCTTCCTAGCCAAGACAAAGCAAATGCTAGAGTCGACGGCTACAATGATAGTATGACTCTTGATTGTACAAAAGCAAGCGAGAATAATAATGTTAGCTTTGCATTATCTTGTGATAATGATGGCATTGAGATATCTGGCAATACGATAACTGCGAAGAGCGAAGGCGAGTATGTCGTTACCATATCTGCCAATGATGGAGGTGGATATACAAAGAGGGTTACAATCCTTGTTGAAGAGATTCCTTGTTCTAGCATTACGCTGGATATTGTTAATGATACGATTTACTATATAGCCTATGGCTCGACTATTGATATAGAACTAGGCACGCCAACGATTGTACCTACTTACTGCACAAATAGAGAGTATAGTATCGAAGCAAATACTGGAACAATAATTGGGACCAAACTTCGTGTAGGTACAACCTCAAATATTACAATAACCGTATCAATAGGGGCTGTTAAATCTACTTATCGTCTCAAGACAGTCGTTAAGCCTTCAAGTTTATCTTTGGTTGCATTGGGCAGTGGGTTTGGAGTATTCGAGTATGCAATCAATTATGGAGGGAATAAGTCGTATGATAATAACCTCATCAAGTTGTATGGATACGATGGAGAGTGGGAAGAACTTACAGCAAATGATGCTCAAATCAATGGCAATTCAATAACCTTTATTAGTAATAGGTGTCTGACTTTGACTAAACTTAAGATCGTATACATTCACGATGAAAACATCGTGACGGTGTTAGACAAAGAATAAATACATGATGACCTATAAGACTTTGGATAATTGTCCAAAGTTTTTTTGTTTTTTTATCACAAAATGTCATATGTCAGTAATAATTGGGCGCAGTTATATTCATACTAAAAGTATGGAAGAATTAAAGATAAAAATCGAGTCAATATGTGCAAGGCTTCAGAATAACAGTGATGTTATAACTCGAGAAGTACAAATTGGTACCCAAGTGGGGTACCTAGTCTTTGTGGATACTCTGACTGAAGAAAAAACGATAAATGAGAGTATTATTGCTCAAATCAACGTATTGTCTAAAGAGAATCAAAATCCAACAGGCGAAGATGTGTATAACACACTCAATGCGATATGTATTCTCGAAGAACTTAAGACCTCTCAAGATATTGTAGACAAGGTGTTGCAAGGGTATGCAGTATTAATCACAAGTATTTGTGAGCCTTTTGCACTCAAAGCGACCAAAGATATCAAGCGCCCAATAAGTGAACCTCCGACTTCTGCTGTAATGCATGGACCAAGAGATGGCTTCACAGAAGATATCAAGACCAACATTGCACTTATGCGTAAGCGACTTCCGACAGAGAGCCTCAAGATAGAAGATGTGACGGTGGGCCGGAGAACAAAGACTGCAGTACGTGTATTATACTTGAGTGATGTTGCAGATAAAAGCGTTGTATCAAAAATAATGAAGAAGTTGTCACAAATTGATATTGATGGGGTTGTTGATACCAATTATATAACGGAGTTTATTGCAGAAAGACCATATTCGATGTTTAAGCAAGTTGGTATTGCAGAAAAACCCGACATTATCACAGCCAAAGTGCTAGAAGGCAGGGTAGCAATATTCGTAGATGGTTCTCCCGCCGTCATAACATTGCCATATATACTACTAGAAGACTTGCAGAGTAGCAATGATTATTATTTCTCTTATCATAGGGCGACATTCCTTCGAATGCTTCGCCTTGTAGGTATTGTCATCTCTATACTTATACCGGGATTTTATGTTGCAATGGAGTTGTACCATTACAAGATATTTCCTTTGAAGTTCTTGATATCTATCATCAATACGACGCAGAACTTACCACTTAATCCTTTTGCAGAAGTATTGTTTATCTTGATACTATTTGAGATATTGTACGAGGCGAGTATACGTATGCCTAAGTATATTGGTATGGCACTGTCTATAGTTGGCGCACTTATTCTTGGAGATACTGCCGTGCAAGCTGGGCTTATCAGCCCTCCGGGGGTTATGATAGTGGCACTCAGTTCTATCACTGTATATACTACACCAGACTTGAGCCCACAATTATTTATGATAAGATTTATAATGGTGTTATTGGGAGGATTCCTTGGATACCTTGGCATTATGTTCGGAGTGGTTGTAATTGGCATATACTTGCTCGACATGGACATATATGGCGCACCATATTTTGCACCATTTGCACCGTATGTCAAAGGCGACAATAAAGATTTTGTGTTCAAACGTCCAGTAATAGATATGAAAAATAGGCCAAAGAGCTTTTCAACTAATAACAAAAAGAGGTTGAAATAGATGAAACAAGTAAGTACAAGACAATTCTATTATTTTTTGGTGTTAGCTACTGTTGCGTTGAAGTTTTTGTTTTTGCCAACAATAATTGCAAGCGAATGTGGTTCAAACGGTTTTATTGCAATATTTTTGACACTAGCTCTCGATGTGGGAATGCTATCAATATATTTGTATATTCAGAACAAAGTTCCGGATATGAACTTTTTGCAGATACTTGACAAACTATTCGGCAAAATTATATCAAGAATCATTCTCATATTGTTCTTTTTTCTGTTCATAATAAAAGGCTTTTCGATATTTCAGAGTTTATATGTGTTTTTGCTAGACACATTATACCAAGAACTTAATTGGCTTACATATACAATACCGATGCTTTTTGTCATAGCTTTTGTGTGTAGTAGGAAATTGAATGTTATTGCCAGAATGATAGAGGCTTCTTTCTTTATAATAGCGTTTTGTCTTTTGGCCTCATTCTTTATAGGTTCGCTCAAAGCCGACATAAGTAATCTTTTGCCTATTATGGAAAATGGATTTGTAGATATTCAAGGAATGTACAAATACCTACTATGGTTTGGTGATTATATCGTTCTTATTATGCTGTTTGGCGATGTTAAGCGAGAAAAAAGATTTTATCTTAAAGTTTACTTATGGGAGATAGGAGCAGTACTTTTTGTTACAGCCTTCTATGTAGTATTTTATTGTCTATATGGCAATGGAGCGGTTGTGCACAACAATGCAGTCTCTGATGTTATACAAGTATTGCCACTTAGTGCAGATATAGGTAGACTTGACTGGGTCATAGTGCTGGTCTGGATATATGCGATTTTTGTTGCATTGATACTACTTATATATCTTAGTTCGCAATGCTTTGATTGGGTTATAGCAAGCCCAAGCAAATGGATTGGAATATCGGTGTCGATAGCATTGCTTATTGCAAGCATATTGATATTCAATTATGATATAGCAAAAATTATTGTCTTCGATGCCCAATATGCCAAATACCTTGCAATTGCAACACAGTATGTTGTTCCAATATTTATGCTTATCTTTTCGTTCCGATTGAACAAGAAGGGGGACAAAAAGTTATGAAAATGTTGTTAAAAAACAAATACTTTGTTCTCCTACTAATTATTGCCTTTGTGTTTTTGCCATCGGCTTTTAGCAAAGAATCGCAAGGAGAAACTGAAGCTATTGTTGTCGCAATAGGAATAGACAAATCTAACGAAGAATATGAAGTGTCTGTGCAGACTATTGTGCCTACACCTGCTGAGCAATACAATCAGAATATTAACTTAGTAACAGACAAGGGCAAAGATATTGCTTCGGCTTTTAACCTAATCGAGTTGCGTATGGGCAAACCGATTGGACTTGTCCATTGCAAAACAATTGTTCTTAACGATACTGTGTGTGAAGAGAACGTTACGAAACTTCTTGAATGTATATCACGAACCAAAGTCAACACAAACAATATCTCCTTAATACATACCAATAGTAAGGCAAAAGACTTTCTTAAAGCAAGTGGAGATATCAACAGTGCATTATTCTCCGTTATAAGTGATAATAATTATAACAAAAAGGGCGTATATACGATGAATACGAGTTTGGGAGATTACTTTAACGAGTATTTGTCACAGGCAAAGTGTAGTATGTTGTCTAGTATTGATCTAAAAAAGGAAAGTGAAATCGGTGGACTTGGAGAACAGTTCTCCATATCCAATCAAAACTCGCAAGGGGGAGCCCAAGCCTCTAGTGGTACGGGAGATAAGGAAGTTTTGTATTGCGAGGGAAATTCAGTTATTCTATTAGGTGGTCGAAGAGTAAAAAAACTAACTCGTGATGAAACCGAGTCAGTTAATTGGGCAAAAAGTCAGGAAGGTAGAGGGCTTTTGTTAATAGAAAATGTGACAGATGAGATGTACAATAATGCCACAATATCACTTTCAATAGAAAGAAAAATAACAAAACCAAAAGTATACTTTGAGAATGGGATACCGACGGTAGAAATATCCGTAATAGCAATATCTAGAATGATAGAGATCTCTCAAGAAGAGGAAACCGAAGCCCAACTTACAAGCACAAAGAAGTTTTTGACAAAGGAATTGAAACGACTTGCCGAGCAGAAGATAACGGAAATGTTAAATAACAGTTACCAGATATCAAAAGAAACCAATGCTGACATACTTGGACTTATGGAGTTGTTCTACAAATACAAAACCAAGGAATATAAGAAGTTCATTGCTGATAATGGAATAGAAAACTTCATATCTAGTATCAATTTCAAAACAAAAGTAACGATTAAGGAAAGAGATTAAAGTGCTTATTCGGATATGGCTTTACTCATTGGATGCTTATTCGGATATGCCTTTACTCTTTGGGTGCTTATTCGGATATACCTTTACTCTTTGGCTTCGACCTTCGGTCTGCAGAATCAGAGTAAAGCCATATCCTCAACGCCTGGCTTAAGAGGATTTAGATCAAAAGTTAAATGCTCAACGCTTGGTTTTAAGAAATCAAAGTTAAGTCATATTCTCAACGCCTGATAATAAGGTCGCGACAAGCTTATGTTACAGCAATTGGTCGTATTACTCGCATATTATTCTAAAATATATATTGCAAATAAAAACAAAATGTCCAGGTCGAAAGTACACAAAAATAATCGACCTGAACAAATATAATAATAAAAAATATAATAGAAGTTAGAGATTAGATGCAAGGCAAGGCAGACGCGTATTTTTACGAGGCAGTGTACAAAGACTTGCTAATAGGTATACGGGATATAATAGAAGTTACAGAACAGATGAAGAATAAGAAATAAAAAACCCCCAAGTCAGGAGTGTATACAGACATACATGACTGATTTGGGAGTTTTTGTAATGACGCAATTATTCGCTGTTCTGTAACTTCTATTCGCCTTTGAATGGAAGCAAAGCCATAACCCTTGCCCTCTTGATAGCACGAGCAAGTTCTCTTTGGTGCATTGCACATACACCAGTCTGGCGTCTAGGAACAATCTTGCCTTTCTCTGTAACAAATCTCTTAAGTGTAGCTATATCTTTGTAGTCAATAACTTTGGATTTGTCAGCACAGAATGCACAAACTTTTCTTTTTGCAGGACGACGTTTTTTACTAAACTTATCGTCGCTCATTTCTTTGTTCATTTCTGACATAGTTTTATCTCCTTATAACTAACAAAAACGTTAGTATTATTTATATTTTGTAATGCGATCTTAGACTCTAAGGGTCTAAGACTCGGCTTTTAATTGGATGCTCTTAACATTTTGCTCTTACCCATCTAAACTTAGGAGTTGAGCATTTAACTTTTACTCTAATTCCTTAAAACCAAGCGTTGAGCATTTAACTTTTGATCTAAATCCTCTTAAGCCAGGCGTTGAGGATATGGCTTTACTCTGATTCTGCAGACCGAAGGTCGAAGCCAAAGAGTAAAGGTATATCCGAATAAGCACCCAAAGAGTAAAGGCATATCCGAATAAGCAATTAGAATGGCAATGTATCGTCTTCGATTGGTTGAAGACCGGTAACATCATCACCGTTGCTTACTGGTTTGTCTTGGTCATTAGTAGCACCTGAACGAGTTCCGATAAACTCAACTTCTTCTGCAACAACTTCTGTTACGTATCTCTTTGAGCCATCTTGTCCGTCATATGATCTTGTCTGAATATTGCCAACAACTGCAGCTTTGCTACCTTTCTTTAGGTACTTTGCACAATTCTCAGCTTGAGCACGCCATACAACAATATTGATAAAATCAGCAGTCTTGTCTTCGTTAGAAAATCTCTTACTAACAGCAAGGGTAAATCTACAGAAAGCAATGCCACTATTTGTTGTAGAAAGCTCTGGGTCTTTGGTAAGATTACCAATAAGTATAACTTTATTCATAGAATACCTCTTTTAACCTTAATAGGTTGGAGTGTTTTGTTTGATTCTTAATAAATATTTGATTGTTTTTTGCTTCTTATTCTTCCTAATCTAGCTATGTACTTGGATTGTGTACTCAAATTTTTACCTCGCGTGTCTATGGTGTATACACAACATTGTATGTCTCGACCATATTGATAAGCGTTGAGGATATGGCTTTACTCTGATTCTGCAGACCGAAGGTCGAAGCCAAAGAGTAAAGGCGTATCCGAATAAGCATCCAAAGACAAAAGTTAAATGTGAATAAGCAATTACTTACGTACAATCATACAACGTAAGATGTTGTCTGTGATAAGCATAAGCTTATTAACAGCATCACTGACTTCAGCGCTTGACTCAAAGTTCATAAGAACATAGAAGCCTTCAGTCTTGAACTTAATAGGGAAAGTAAGTTTCTTAAGTCCCCATTTGTCAACACTTGTGATAGAACCAGCATTCTTCTCGATATAATCTTTGAATTTGTTGATCAAAGCATCTTTCTCTTCATCGCTGATACTTGGTGAAATGATGACAAGCATTTCGTATTTGTTCATGTTGTTTACCTCCTTTTGGACTAATCGGCTGAGAATGATTCTCAGCAAGGAAGATATTGGTGGACAGCGAGTGTTTATTCAAAAAAACAAACCCAATTTGTATTACAAAGAGGGTCATAATAATAGAAAAACGTACCCTTGCCACTTAATCTTGACAACAATATATCACAAAGAGGCTTTGAATGCAAGTGTTTTTTTTACTTCTATATATAATACAGTATAGAATGTAAATCATTTGACTAAATAACAGCTTTTGGATTAAAATATATCTATGGACAAAGTTAACAGTACAGACAAATGGATTATCAAGATAACATATCTACTAGGAGCATTATTGCTAATAGTAGGCATTATCGTTGCCATAGTCCTTATTGACTGGGATAATGGCAAGACTCCTATAAGGGTATCTGTCGAAGGTGGTAATGGTGCATATACTATTGAGTACAATACAGATGCGGACACTTACACCTTAACGGCTCAGCCAGACAAAGGTTACAAAGTTGAGGGGTGGTATGGTGCTGACCGCCAACTATTATCTTCGGACAAACAGATAGAGTTGAGTCAAGAAGAGCATCAAGAAGTTATTGTCAAATACAAGATTATCACCGTGACTGTTACGTACAACTTCCAGAATGGTAGTAGTAATGTTCAAGAGCGATATACATACAATAAGTTTTATACAACACTTACAGGCAACAATGGTGGACTACCGGTTAGAATATGGAGCGAGAAGCCCAACGAAACTTATCGCGCATTGGGACCAAATCAAGGCATTGTCTCAACCTATGTTGAAGATATAACATTGTATGCTTTGTACTAGAAGTTGAGTAAAAAACACATTTTTTTGTTAAAAAATTGCAAAAAAGTCGTTGTTTTGGCAAAAAAGTTATAAAAAATAGAGCATTTTCCACAACGGAGAATTGCCCTATATTTTTTTTATTCCATTCAGTCGCAATCTATATCAGATAGGCTTTTGCCATAATAATTGACAGTGTACTTCTGTCCTTCTTCGCCTTCTTGCTTTGGCTCATATTGTTCGACTGTCGACTTGATAAACTTGTTGTATCCCCAATGGTTGTATATGGCAATATTGTATTCTTCCTCAGGCTCTACACCGAGAGTGGCACAAGTATACCCCATATCTATCAAGTCTTGTTCAGCGAACTTGTGCAATGAAGAAAATACTCCTTTGCCTCGATACTCTTCTTTGATACGAAAAGCTTCCAAATAGACCCTATCTACACCGTTAGCAAGATTGGGATCATCGTTGTAGAACATAGCAGACATCTCTCCGATAATCTTGTCTCCATCAAGGGTAATGTATACCCGGCTTTTGCCAGACCTAGCATTATTGAGGGCGTTAGTTCTCCATAACACCCAACGATTATCTCCAGGGTGTTCGGCAACATTCCTATCCCATAGGGCTTCGAGTTCTTTTATATTGGCTATTTTGTTAATATATGTTTTTTTCATACCATTATTATACCAAGAATATGGGAATAATCAAGCGAATGACTTATCATTACATAATTGCTACTATTAAGATTAGCCCAACTATATACAAATAGTATAATAGTATATACTAATATTACAAAAATATTTGACATATCTAAGTCCTTTGGCGGATAATGAAGTCAAGTATATCGTACAACTATTATTGATTTGCTAATGATAGAGGGAGGGGTGGCTTTTGTTCTTACGGAAGAAAAATAAGTATATTATCCTATGTCTTGCTACTATGGTTATCGGACTAAGTCTATTTGGCTTGGTGCTTTTTGGTTCATTCGGTAGAGCCTATGCAACTGGAGGTGAGGCTGTTGGGGATATTATCAAAGCCTCTGATATGCAAGCATCAAGTGCTACTTATAATCCAGGCGATACTGTCACATTCGGCAAATATCCACAAAGTGCTTTTGATGTTACAATAAAAACTTCTGATGCCGTTGCTGTCAAAAACTTAAAGAACGCTCTTACGACTGCCGGAGTTATAGTCAGAGCAATAGACTGTGTGCAATTCGGAACATTAACTAGCGGAGTGTACAAAAGAACAGAAATGTTTGCGGTAAATAGCACAAATCTTGCATACTTTTACACAAAATATAATACTACTACAAACACTCTAACAACAGAAGATACAAGAAAGGTAAGCACTTCGAACCCTGGAGGTACAATAACTAAAACCTATAGCAATTTGACTTATAACTCTATCTCAAAAGAGTATGCCTATAATGGCGTTACAACAGCAGTCGAAGTTGTCGGTAAGTCATATAAGGCAACATTTGACAATGGCGTTACCTACGACTCGATAACAGGGTACTATACATATAATAGCTCCGAATACTACCGTACGATAAAACATGATAATTCATCAACAACCCCTGATGTGTGGTTTATGGTCGAGCCTATCGAGTGGAGAGTTGTTGGTAATGACAGTAACAGTAATAAACTTAAACTGCTAAGTGAAAAGGTCCTTGACTCTATGATGCCCCAAGGCACTTTTACAAACGAAGGAGACGCTGTTAGTAGTCCTTTGACCGCTTGGAATAACCTTAAGACAACAGCATTCCTTAATGGCACAGATAATATAATTAATGGCTCTTATAAAGCAAATTATGATACAAAGGAACATGGCTACTTAAGTTTCTTTCATTCGGCATTTTCTACCGCCCAACAAGGTTGTCTGGAAGGCCAAACAGTTGGTGGAGAGAACTACAAAGTATCTCTACTATCATCTAGTGAGGCGACCTATTATAACGTTGGTAATGTATTCAAAATAGATGATGTAAATATATTCAAAACGACTGTTACCGGTCTTGCTTCAGCTCATTTGGCAAGCTCTTCATATTGGAGACCTCAGACGGGATATATCAATAGTGGAACTTATTATAGTTCTAACTACTACTATTGTTCCAATTACGGACTCAGACCAACCATACTATTAAATGCTACTGTTACAAGTATGTCAGACGGTAATGTGTTAAAGAAAAAGATCGAAACGACGACGTATATATCTCAGAACACAATCGATGCTCTCAAAGCTCTCAAAGCTCCTAGTTGGACTAAGACTATGGACTCCTACTTGTATTTTGGTAAATACCCACAATCAAAGGTACTTAGTCCTGCTACGGCCCTTACAGATGCTGGAGTCATAGTCAGAGCGATAGATTGCGTACAATTTGGGACTTTTACTAATAATGTATATGAAAGAACTTTGTCATACACAAGAAGTGCATCTACTACATCTACTATTACTTTTACTTATACCAGTACCAACGACGGTACTAATAGCGGAATTTTAGCTGGCAATGCGATAGTGGCTGGCAAGACAGTAACTAAGAATAGCGAAACATCTTACACATATGGTGATATTACAGCAACAGTCGCCTTAAGAGCCAACAAGTCATATAAGGTAACATTTGACAATGGCGTTACCTACGACTCGGTAACGGGGTACTATACGCATAACAACTCCGAATACTATCG
>CAYJCR010000009.1:24144-41558 GCA_964368755.1 uncultured Lachnospiraceae bacterium
CTATATGGGTGCAAACAGTTTCTATTACTCGGCATTCAATGATGAAGAGAAATTGTGCTTGGCAGGGACTCCAAAAGTATCATTATTGACATATTCTGAGTTGAGAAGCACTTCATCATCGGCACTTGGAAGTTTTGATGACAGTAAGTCTATTAGTAGCGATCTTGCGATCTGTCATGGTGGGCAAAAGGGTACAGAATATGGCTATTGGCAAATACAGGGTCGTTATGTGGATGAGAATGGAATTGCAAGTTCTTTTTCTAGTTATAGTACAAAGTATGCTTTGCGCCCTACTATAACCTTAGATACGAGTAAGGTGTTATATGGTAGAGTAGAGTCTACTAGCGCAGGAGAGAAGACATACATCGTTGGCAGGTGTCAAGACGAAGACAATACTGTTGTAATTGACTCTAGTATTGAGCAGGAGGGAGAGAATTATAAAATCACATATTCTACTGCCGGGTGCGAAGGCAAAACAATATCGTTAATTGTACGAAATCAAGATAAAGCATTGGTTGCAGGTTTTTATAGTATAGAAACAGGGAACGATAAAACTATATCGTTTAATAAATCTATCTTAGATGGAAGTGGATATATAATAAACTTCTATTCTAATGTCTCGCAGTCAAATGTTGATATCTTCAAGACTCCTGTTGGTAGTTTGGTAAAGGGAAGTAGTGGAGCAAAAGAAGTAACAATACAATGGGACAATGGAACATTAATAAGAAAAGAGTATGTTCTTGCTGGACAAAAATTAGTTAACCCGATGACTCCGGATAATATTACTGTAGATGGGGTACAAAAAGGTTTTGTTAAATGGACCAAGATTGCGCCAACAGATGTTTCGGGAGATGTCCAACTAAGTGCGAGAGCATCATATAACTTTGATGACGCAGTCAACAATGGCTTTACTTTATATGCTGCATATAGCAACGCATACAATTTGACTTACAAGACCCTTGGGGATAGTGGATATACTGATGTCGTCAAGACTATGACTGCTGAATGTGCGATAACGGGTGAAGATAAAATTGAAGGTATTGTGCCTGATAGCCTTGCTTCTCAAATTGAATTTAAGTATTGGACAAGCGATGAGGAAGCGTATACGGAGAGTGGGAGTGTCAATCCTAATACATTTTTCTATCAAGACGGTGGCAAAGCCACTAGCAACATGCCGGAAGAGTTCGATTTCGCAAGTGGGATATCTAGAGACACAACACTATACCCTGTATATGCATACAAGCAATATGGCGTTACTTTCTATACTGGCGAGGTTGTTCCAGGGTCGTCTTGCGATGATTATTATGGCTCAGATGCAACAAATACCCAAGTAACTTATAACTACGGTGAGACTATTATTAGAGACAATAGAATAAGTTGTCCAGCATCTGCTGACGGATTCGAGTTTGTTGGTTGGTCTCAGAGTGCTACTAGTTATATTCCAAATGGAGAATCACAAGTAACAAGTGCTGGAACGGTACTCTATCCTTACTACACGAGGAACCATTATACAGTCACGGCAATAAGCAATAATTATGCAACAATCGTAATACTAGAAGTGGATGCAAATAGCTATGAAGGAGATATTGTCTCTAATCTTGATGGAGATAATATCGGCGACCAAACAGTTGATACATATCATGGAAGGACATTTTACTTCTCCGTTAAACCGAAGGACAACTATAATAAGACGCAAATAGTATACTCATTACTCAATATATATAGGGTGATCGGCGAGGAAACGGTTAGTGCAGGAAGTTGGTGCTCGGCAAGTACTTATATTCCAACCTATCTCGAGGATAACACTTATTACTTCAAAATAGAGAATGTCGAGAATGACTTCTGTATAAAAGTTGTGGAATTATCAGAGAACTATAATACTATTACTGTGACGGTACCGACAAGTGGTGGCGAAGACTTCACTGTTCTTATCAATGGGGTAGCTTATACGGGTACAGTGTCTGGAGGCAATGCCACATATATTGGTGGATCGATGGGAGCATACAGTGTTGCTATAAGGTACAATGGCTCATCGTGTGACCAAAGACTTGCAGATCTTATAGGTAAAATAACAATAGTAGGGACAACGGAGACCTTCGCAAGACAAGGCAATGTCCTTATCTTGTCAAGTGAAGATCCTTTGACAGATGATATAACTATTACTTTGACAAGTTGGGATCTTGCTCTCAATCAATATACTGTGGGATACAAATACTTTGACGGTACGGGGACTGCAACCACAAAGTACTGGAATGGAACAAGTTTTGATAGCATTGCTAGTACAACCGTAGATAATTGTAGCTTAGCAGAGCATGGAAGTGAAGTTACAATACCAGCCAGCTGCCCGGTAGAGACATATATTAAAGATGGTATCAAATACACATTCTCTGGTTGGGACACAAATGGTGACGGAGAGTATGAAGAAGATGACAATAGTTTTGTTATCACTCAGAACAGGGTTATCAATGCAGTGTATACACCAACGCAATTGTATACTGTAAGCTACAGGTATTATGTTGTAAACACTACAACAACTCCAACTACAGCAACACGACAAGTACGATATTGGGACGTGGACAACATAATGTTTAAGGATAATAGTAATGTTGGCATAGTAGACAAAGACACTAACATTACTATTGCGTCGCAAGCTGATGCTCAAGCACAAATGTTCTATTCTAGTGATGGCAAAGTTAAGTATACGTTCGTAGGTTGGGACACAAATGGTGACGGAGTCTACGATGAAAGTGATAGTAGAGAGTTGCTAGTAACAAGCGACATGCTTATCGATGCTATTTACTCAGAATCATATTTGGTAGTTGTGGACAATAACGAAGCTTTGAATGCTAATATATCTTCTGCTACAACACAGGCCACAGAAAGATTTATAATACCAGAATCGAACAAGACGTATTATTGGGTGAAGTTCGGCGAAGCCATTAATGTTCAGGTTGTTGTTAAGACTGGATTCAGAGCAATCTTTGATATAAGTTGTATTAAGGTGACAAGCAATGTGCCTAGTGGGCACACTATAAGCTATGCGATAGGAGATTCTAGTACCGATGCAGGCGAATACCTTATCTCCAATGTCACTTGTCCTATAACAATATCTTGTAGGACCTTGCCTACGGCGACATATGACGTCAAAGTAACGGTGGATAATGTAGTTATTCCAAGTACCAATGTGTATATCAATGGTATAAATCATAGTGGCAACACTGCCAAAGTAGCAGATAATGCTAGTGTGACCATTATAGCAATAGCAAGTTCTAGATACTCACAAGCTTTTGAAAGATCAGAAGGAATCATCAATTGCACTGCCACTATTGGTGGAGATTCTTATACATTAACCCCGGTACTAAGTGGGACGACGATAACATTATCGATCCCAGCTAGTGATGTGGTTGGGGAGATTGTTGTTAATATTACAAGCTCTGCAAGTCTCAATACATATAATGTTACATTCAATTACTTCGATAATAATGGCATATATTCTACTCACTCAGAGAATGTTGGACATGGGGATACGATCGACTCACCAGAAGTTACTGGTTATACGGCACATCCATATACTTACACATTCTCTAAGTGGACGACATCTGCTGGAGATTGGGACCAGTCAACTCCGATTGAAGAAGACGTTATCATTACGGCTCAATATACAAGTGTAGCTTGCAGTTATGAGGTAACTTTAACTACTAACGATTATGCTACAATCAGTTGTGTTGGAGAAAGCGATGATACTCGAGCATATGATATAAGCGGAGATAGCTTACTTGTTCCATACGAAGGGGCTCTATTTATCAAAGTTGTAGTGGGTGATACTTATAGAAGCTCAGGCTTCGGGCCAGATGATCTTATCCTTACCAATAGTCTAGAGGAGGGTAATCCTCACGCAACATATGTCTTAGATACCTCGGATAGTAGGAATAATCCAGAGAATGCAGCGAACGGAATATATTACTATAAGATTGAGCATGTTCGTAATAACTTCTCGGTAGAATGTGCAGATCTTAGTAAGACAAGATATGCAGTATCGGTCAATATAACCGAACCGACTACAGTTCCGACCCCTACGAACAATAGCCTTATACAGGTGGCTATCGGTGGGGCATCGTACAATAACAATACAGTCAAACTAGACAATAATGCCGTTGTTAATATTGTTATCACACTAGCCAAAAATTATAATAATGACCAGAACTATAATAACTTGTTTAACGCAATCGTCAATGGTGGATATTCAAAGAACAAACATGATACTACTCAAACGGTTGATGGTATAACTTATGACAAATGTATTGTTATTGGACCTATTACAGTAGATAGAGATATATCTATTACAATAGATGCTTTCAATCTTACTCATAATCCTTGTACAGTTACTCTTAAGAATGGCGATACTCCATTTGGCTCTTTCCAATATGCTTATGGTGGATCGCTCAGCATATCGAACGAGACGTTAGAGACTTTAGCTGGATACTCAAGTGTTCCTACTCAAGATGAAGATGATCAATACACATATACTTTTGATTGTTGGGGAGTAGAAGGATATTCTGCAGATACAGGGTCTATCTCAGTGATACGTGATATTGTATTGTATGCAAAATTTACTAGAGCTCTTCGTACGTATACTGTTACCTTACCGACAGGAGGAACAAAATACACTATTGAGCATTATTCTAACACAGACGGTAAGGTTGCATATGGCTGTACATACACATTCTTAGTCAAAGTAAATTCTGGATATAGTCAAGCAATACCTAGCCCAACAAGCGACTTTGGTGGCATTGTAAGAGGTGGAGCAGAGCTTAATCTCAACGAAGGAATGCACTTCTTCTATATAAGCAATGTGACTCAAGATATCAGTATAACTTTGGATGATACTGCTTGGGCATTAAACTCATACAATATAATGTTTAATTATTATGATGAAGATTCTGATACTTGGATAGAGTATGGAAACGACACTCCTCAAAAAGTTCAATTAGTTGAATATAATAGTCATGCTTCCAAGCCAACAGCTCCAACAGCTTTAGGCAAAACATTTGTGGAATGGTATGCCGACAAAGATTATATCAGTGTATATGACTTCGCAACTTCTGTTAGAGGCAATATCTCGTTGTATGCAAGATTTGTAACAGATAATTATGTCGTCAAAGTAGTTGGACAAACAGGAAGTATAGAGAATGTACTTCTTAACAAAACTTTTGAAATGAGATCTGAGCTAGTAAGTATAGATATACCAGAGGATAGACAAGATGAAGTCATACGAGCATACACGGGACTTGTATATGATAGAGCTGAGGCTCCAAAAATAACTTTCAGAATCAACAAGTTTTATAAGAATGCTCTTGGCGAAAAGGTTACAATAGGAGAAGTCAATTTTGACAATCTCAAGGTAATTGCATTGCCGAAGGGTGGCACTCCAAGTGTTCTCGTTGGAACTTCAGATGTCGATGGTGATGGATTTGGGTATATAGAATATCTTAATATTCAGATAACGGCAGATACTGAGATTTATATCTCAGATGTAGAAGATGTGGTCCTCAATGTAACCTTCCTCAAAAGCTATAATAATGAAGAAATTGATTGGAGTGAGTTGTATAACTCTGAGCCACAATATAATTATAATGATGTCATTATTCGTCCTGACAAGACAGGCAAGGATTTTGGTGAAGAAAATGTGTTTGGAGACAAGTTCAAGTTTATGGGGTTCTTCTACAAGATTGATGACGAGACCAATACTGCAAGAGAAGAAGATAGAGTTACCTTTGGTACTGATAGCATAACGTTTAGTACAACAATATATGCATTGATTGAACCAATATATTACAGTGTAACTTTTGAGTACAATAACACATCTAAGGTAGTCAAAGTTGCGTATGGTGAGAAGGTTAGAGAGCCTAGTTTGTCAGATGAAGAGCTGGGTATAGCTAGCAATGAACAAAAGATCGGCTGGGAAACAGTAGGTGGTTACGCATTTGATTTTGGCACAACTTTAGATGACGCATGTGATTGTGCAGATCATACGCCAAGAACGATGACTTTGGCTCTTGTCAAAGGCATCAAACAGTTCTCTATAACGTATTATGACAAGGATAATCAGATTATTGGAGAGAGTGATACTTTAGATTATGGTAGCCATGTGACTGCCCCTGCTGATCCTATTGTCGAAGGTTATAACTTCGTTGGTTGGAAGACAACTGGGGATAGGGGTGGAGACAACTTTGCTTTCACTACTACTGAGATAACCGAAGATATCAATCTCTATGCGACGTACGAGAGGATATTTGTTACAGCAACATTCTACATAGATGGTGCTAAGGTGGGAGAAAAAACTGTTGAATATGGAGCAAGTATCCCAGAGAGCGAATGGCCAACAATACCATCTAAGACAGGATATGATCAAGCCACTCCTAGTTGGGACAAAAGTGAAGAGCAACTAACCGAACTCAAGAGTAATATTATCGTCAATGCAGTATATACTATCAACAAATACACTATCAATATTGTCCAGAATGGTAAGGTTATCAATACTCTTACATATAACTATGGTGAGAATATCTCAGTAGATGTATTGCCAGACTCTAACATTCTATATGACTTCGCATACAATAGAGGACTATTGGTCAATGTCAATGATAATAGAGACATAGTGATCAAAAAAGTTTTCAGCGGTATGTTCTATTACATAATATTTGGGTCTATTGCATTCGTTGGTGTTACAGCTTTAGTTGCTCTAATAATTGTCAAAAAGGTAACTACAGCTAAATATAACGAGAAAAAGGCCAAAGAGATAACTCAGAAGCTTGAGAAGTTGAAACAAAAAGACATCGGTAAAGAATGATAATGAAAGTATGTTTTTCTTACTAAAATGTAATAAAATAGTGCTTTTGTGACAAACAAACACAACATTCAACAAATAACTGTATAGGAAAACTATGCAGTTATTTTGTTGTTGGCAATTAGTCAATTATGAACCATTTTGCTTGCACAAAAGGCGTCAGATAAGTTACAATACTTATATGGAAATAAGTGGCATCGTTGAAGATGTAATATATCATAATGTGGAAAATGGCTACACCGTTATCAATCTTGATTATAACGGTGAGCTTTTGACTTGTGTGGGCAAGATTGGTGCAGTTAACGAAGGCGAATGTGTATCATTGAGTGGAGATTTTGTCCAAAACAACAAGTATGGCAAACAGTTTTCTGTCAAAAAAGTCTCCATAAGCAGTCCTAACACATTAGAAGGCATACAAAGATATCTTGCGAGTGGTCTCATCAAAGGAGTTGGGCCAATCACAGCGCAGGCCATTGTAGATAAGTTCAAGATGGACACTTTGCAAGTAATTGAGTTCAATCCACAATTGTTGGCCTCGGTACGTGGCATAAGTGAGGCAAAGGCTCAGGCTATTGCAGATGCATATACTGAGATCAAGGGTATGCAAAAGTCGCTTATGTTCTTGCAAGACTATAATATCAGTACCAATATGGCACTCAAGATAATAGGCATATATCAAGGCAAAACAATCGATATGGTCTCAACCAATCCGTACAAACTTATCGAAGATATAGATGGCATAGGATTTTTGACTGCCGACAAGATAGCAAGAAGTATGGGCCTTGAGATGGCTAGCGATTTCCGTATTAGAGCAGGGCTATTGCATATCCTCAAAGAAGGAAGCGAGAAAGGTGGCAATACTTGTCTACCATTCGATATGGTCAAAGATGGCGCTGACAAGTTGCTAGGTGTAGGCTCGACATTTGATACACTATTTGATAGTGCAGTTGAAGGTTTGTGTGTTGAGGGAGTTTTGCGCAACTTTATGAGCAAAGGCACACAAATGCTAATGCTAAGCAAGTTCTATTATTCAGAACAAACTATTGCAAAGAAACTCAATCTTCTCAATGCTCATGAGACCATTCATGGTCAAGACTACGACAGAGAGATTGAAGAATATGAACGTATCAATAAGATAAAACTTCATGAAGACCAAATCAAAGCTATCAAGATGGCGGCTACTAGTAATGTAAGTGTTATTACAGGCGGACCTGGTACTGGCAAGACAACTATTGTCAAATGTATATTGAGTCTACTCAAGAAGTTTTCTTCGATGACTAAGAAGACATATCTACTAGCCCCAACAGGAAGGGCAGCCAAAAGGTTGAGCCAATCCTGTGGAATAGATGCTAGTACAATACACAGAGCCCTTGAAGTCAATTTCTCAAATGGCGAGAAGAACTTCTTTGTATACAACGATAAGAACAAGTTGCCGGCAGGTGTTGTAATAGTAGATGAGGTATCAATGGTTGATGTACCACTTATGACAAGCCTACTATCTGCGCTTCCTAATGGTTGCAAACTTATACTGGTTGGAGATAAGGACCAGTTGCCAAGTGTTGGTGCTGGTAATGTACTACACGATATACTTGCAAGTGAAGTTATAGACCATATGTGTCTTACTCAGATATATAGACAAGATGAGAAGAGTCTTATTGTACAGAATGCCCATCTTATCAATGATGGGAAGATGCCCGATCTTAGCAACAAGAGTGTAGATTTCTTTTTTGAAGAGCGCAAAGATAGTGAATCAATACTCAATACTGTGATTGACCTCAATATCAATAGATTGCCCAACTTCCTTGGAGTAGATCCTAGTGCGATACAAGTACTTGCACCTATGCGAAGTGGAATGTGTGGAGTGGACAATCTCAATCGCAAGCTTCAAGAACTCATCAATCCTGAGAGTCTAAGCAAGCGCCAGATAGAACTAGAAGTGAATATGTACAGAGAAGGCGATAAGGTTATGCAGATAACCAATAATTATTCTCTAGAATGGCGAAGAGAATGTGGAGACTATGTCGAGAAAGGTCAAGGAGTATTCAACGGAGATGTTGGCATTATTACCAAGATTGACGAATCTTATGATATATATGTTAAGTTCGATGATGACAAAGAGGTTACATATCCTAGGGGAGAGATAAGCCAACTTGTTGTTGCATATGCTACAACGATACACAAAAGTCAAGGTAGCGAGTTCGATGTAGTCATTATGCCGGTAGTAGCAGGATCCAATCAGATACTCACTCGTAACCTTCTATATACAGGAGTCACAAGGGCGAAGAAGATTGTTGTCCTCGTTGGTACCAAGCAGAATATCTATCGTATGGTAAGCAACAACTTTACGGCTTGTAGATATAGTATGTTGGAGACATTCCTTCGCAAGCAAAAAGACAATGTTGACTTTTTGTTCAACTAAGGAGATTTTATGCTGAACAAATTATTTGATCTAATATACCCAAAAGGTATCAAGTGTATCTTCTGTGGTGATGACATCAATAACGATGAGCCAATTTGTATTTGTGATAATTGCAAGAAGACTCTGCCTAAAGTCAAAGGAAAGCTTTGTTCAAAATGTGGTCAGATGATAGAAACGGGCGATGTGTGTCTTGATTGTAAGAGCGAGTATAAGGTGTTCGAGAGAGCATTCTCTCCACTCATATATACAGGTGTGGTGCGTGAGAGATTATTTGCTTTCAAATATAGCAACGCAAAGTACCTTGCTGAGCCATTCGGAAGTTTTATGTACAACAAACTCATTGAAGAAAAGATTCTCTTTGATTTCATTATACCAGTTCCGCTTAGTGACAATCGCAAGAAAGCAAGAGGCTACAATCAAGCAGAACTATTAGCCAAGGTAATAGCAGACAAGACCAATAAGCCTCTTCTTACAGATTATCTTGTGAGAATCAAAGATACTCCATTCCAAGCCAAAAGTAGCAAAGAACAAAGGAAAGATTCTATCCAAGGTGCATTTGCTATGCATAAGCGCAAAGGCATCAAAGATAAAACAATCTTGCTCATAGACGACATATATACAACTGGTGCAACTTCCAACGAGTGTAGTAAGAAGATACTTGGTAGTGGTGCAAGTAGAGTGTATGTTCTGACATTAGCCCACACCCCAATAGAAAAAAAAGAATAGCATTAGAAGTTTCTAATGCTATTTAATTGTCAAATTTGGATCTTTTACTTCCTGTATAATTATTTTTTCTATTTCTTCGTAATTAGAAAAACAGGGCATTTTTTTATTGGGCAGAGAGTTTGACTCACAATTTTTATGTACACATTTCTTTTTTACATAAAACGATGCATATACTTCTTTTTTCATTACACAATAATTATATGATACCAATTGTCATCTGTCAAGACTTTTGATACCAATTGGTGTAACCTTTTAGTAGGAGAAAAGAATGAGAGTTTTTGGTTCGAGACTAAAAGAGTTGAGAGAAGATAAGAATATGTCTCAGCGCGCTTTGTCCCAAGCGACAGGCATTAGCCAAGCTGCTATTGCTAGGTGGGAGAGCGATGAAAGAGCTGCTAACATTGATGAATTGGTAGTCTTAGTAGGTTACTTTGGTGTTACAGCTGACTATATGTTAGGATTGGAATAATAGAAGTGGCAAATGATGAAATATTTGCCATTTTTTGTGCCAAATAACTACTTTGAACCAAAAAGACTTTGCTTATTTGTATATTTTGTAGTATATTATAATCAATAATTATAGTTTATTAGGAGACAACATGGGATTTTTATCAAGTATTTTTTGTACAGACAATACAAGAAATGTTCGTAGATTAGAGAAAATAGCAGCCAAAATCGAGGCTTTGGAAGAAGAATATAAAGCAAAAAGTGATATTCAACTCATCAAGACAACCAAGATACTCAAAGAAAGGTTGGCTCAAGGTGAGACCCTTAACGATATCTTACCAGATGCATATGCCTGTGTGAGAGAGGCGAGTGCCAGGGTACTTGGCATGCGACACTTCCACGTGCAATTGCTTGGAGGTATTGCCCTTCATCAAGGGCGTATCGCCGAGATGAGAACTGGTGAAGGTAAGACTTTGGTCGCTACTCTTCCAGCCTACCTTAATGCCTTAGCAGGCAAAGGCGTGCACGTAGTCACTGTCAACGAATATCTTGCCAAACGTGATGCAGAATGGATGGGCAAAGTCCATAGATTTTTGGGACTTACTGTAGGTGTTGCAGTAAGTGGAATGACTGATGATGACAAGCGCAAAGCTTATGCTTGTGATATCACATACTGTACCAACAATGAGCTTGGATTCGACTACCTTAGAGACAATATGGTAGAGGAGATGGGGCAGAAAGTTCAACGTGGACATAGTTTTGCTATTGTCGACGAAGTTGATAGTATCTTAATAGATGAGGCAAGGACTCCACTTATCATAAGTGGTCGAGGGCTCAAGTCTAGTGAGACATATTATGAGGCACAGAAGTTCGCTCGCAGGCTCATTCAAGATACAGATTATGAGATAGATGAGAAGACAAAGCAGATCAGACTTACCGAAGAAGGTATAACCAAGGCTGAGAGATTCTTCAACCTTGAGACTTTGTCAGATATCAACAACCTCGAACTCAATCACCACATCAACAATGCACTTCGTGCCAACTTCATCATGAAGAGGGACAACAATTACATTGTCAAAGATGGCGAGATAATAATTGTCGACGAATTTACCGGTCGTCTTATGCCGGGTCGTAGATATAGCGAAGGTCTTCATCAGGCAATAGAAGCCAAAGAAGGCGTTAAGATCAAAGATGAGAACAAGACTCTAGCTACAATTACTTTCCAGAACTACTTCCGTCTATACCACAAACTTAGTGGTATGACTGGTACAGCTAAGACAGAGGAGGCAGAGTTCAACGGCATATACAAACTTGATGTTGTAGTAATGCCAACCAATCTTCCTATGATAAGGAAAGATGCTCCAGATGTCATATATACAACAGAGCAAGGCAAATACAATGCAGTTGTTGAAGAAGTCAAGAAAGCTTCTACTACTGGTAGGCCTATCCTTATAGGCACAATCTCTGTTGAGAAGTCAGAAGAGTTGAGTGCATTGTTGCACAAGGCAGGAGTTAAGCACGTTGTTCTTAATGCAAAGAATCACGAACAAGAGTCCGAGATAGTAGCCCAAGCTGGTCGTATCAATGCGGTCACTATTGCAACTAACATGGCTGGTCGTGGTACTGATATCTTGCTTGGTGGTAACCCTGAGTTCTTGGCAAAGAAGACTTTGAGAGACAAGGGCGTAACTGATGCACTTATCAATATGGCGACTTCGTATGCTACAACTCTTAGTCAAGAAGTCAAAGATATCAAAGATGAGTACAACAAATTATACTCCGAGTACAAACAAGTTACCGATGAAGAGAAAAAGAAAGTCATCGAACTCGGTGGTCTTTATATTATAGGCACAGAGCGTCACGAAAGTAGACGTATAGACAATCAGCTCAGAGGTCGTGCTGGACGTCAGGGCGATCCAGGATCAAGTGTATTCTATGTGTCTATGGAAGATGACCTTATAAGGAGATTTGGTGGCGATAGAATGAAGTCAATCGCATCATTCTTCCGTATTGATGACAATGTTCCATTCCAGTTAAGAATGTTATCTAGACAGATAGAGTCTGCACAGAGACGTATCGAAGGTCAGAACTATGCATCTCGTAAGTTTGTCCTAGAATATGATGATGTTATGAACAAGCAGAGAGAGATTATCTACAAAGAACGTGACAAAGTTCTTGCAGGAGAGTCTGTTCATCAAGAGATTCTTGATATGTTCCCTGATCTTGTACACGAAGTTGTGTATGGCAACCTTAGTGATGACAAACCTTACTTTGATTGGAAGTTGGAGCCTATCAATAGTGCTCTTGAAGATAAGTTATTCCCTAAAGGTACCAACCTTGTCGATGAGAAGTTCGTAGAAGACTGTGAAGTCAAAGATGTCTATGATAAGATTCTCAATATGGTCATAGAGAAGTATGAGGGTGTTGTCAAAGAGGCAATAGAGCATAGCCTTGACTTTGGCAAGTTTGAAAGACACTTCCTATTGCGTGTAGTAGATGTGTTGTGGATGGATCATATAGATGCTATGACAATACTAAAAAATGAGATACGTTCTATGGCTTGGGGTAACCAAGATCCATTAGTTTCTTATAAGAGAGAAGGCTTCGATATGTTCGAGAAGATGGTATCGAAGATAAGAGAAGATACAGCAACATTCTTACTTAGTGTCAAGATACAAGCTCCACCAGAGTTAGTCAAACGTGGTAAGATAGAGACCAACACCAATGAGAAGTTCGTACAAGCCAAGTCTAACAAGGTAGTTGGACGTAATGACCTCTGCCCATGTGGCAGTGGAAGAAAGTACAAGCACTGCTGTGGCAAAGATGCATAGATTAGATAAGTACATTCGAATATAAATAACAAACTATTGCATCAAAAAATATAATAATAGGAGCCAAATAATGCTAGAAGACGAAAATCTACTACTCAAACAACTCAAAGAGAAGATCAAGTACATAAAGGAGTGTCTTTGACGAAACTAATCTCAAAGCACAATTTGTTGAACTCAAAAAAGAGCAAGAGAACCCTGACTTCTGGCTTGACACAACAAAAGCAACTTTGCATAACAAAAAGCAACGTAGTGTTGAACGTAAACTAGAAGAAATAGAAGAACTCGATAAAGCATATGATGAAGCGGCTTTTCTTCTAGAGCTAGGAGAAGTCGATCAGTCCCAAGAAGTGATTGCAGAGATCAAAGACTCCCTTACTTCTCTCAGCGAGACAATCGAGAGTTGCATTATTGAAACATTGCTCAAAGGCAAGTACGATGACAACAACGCTATCTTAACACTTCATGCAGGAGCAGGTGGGACAGAAGCCCAAGACTGGGTAAGTATGCTATATCGTATGTACTCAAGGTATTGTGAAAGGAATGATTATTCAATCAAAGTCCTAGATTATCTAGAAGGCGATGATGCCGGTATCAAGAGTGTATCCTTCCTTGTCGAAGGCGACAAAGCGTATGGGTATCTCAAAGCAGAGAAAGGTGTACATAGACTTGTGAGAATATCTCCATTCGATGCGAACAAACGTAGACATACAAGTTTTGCCAGCCTTGATGTTATGCCAGAGATAATAGATGAATCAAGCATCGAGATAAGGTCAGAAGACCTTAAAGTAGATACCTATCGTAGTAGTGGTGCAGGTGGACAACATGTCAATAAGACAGAGTCTGCTATACGTATAACGCATATTCCAACTGGTATAGTTGTAGCATGCCAGACAGAACGCTCACAGATACAGAATAGAGAGACTGCTATGAGTATGCTAAGAAGTAAGTTGGTGGCTCTCAAAGAAGAGAAGCGTGCCGAAGAGTTGTCAACAGTAGAAGGCAATCTCAAAAAAATCGAATGGGGCAGTCAGATACGTTCGTATGTATTCTGTCCGTATACTTTGGTCAAAGACCACAGAACAAACTTTGAGAATAGTAATATTCAAGATGTTATGGATGGTAATATCAAACCATTTATACTAGATTATCTGAAGAAAGCAAACGAAAAGAGGGGATAAAAGCAATGTCAATCAGAGAAAACAAGGATGTAAGAGTATTCGTTGCAGAAGGTTCGCGTATGCCTAAGAATCCACACATTGTAGAGGCTGCGGCTAAGATCGGAGAGTATCTTGGTAAGCACCAATATGTGTATTTGCAAGGCTGTAACGAAGATGGGCTTATGGGAGTGACATACAAAGAGTTCATCAAATATAACTCCAAGACCAAACTTGTTGATCTCAATGTTGTGTACTTTGACAACTATCACGAAGGTATGATAGGAGAGAGAATACCAGCAAAATGTCTTAATACTCGTCTCAAAGTGTTTGCTGACAATACTGATGTAATAGTGGTTCTTCCTGGTGCCAATGGTACATTGCATGAGTTTGCTACATTCTTCGAGATTAACAGAATGTATCCTGGGGCTTATGAGATATTGCTTGTCAATATTGATGGCTTTTATGATAGCCTTATTGAGTTCATTAGAGTCCAAGAAAGCGAAGGTTTGTGTGTGCCGGGAGAGTTTGATGAGAGAGTAACTGTTGTCACAAATGCAGAACAAACAATTGAACACATCAGGGCATATAGGCGCAAACCTGTTGCAGAAAGATTCGTATCGGGTTACATCCCAGCCAAAGAGAAACAGAATAAGTAATACAAATAGGCAATGTGCCTATTTTTTTTGCGTTACCCCAAAGGCTCTGAAATGGTTGCTTGGGAAAGCCAAAAAGTGCTATTATCATAGTTAGGAGAAAGAAGTTTTATCTCAATATTTTACCTAAAGTATAAGGGAGTTAATATATGAACTTTTTTGAAAAAATGCTTAAAGGGCTAGACGGTCAGATGATAGAACCTACAATGTATGGGTGGTTCCATATTTTATTCATCGTACTTGTGATAGCAGGGGCTGTACTTCTTGGTTGGTTTGGTCGCAAAAGTAACGATAGGACAAATAGAATAATCATACTTACATTGTCTTTGGTATGTATTGTATTCGAGATATACAAGCAACTCAACTTCTCATACAATTGGATGACAGATACTTGGAGATATCAATGGTATGCTTTTCCATTCCAATTCTGTTCAACTCCTATGTATGTTGGACTTATTGCCGCTTGCATACCTAAGTGTAAAGTGCAAGATGCATTGTTCTGTTTCTTGGGTACATATGGACTTTTTGCTGGCTTGTCCGTTATGGCATATCCATCAACCGTTTTTGTTGAAACAATAGGTATTAATATTCAAACCATGGTACACCACGGCATAATGGTTGTTATGGGAGTGTATATGTTGTGTTGTGGAAGAGCAAAACTCAAGTTTTCAACAATCCTCAAAGCAACGATAGTATTTGTATGTTTGACAGCACTTGCTATTGTAATGGATATTATTTATGTCAAAGCCGGTGGCACGCAGACCTTCAATATGTTCTATATCAGTCCTTACTTTGATTGTTCGTTGCCATTACTTAGCCTTATTGCACCAAAAGTTCCGTATGTGGTATTCCTGCTCATTTATATTGTGGGCTTTGCAATAGCAGGACTTGTAGTGCTACTTGCAAGTATGGGTATTGCTTGGACAAAGAAGAAGATAAATGTGTCTATACAGAATAGGAAAACTATTAAACAAACAAAGGAATAAGAATAATGAAAGTTTTAATCGCAACAGGGAATGCTGGCAAAGTCCAGATTTATTCCAACATTTTAAACAAGCTAGGTATTGAATGGTGCTCGCTTAGAGACACTCACGTTGATATTCAAGTTGACGAGACAGGAACAACGACTATGGAGAATGCTATCATAAAAGCCGAGGCTTATCACAAAGCAACAGGGATGCCTGTTCTATCGAACGATAGTGGACTTATTATAGAAAAACTTGCACCTTGCGATCAACCAGGAGTATTTGTAAGAAGAAGTGGTGGCAGAGAACTAACAGACCAAGAACTTATCGATGTATATGCCAAGAAGATCAAAGAGGTTGGAGGATCAAGCGACTCATACTTTGATGTAAGTGTTGCTATTATCGATGACAAAGGGGTTCTTCATACAGCATCGTTCAAGAGTCCAAGATATATGGTAGATACGCCATCTAAGACAGTCATCAAAGGTATTCCACTAAGATCTCTAGATTATGATAGAGTGTCAGGCAAATATATGTCAGAGATGACTATGGATGAAGCCAATGCATATGAGGGCAAATGCATGCAAGATCAGATAGCATTCATTCGCAAATGTTTTGTAAAATAATATTATGACTGTATGAACGCAAAAAGGAGAAAAAGTATGAAAAACATTGTATTGACTGGGGCAAGTGATGGCTTAGGCAGAGCAATTGCCACCAAGTGTCTAAAACAAATCGGAGGGGGTACAATATAATTGCTCTATGCAGAACTCGACCTGATTACAAGTGCGATTTCATTCCAACCGATTTGACTATCCCTGAGTCTATAAAGAAAGCCTGCGATGGTATAAAAACTAGATATACAAAAATAGATTGTGTTATCAACTGTGCTGGAGTGCCAGGCATAGAAGAACTCAACAAAATAACTTATGAGTGTCTAGATAGAACAATGAAAATTAATTCGCTAGCACCAATGTATATAGTGTCACAATTATTTGACCTTATTAAAAGTAGCGAAGCTGATATTATCAATATTGGTTCTACTATTGGGCTAAAACAAGGATGTCCCAATCAACTAGCATACACTACTTCGAAGTGGGCAATAAGGGGCACAAGTTACAACCTTCAATTAGAACTAGCCAAAACAAAATCACGAGTAATACAATTGAGTGTTGGCGGAATGAATACTCGTATGCATACCAAAGTCACTGGCAAAGAGATAGAGCGTCCACAGGATTGGATGAACCCAGGAGATGTCGCAGATATTATCTTCTATATTATGTGCTTGCCAAAGAATATTGAAATCAGCGATATAACTATCAATAGAAAAGTATTATAAAAACATAAAATAAAAAGACAAGTTTAGGAC
>CAYJCR010000010.1:0-25306 GCA_964368755.1 uncultured Lachnospiraceae bacterium
ATTTTGTATTAACATTATACCACCATATTGATACATTTGTTAACCATAATTATAATAAAAATAACACTAATTAATAAAAAATAACCAGCATATATGTTGGTTATTATTCCTATAAAATTACTAATACTATATTATTCCGTTGGGGCATCATATAATGCCGAAATAATCGAATATTTTGACGGATCCTCATCAACAGGAGTTTGCGCCTCGGTTGGTAAGAATTGATCAAATATCTCATCTTTTGCTTGGATAAGCATAGTATTTTGATTAACCAAATTGTTATATTCATCTATCAATCCTCTTTCTTGGACCGAATAAACAAATCTTTTATCATCTGTAGTTTTCTTTAATTCGCAGATTTCATCAAGTTGCATTGATCTAGCTAATACTTCTTTGCATTGAGTAGTAATTATTTCATCAACTAATTCGTTTGCTTTCACAATCACATCTCTTGGGCAGGTATTCAAAAAGCTCACAACTGCTACAAATGTTTCATTTGCCTTAATGTATGATTCATCTCTTTCTTCTTCGGCATATGTTGATTTGTTTATATACTTATTACATTCTACGCAATATTTGTAAGAATCTTCCGGTATCGTGGAGAGATCTTTTTTTATCCCATAATACACAGCTAGGTTTTTGGCATTAATGACTTTCTTTTCTGCCATATCAATCATAAGCAAAGCTTGAGCATATTCGTTCACTTTTGCGACTATTAAACTTGGAGTCACTTCCCCTATATTTTCATCTGCTTTATCCATAATTATTGTTCTCTCCCAATATTAATATAGTTATATTATACACTATATCCATGTTTTGTCAAGATACAAAAAAACTAACCAAAATGTTGGTTAGTTCTATAATACTAATTCTATTGGAGGGCAAATCAATTAGCCAAGGTATCCGCCATCAATACGATATATCTCACCTGTAATATAATCTGCTTTGTCAGAGCACAAGAAATATACTAACTCAGCAACATCATTTGGCTCACCAATACGCTTAATCAATATATTATTTGCCTCTTCTTGAAGAAACTCTTTTGGCAAATCTTTGCATTGATCAGTCCTTATCCAACCAGGAGCGACAGCATTAACATTGATAGCTGGAGCAAGCTCAACAGCCATACACCTAGTAAGAATATTCACTCCTGCTTTTGATACATCATAGTCTGCTGTGACTGGGTCAAAGCATTGAAATGAGTTGTTAGATGATACATTCACTATCTTGCCCTTGCCATTTTTGAGCATATATGGAGAAGCATATTTCGTTGTCAAGAACATACTAAGTAAGTTCGTCTTGAACATTATCTCGAAGTCTTCGCTAGTTTTGTCAAATAATTCTTTTGTATTATATATCCCTGCATTATTGACCAACACATCTATTCTGCCAAATGTCTTGATTGTTGTCTCAATAAGGTTAATTATTTCATTTTCTATACACACATCGGCTTTGACAGCAATGGTTTTGACTTTGTACTTTGATTCAATAGATTTCTTGAGAGTCTCAGCTTTTGCTTTGCTGTTGTTATAGTTGATAACTATATTATAACCGTTCTCAGCGAATTTGATTGCAATAGCTTTACCAATGCCACGACTAGATCCAGTAATAATAGCTACTTTGTTCATGATATCACTCCTTTAGTCAATATCTAATTGACAAGACAAATAGTATGTATTGATAACAAGTTTGAGAATCTCATCTGCAATCTCATCTTTTGTTTTTATCCTATCTCCATCAACGCATTTGATTGTATCATAATAATACTTATTTGCTAGTTTGATATATGTCTTTTCTGCCATTTTGAGATGTTCAGGACTTCTCTCGTGACCGTCTGGTTTCTCTTCTCTGCCCTGTTTTAATCTACACGCAGCTTCATATGGCATATGGAGAAAAACGGTCTTGTCAGGTCTTGGAAGCCCAAGGAAACCATATTCTAGTTTGTCGAGCCAGTTGATCATTTCATTCTGTTCTATATCATCATTTAACTTGCCGGCCTGATGTGCCATATTACTATCAACATATCTATCTAGTATAACATTATACCCTTTATCGAGTTTTTCAAACACCTTGTGTATATTGTATATTCTATCAGCTGAGTAGTACAAAGCAGCAACTTTTGGTGATACATTTGTAGCTCCTTCAGGAAAATATGAATCGCATATATAACTTTTGCCAAGATATGGACCACCTACAATTTTTCCAGTAGGAGAATCATACATTGGGAATTGCATTTCAACAGTCTTGATCCCCATTTCGTTCAAAGCATTGTATAATCTGTTTGCTTGTGTTTCTTTGCCAGAACAATCTGTGCCTTCTATAACTATAAGTTTTCCTCTTTCCATACATTCCTCTATTATAAGTATATAAATATTGAACTAAACAAGAATTAACTAAATAAGAGTTGTTACAATAACAACAATTGGAGCACTTATAACGATAAGTAGTGCAAGTACAAACATTATTATTGATGGGATGCGGATCCCTTTGACTGGAGATTTCATTGAATGGCCAAAGAATACTGCTGCAAGTATACCAAAAGTAAACATTGGCACTACCGTTACAGCTAACAATATGAGTATTATCATCATTGGTAACACAAAGAATGCCAACCAGCCTGGTTTGCTAAACTCTGAGAAAGTCTGCATAAATGTTGGCATTGAATAATATGTTGCAATAGTGAATCCAACACAAAGAACAAGGAATATACAAGCAAGAGTAAATGAGAACCATCTACTTCTTACTTTTTTCTTCTTTACAGCAACCATTGGAGTTGTACCTTCAATAGGAACAGCAGATTCGATCTGTTTTGATTCAATAACTTGTCCTGTCTTCCTATCAATCGCATTGTGTGATACTGTCGTTGTCTCTGAATGGACTTCGCCAGTCTTGTCATCTTTGACCAATACTTGTTGGAATCTTGGTGATATTGTAACTTTCTTCTTCACAGGTTCTGCTGGTTGAGTATTAACTTCAACCTTTGCTCCATCAACCCCCAACTCTTCCTTCAACTCTACACTTGTGCTAGCCGATACAAATTGGCTTGGATCAAGTGCGTAATCCTCTATTGGGCGACTTTCGTTCTTTACCTCAGGAACATTCTTATCATTCTTTTTCATACTACCTCCTACAATTCTTTGATAGTCTATCACAAATGCTTATAATATCAAAAGCAAATCCATTGCAATATTTATTTTTGTATAATTTGTCACATTATTCTACAAGTTGACTTGGGTGCTTTTTGAAGAAATCAACTCTTGGTTCCAAGAAAGTTGGCTTGTAGTTCTCCTTATCTTTGACAAAATCATATATTGGGCTATCAATATTGTCCCAACAAAATACCTTATCATCGACTTTGAGGAACTTGGCTAAGTTCTCTACACCGGTTGGGGCAATGGGATGAAGCAATACCATTGCTACTTTGATCATATGCATTGTATCGATTATATATTGTCTTTGTTTAGCACTACCGGCTGTTGTATTCTCGCTATTTCGTACCCAATATTTGTTGATATTTCTAATGAAACTATCAAGGGTACTCATAACTACATGCAACTTCTCATCATATACAAATCTTTCATATTTAACAATAGTCTCAACGCAGTCTTTCCTTACTTGCTCTGATACTGTTCCATAAGGCACTACTCCGTCACAATCTCTCTGAATTGTATATAGAATAGTACGAATAATCTTGTTATACACATTTGTAAGTAGATTGCCTTCTTTGAGTACAATATCTGCATCATCGTTACACTCTATGCTGTCTGGACAAAAGGCTTTTGGCATAAATGAGGCGTTGTTATTACCAACATTAAGACTAAGCATATGACAACGTAATTGCTCGTATGTATAGAAATTAAGCAATTCATGTGCAAGTGGTGGCTTGATATCTGAGCTACTACTTGCCTTCCTTCCATAGAATAATGTATGTTTGTTGGCTATCATCTGTGGAATACTGAGATCTCCATCTTTGTATGGGAGTTGTGGATGTTTGCCTTGCAAAGCGAACCATATGGCTGTCTGAGCGGGACCATAGAAATAAATATTGTCCTCCCCAATGAACTGATATACTTTGGCATCTTGACTACACCAATACTTACGCCATTCGTTAGCATCTTTGCCAATTTTTGCCAAATACGTTTTTGTGAATGATATTGGTGCCCAAAGACTCTCTGGCCATACCCAGAAAGTTAGACCTTTTAACCCACCAGCATCAGGCGCAGGTACACCCCACTCAATATTGCCAGTAAGTCTAAATGGTACTAGCGTCTTACCAGTACGATATCTAACCCCGCCGTTAGAAAGCAATTCGCAAGCCTTCTCTCTATCAGTAAGCTTCTCGAACACAATAGTCATAGAACTCTTATTATTAGTCTCTTTCTCAATGTATTTTGGCAAAGAGTTCTTAACTGTGTCGAACGCTTCCATCTGATCACGTTTGATATATATCTCTGGCTTCTTAAGGAACTCTCTTATCTCCTTGGTTATATAACTACGAGTAGGAGTCTCCTTCTCTAGATAATCAATCCATTCTGTCAAAAGCTCTACATAATCTTGTAGATTAAAATACCAGTTGCCAATGCTCTTGAGGATAGGCTTCTTCCCGGACAAGGAACTAATCGGATCGATAAGTTCTTGTGGCATATACTGGTGTCCAAAGTCACATTCGTCAGCGTATGCACGTTCTGATTGACAATTCTCAAATGGACATTTGCCAACAACTTGCCTACCGTTAAGGAAAGTCTGTTTTTCTTCATCAAAAAACTGCAAAGTTGACATATTGCTAAGAGCATTGTTGTCCATAAGGGTATTGAATATCTCGGCGCTAAGTTTCTTATGAGTCTCCTTTGCTTCCCCAAAGGCAGATGCTCCATAGAAGTTGAATGAGATATCATAATCTTTGATAGCCTTGTATTGTTTGTCATAATTTGACATAACATAATCTTCAATTGTACCAGAGAAAGTCCCCTTCTCGACAGCCTTACGATAGCCTTCGAGTATTGGTGACCCATAACAATCAATCCCTGATACATATACAACGTTGTCTTTGCCAATCCTGTCTCGCAAAAAACGTGCATACATATCAGAATGTATCATCGTACTTATATGTCCACAATGTAGTGGCTTGTTGCCATATGGCATACCAGCCGTAACCACAGCTTTTTTAGGGAAAATTGGACGCTTGTCAACAAGCCTATCCAATCTCTCATCATTAAATCTTTCCATAAATTATCCTTCAATTATTAATAAAAATTTGTATATACAGTATACAAAATTTGCCTAAGACTTGTCTATCAAATAGACAATACCCATAGACAAAAAAAACAACCAATCACAATAATTTGTTGAATGGTTGTTGTATGCGATATTAGTTATAAAAAAACTTGCACTTAGTCCTTATTAAGTGTTTTCAAACATTTTGTACAAACATGTTTCTTAGTAGGAACTCCATCAACCATTATTGTAGTTTTTTGAACATTTGGTTGCTGGTGAATAAGAGTTCTCTTTGTAAGCTGAGAGCTTCTGTAACTAAGCTTGCTTGCTCTATGATTAACTTTCCCGCAGATTTCGCATTTAGCCATGATCAATATCTCCTTTCCAATGCTTCTCATTATACCAACAATGAATAATTTGTCAAGTATTTTTGTCAAATATTAGACAAAATATATCAGTTATTATTATATCATACAATTGTATCAATTCTGCCACACTACTTATGCCTAGCCAATACAATATAAACTCTCTATAATGTATTATGAATAATAGAAGTTATATCAACTTTAGCAATTCTTCAAATTGAGCATATCCGCTATCAGTGTTGAAGTGTCCTGCATTTTTGACCAAAATCGGTTTGGCATCTATTTTTATTATAAACTCTTTTAATTTATTTAATGGAACGTACGGGTCATTCTCAGAATAGTAGCATATTCTCTCTTTGCATAGATTTTTGAACTCTTCTATTCTATTGGTATACATTGTGCAATTGACATAATCGTATTCTTCGTTAAGCCCAAGCATTTGATTGAAGCCAGACATCATTATAGCCTTACCGATTTTTAGATTATGCTTAATGCAATATTTCACCAAAAAAATGCAAGAGATTGATCGACAGATAAACACACTATCAGGAGTAATATATCGTCTTACAGAGTCAAGTACAATCTCCCAGTTGTTGTAATTCTGTCTGTCAATACCAGTAGGATAGTCTAGATTATAGACACGTACCCCCCCCCGCTCAAGTTCTGATTCTAGCCAAGGTAACCATTGTTCATTCGCATCACCGAAACTTCCATGTATGATAAAACAATTTTTCATCGTCAAATCTCCTTTTTTTTTATTTCAAGATGTTAACATCATTTTCACAGTTGCGTATTGGTTGCATTTCCCCATTATTTAATAAATAACAATTGCCATAATATGTTACATCATTTTCTTGTTGAATTATATAACTTCTATCAGGTAGAATAGTTAATGGTGTCGTGTAAGAGTCAGGTATCAATATATCTTCTAAGATTCTCGCACCATCTAATGTTTTATCTTTATAAAAATTATAGTGTGGTATAATATTAATGTCAGTTAACCCTAAACCTTTTAAGTGTCTATTAAAAGATTTATTAGCAAATTCACCAACTTCCTCTGGCATACAATAAACATTGTCTGCCATATTCATTGCTCCACCACTTGCACCGATGATTACTCCATTATAATCTCTGATTAACTTTTTAAGATTTAATTCGTTTATAAATGCATTACACCTTGGCAAATGACCTCCGAATAAATTTATAACAGTTGCTTTTTTAATATATTCCTTAATATTCTGTTTGTTTTCATTATTTACATAAATATATTCATCAAACGGTATACCAGACATTTCAAAACTTTGTCTTGTAACTTCGGTAGGATCGCCATGGTGTCGTTTTTGAGGATTGCCAGAAATAATAACCATACATTTTCTATCATTAAAACACTTTTTCAAATTATCTAAAAAATTATTATCGTTATCGATTTTTCTTGCATAATCAATACCATTTTCATCCCTTTTATAAGCAGTGAAACTAGATGACATTATTAATGTTTTCATTTAAAACCTTTCTCCTGTTGTCGCAGTAACGATATCTCCCCAGATATAATCAGAGAATAAGTTCCAACTTTCCTAGATTAAAACCTGTTTTTGCTTGATACTCTGCTTTTAGCTGGTCAAAACTTTTGCCAGTACTTTTCATAACATCGCCAAAAAAGTCTTTGAGTCTACGATTGCCAAAAGTTTCGCTTGGAGCAATTGTCTTAGTCAATTCAACAATCGACGCCTCAGGACCTTCTATCTCAACCATACAGCCAATTATTGGCCATTCATCAAAAGTAACTTGGATACTGTCTTTTGTGTATACAATGCGTTCTTTTTTATACTGAAAACACATTGGATATCCAAGTGCTGTCAAAAAGTCTGATATATCCTCTTCCGAAGCATCACTTACAGAAATGTTAAGTTCAGTACGTTTTGATACTTTTTCTGAAGAAAGCAAACTACCCTTGTATGTCAATTCTTTGCTCTCTCCTTCAAGACGAAGACGGATCTTGCACCCACTTCTAAATAACGAGGCATCTTCTTTGTCAAAAATTATGTCTTGCTGTATAACTTTCTTTTTGAACAAAAGCCCTGAGCAATAAGTGCGTCAATAATATTATTCTTTTTGTGTGAAGATACAACTGTTCGAATCTCTATCTCTTGCATATCGTTCCCCTTGATATCTATATGGAGCTAATGGCGAGAATCGAACTCGCGACCTGCTGATTACGAATCAGCTGCTCTACCGACTGAGCCACATTAGCAGATGTATTACATTCGCTAGTATATAATAACTTGGGAATTAAGTCAATCAAGCAATGTCATTGTATTCAAAAAATATATAGAAAAACGCTTGTCTTTTGTCTTCAATTTGATATAATACCTATGTTCCTTATATATGGGCAATTAACTCAGCTGGTAGAGTGTCTCCTTGACGTGGAGGAAGTCAGCGGTTCGAGTCCGTTATTGCCCACCAAGACAAAAACTAACGGAATTGTATCGTTAGTTTTTTTATCAAAATCATTATACATATTGAATCTTGCAAAAATATATGATATAATATACTTAACAAAATTAAGGAGAATTATTATGCCAACAATTGATGAAGCTTATCACAATGTGATGAATACAAAATATCAGCTTGGAGAAGACTTCCCTACTCTTGATACCGGCATAGAGGGAGTCGTGGCTTACGATTTGTCTAAACAATATACAATGGACGAATTGATCAAATTCCGTACAGATCATTGTTTTGGTATAGTAGACAATCAAGGTCACTACTATCATATGCCCGATTATAATCTCACAAAACATGAAGAATTGGTTCAATTGTTGCTAGAGAAAGGAGTATCGCGAGAATTACTTGTTCCTCATATTAAGGTTAACTCAGGCATACAATACTTTGATAAATCACGTGGCAATAGTTTTTGTCCAACAATGACAGTTGATAACATGGACAATTCTATCCCTAAACTTACATTTGATATGTGCTATGCCCTTAGAAACCTTTTACTCTATACACCAAGAAGTGGCAAGAGCTTTCAATCCAAAGTCCAAGGCAATATCAACAATATAGGACTCAACTATCAAGAACTATTCTCTGCACCTAATCTCGATGATGCAAGACTTGCAGCACTTACAAATATAAGATTATTAGATTGCTGTCTTAATTCAAAATTAAGCGAATCACTTTTTGAAGCACAAGATATTAGATCGGATTTTCAAGCAGTATTTAGACAAGTTCAAATTAACAAATCTGATAGCGCTGCATCTCCTAGTGCATCCTACTTCTTCAGTGGACAAGGCGACGACGACTAATCATATTTTTTATATAAAAAAACTCCTATTTTGAACCATAGGAGTTTTTATTTTGTAATTTTTTTAAGATTGTTTAATCTTTCTTTGTCTCATCTGGAGCCATATATTTGTTGAGTTCATCCATCTGCATTGCTTTGAGACTAAGAGATATTCTAAGTCTATCACTATCAACTTCGATAACTTTGAGAGTCAATACTTGGTCTACCTTTGCTACTTCATAGATATTCTTTACATAGAATGCACTAGCTTCTTTGATATGCAACATACCATCAACGCCATTGCCAAGGTCTATGATAGCTCCGAATGGAAGTATCTTCTTGACTGTGCCTTCTACAACTTGATCTACTTTGAACTTAGCATATTCTGATACCAATGGGTTCTCGCTCATTGCCTTGTAACTCAATGATACTTTGTGATTCTCTGGTTCAAGTTTGATAACTTTGAACTCATATTCTTCGCCATCTTTGAGGACTTCTCTCCAATTGACTGATCTGTCATAACTTATCTCACTACTGTGTACGAGACAGTCAAATCCATTAACATTGACAAAAACTCCAAAGTCGACAATTCTTACAACTTTGCCCTTAACAACTTTGCCTTCAAAGATAGAACTCCAGAAATTCTGTTCTGCAGTTTGTTTCTCTTTGTCTTCATATGCTCTGATTGAAGCAATAACTTTGTTATTAGCCAAATCTATCTCGAGTATTATGACCTGGACCTGCTTGTTAACGTAGGTACTAAGGTCTATTCTATGAACAGATACTTGACTTGCTGGAATGAATGCAGAAAAAGTACCAATCTTACTGATAAGTCCACCATTAACTGCGTTTATAATAACAAGGCTTGTTTCGTCTCCAACCTTAAGATTACCTATTATCTCATTGCCCTTCTTAATATCATCGGCCTTGGTTTTGGACAAGATAACAGCTCCCGTTAACTCATCTCTTGTCTTGATAACTACTGCCTCGATCTGTTGTCCTATCTCAAGAGCCTCGCCCTTGAGGTCATCGAATGGAACAATGGCATCTTTCTTTCCACCAATATTGATGATATATCCATCTCCTGTTGATGCTACTACTTCTCCGTCAACCTTAGCTCCAACTTTGAATTGAACGAATGTTTTATCTATATTTTCTAAACTAAACTTTATATCTTCCATTTTTGTAATAATCTCCCAATTGTTATAAGTATAGCAAAGTATTATTAAAAAGAAAAATAAAAAAAGCCACTAATTTCTTATTTAGTGGGATTTTTTCAACTTTTTTATGACTTTACATTCGTTTTCAAATCTATAATACTCAGATTTTACCTCATTCATCTTCGATACAAGTATCTGTGTTGCTTCACTCAATACTTCTTTGGTAAGTTTTTTGTCATAAAACTCACTTAATTCGAATGCTTTACCAATGATGAGTTTGTTTCTTCTGAATACTCTTGGTTTCTTAACTATATACATAGGCACAATAGGAGCTCTACCTTTGATTGCCATAAGACATGTGCCCTGCTTTGCTTCTATATCAGCGTCTTCTTCACTACGTGTGCCTTGTGGAAATATTCCGACATACTTTTCATCTTTTAGTGCCCCGATTACTTTCTTTATCGCACCAACATCAGTACCTGATCTATCTATTGGAATCATACCTACCGTTCTACAAAAAAACCATCTTTTGAACTTATTTGATGCTAGCTCTTTCTTGCCTAAGAACCTGATCTTTTTCTTAATTTTTGAATACAGCACAAGTACATCAGCATTGCTTGTATGGTTGCAGACTAGTATTGATTTGCCTTTAACAAGATTTTTCTTGCCATACATTCTCGATGGGAACAAAATAGAAATTGGTATAAATGCTATCCAGAATAATATATAAAATAACATAATTCATCTCCTGCAATATACTATGATATAACTTCTCCACTTTTGCGAATAATATCGCAAATAATCTCGGCAGTCTCGGTTGGTGTGTTATAAGTAGTATCAATAATATGAGAGTCTTTCTCAATACTAAGCTTAGACGTCTCACCAACAAATGAGGACCTATCTACATCAATGATATCATTTGTCACTTGGTCAAGAGTAATGTCAACACCTTTGGATATCAAACCATCATATTTTCTTTTAGCACGGACGTCCAAGTCTGCATCAAAAAAGAACTTAAACTTCGCATTTGGAAATATCTCTTCAGCAGTATTGAACCCATCGATAATAACAGTATACTTCGATGCAACTTCCTGTTGTTTCTTTGCAATAAAAGCCTTGATACATGGTAATTTGGATATACTATACTGAGAACGAACAACTAACATATTGCCAAGGTTATTCATCGTAATAACCCCATTAACGGTCGCAAATATCCTATTGTCTCTATTGATTAAATCAAAGTTGTACTTGCTTAGAATACCGTTGACATCTTCGTCAATCGTTGGGTTAATGCCATTCTCGACACATTTGAGAGCGATAACGCTTGTGAGTAAGTCTGCATCAAAATATAAAATATTGAGCATCTCAGCAACTTTCTTTGCAACAGATGTTTTACCAGAACCTGTTGGTCCATCAATTGTTATTTGGAACATAACTACCTCCCAATACTTTTTCCGACAAGGAATCCTGTCGACAATGCTATCTGGATATTAAAACCTCCAGTCAAGGCATCAACATCTATTACTTCTCCAGCAAAGTATAGACCTTTGACTAGTTTGCTCTCCATGGTACTTGCATTGATCTCATCAACAGCAACACCACCACTTGTTACTACGGCATATTCTAGATCTTCCAACCCTTTGATAAAGAAGTCAAAGTGCTTAAGATTGTATATTATCTTATCTCTATCAGATTTTGTTATCTCATTTATCTTTTTGTCTGCCAATTTGACTCTGCCTAGATACTCTTGAATGATACCACTTGGTATAAGAGTATGGACAAAGTTCTTGAAATCTTTATTCTTATTTTCTTCAAAATCTCTCAGTAATCTAGCATCGAGTTGCTCATAAGACAAGGCTGGTTTAAGATCAATAGACATCTTGTAGCCATCCAAAATCAAACGATTGATCTTACTACTAAGAGTTAGTATTATCGGTCCACCCACTCCTGTATGAGTGAATAGCATCTCTCCAAACTCTTCTGCAATAACTTTATTATCGTTAGACAAAATGCTTGCTCTAACATTCTTCAAGGATACTCCAGCCATAGTACTGTCTATCTTAAGATTGATACCAACAAGCGCTGGCTTAGGCTCAACTATCTTGTGTCCAAACTTCCTTGCTAATATATATCCATCACCAGTTGAACCAGTAGAAGTATAACTTTTACCTCCCGTTGCTATCACGAGTTTGTCGCACATAAGTTTTTTGTTATTGGTCACAACAACAAATTTGTCATCATCTTTGTAGACATCCTTGACTGTCACACCATACATTATCTTAGCTCCGCTATCAACTAGATACTTGTTAAGCACTTTGATAACATCGCTTGACTTGTCTGACTGGGGAAAAACTCTATTTCCACGTTCAACCTTGGTTTCTAGCCCTAGATTGTTCAATAATTCAACCGTATCATAAGGACTAAAATGATTGATTGCGCTGTACAAAAACCTTTTATTATTAACTACATTATCGAGAAAATCATTATTCGGTATAAGGTTGGTAATATTACACCTGCCCTTGCCTGTGATGTATAGTTTCTTACCTAGCTTTTCATTCTTCTCAAGTAGTATCACATTGTTGCCTTGAGCACATCCAACTGCAGACATTATCCCAGCCGGACCACCACCTATTACGATAATATCACTCATACCATTACCTTCTACGATAAGTATACATAATACTCAAACTAATTGCAAACAAAAAAATGTTTTCTACAAATAAATATAACCAAGCAATACTTCTGCTTGGTTATACACATTTATTCTTTGTTAACAAGAAGAAGTGATACTTCTTCTGGATTAAGTTCTCTAAAAGTCCCACGAGTAAGTCCACCAAGTCTAAGGGATCCAATAGACACTCTCTTCAAGAAAATAACGTTTTTGCCAATTGCCTCAAATGACTTCCTTATCTGTCTATTCTTACCTTCATGGATAGTGACTTCTATCTTAGATACATTTTTTGAGTAATCAATCAACTTTGCTTTGCACTCACTATATCTAACTCCATCTACAACAACACCTGCACGAAGCACAGCAAGTTCGCTCTCTAAGATTGGACCTTCTATTTTGGCAATATATGTCTTCTCAATCTTCTTGGAAGGATGAGTAAGATTGTATGTCAAGTCGCCATCATTGGTAAGTATAAGCATACCTTCAGAGTCGTAGTCAAGTCTACCAACTGGATATACTCTCTTGTCCACCCCACGCATAAGGTCAAGGACTGTTTTTCTATCAAATTCATCATCGGAACTACATACATAGCCCTTAGGCTTGTTCAACATATAATAAACATAGTCTTGTGTAGGTTTGATGACTATATCTCCGACTTTGACAATGTCAACTTCTGGATTGATATCTGTCGCAAGCTCGCGAACAACCTTATCATTGACTTTGACCATTCCTTGCAAAATATATTCTTCTGCTTTCCTGCGAGATGATATTCCGCATTGCGCAACAAACTTATTGATTCTCATAATTATCCTTTGTACCAATTGTCAAGAATATCTTTTAACTTGGCTTTTGGCTCATTTGTATTTACTTCTTCTAGTGTATACAAATTCGTCTCAAATAGCAAGTCTTTGTCAAGATATATTTGTATCTCACCAACAATTTCATTGGCTGGCTTTGGAGCAACAACCTTATCTACAAGGTCATATGAGACATTGATATTTGCAAGTTCATTATTCTTGAGAATAGCTTTATAACCATTCTTTGCATAGACCTTAACAGATTGCTCAGGGCTATTTGATACTGGAAGTTCACTTACAATAGTATAATCTTCAATAATTGTATGCATAGTGTATTCTTCAAATGCCTCATCGATCAATTCTACACTTTCTTCGAACATTGGGCCACAATTGAGCACAACACATACTACTTGCATACCATCACGTTCACAGGCGGTCACAAGGCATCGCCCAGCACAATTTGTATACCCTGTCTTAACCCCTATACATCCATCAAGCGAACTTAGTAACCGATTTTTATTTTTCAAGCTTCTTGTCTGTACATTGTCACCTTTCAACAAATAAGATTTTGTAGATACTATCTCTTTGAATATAGGGTTTTTAAGAGCGTAACTTGTTATTATGGCTAAGTCAATAGCTGTTGTATAATGATCTTTGTCGTCGAGTCCATGAGGATTGGCAAAGTGCGTATCAAAAGCTCCAATGTCTACTGCCAAATCATTCATAAGATCGACAAAGCCCTCTTCACTGCCACCAATGTGAACAGCAAGTGCATGGGCGGCATCATTGCCAGACCTTAGCATCAAACCATACAATAATTGTCTTACGGTAGGCTTTTCTTCAACTTGGAGATATATCGATGTACCTTCTATAATAGTCGATGGTCTAGTTATATCTACCACTTCGTCTAAGTTCTTGCAATGATTGATGACAGTAATAGCTGTCATTATCTTGGTTGTACTAGCCATGGGCAACTTCTCTTTTTCGTTAGAAGAATATAGTATACGATTGTTGTTAGTTTCAATCACAACCATTGATTTTGCAGAGCAACTATATGCATATGCTTGTTCAACATCGACTTCTGTGAAGACAAATACAAATATTATGAAAGTTAAACATAATACTAATTTTTTCATTACTAATCCTTCTTCAACGATTTACATAGATCCTGAGCAACATCATACAATTTTTCTACCATACCTGATTTTTCTACATTTATAACTTTAACACTACTGCCTTTGATGAGTAAAAATCCAAGTGGCGTGACAGAGAACCCTCCACCAGAACCACCAGCAAAAGGATAATCATCTTCTTGCTTTTTCTTTGACTTCTCAGGATATTCACCTCCACCTGCGACAAAGCCTACTGATATCTTAGTAAGTGGGATGATAGTATCTCCTTCTTGAGTCTTGATAGGATTGCCGACCACAGTGTCTACGTCAACAATGTTTTTGAGTTTCAATAATGTTTGTTCTAATACATCTATAATTTTATGCTCCATTTTTTACTCTCCTTTTTGTTTTTGATAAAGTTTTTATTAGACATACAATAAGTAACCAAAGATTGAATTCAACAACAGTACAGCAATTGAATGTAGCACTATTATTGTAGAATGATGGGAAGAATCCTGTTTCTATTTTTGTCGAGGACTTATTCATCTTAACTAGCCCAATACAATATTGTAGAGGAATATTGATGACACTCCATATCAAAGACATAGCAAGCGGATTATCAGCCAAACCTACATTTGCATACAACTTCATAGTCCTATAATCAACGTTTTTGATAAAGTTGATAATATATTTATCTCCAAAAGTTACCTTACTCGATTCATCATCTTTGAGCCACAATACTCTTGCTCTTCCTTTCTGATTAGTAAGAATGAGATATTTGCCTTTGTATACTACTTTTGACAATATCACTCTTAACCAAAAGACTTTCCCACTTATATTACCCTCATTCTTAAGAATGTTATAATTAACTTTAGCTTTGAGTTTGATAGGGAAAAACAATATAAGTATCATGGCAATAATCACTAACAATACTATTTCCATACAAATAGTATCTCTCCAATTACACTAATTATTATAAAAAAACACTCCAAATACATTGGAGTGTTAGTAGTTAACGCTTTTATTCAAAATCGTCTATATCTTCTTCATCATCTTCATCTTCTTCTTCATCATCATCTTCGTCATCGTCTTCGTCTTCATCATCATCGTCGTCATCTTCGTCGTCAATATCTTCTTCGTATTCATCGAAGTCATCAATATCTTCTTCTAATGTCTTCATATCCCCTCCATCTGACTCAACTGTTTTGTCTTCTTCATCTGGTTCTTCTGGATTAATCTTAAAGTTATTATACAAAGAATCATCTTCTTTGTCATCATCTTGGTGAATAAGCTTGATTCTCTCGAGCAAAGAGTCATAGTCTGGCAAATCTTCTATGGAGTTGATCTCAAAACGCTTGAGGAACTCTTCCGTTGTACCGAACAAAAGTGGTTTGCCTATTGCATCTTTCCTCCCAACAACTTCTATCATCTTGAAATCAAGTAGTAATTGTATCGCATAATCACAACTATTAACACCTCTTATCTCTTCAATCTCGAGCCTTGTAACGGGTTGTTTGTATGCTATGACTGCTACTGTCTCTAAGGCTGCTTTGGTCAATTGTTTCTCTTTGATAGGATTAAGAACATTTGCTATTTCTTCTGCATACTTAGGATTTGAACATAACTGAGCTTTGTTCTTAAATGTAATAATATTGACACCAGTATTGGACAATCTTGTCTTTAAAGATTCAACAGCTGATTTAACAACGGATTCCTTCAATTCTAACTTCTCTGCAATATCTTTGAAGTCTATTCCATCACCAGCGACGAATAATATGCTTTCTATCACTTCTTCTAATTCATCAATCTGAAACATTATCTTCTCCTTCAGGTTCTTTGGCATGTATCTCTATATCTTCATATGTCCCTATTTGAACAACAGAAACATATTGCATCTTGAGTAACTCTAACAATGCAAGGAATACATTGATAACTTCACTCTTAGAATAATTGGCATCAAATAACTCAGTAAATCTAACTTGCTTTTTGTATGACAATACATCTTTGATAGAAGCAATCTTCTCGGCAACTGTCCATCTATCACGAACAATCTTCCTTGGTTCAATAGCTTTCTCTTCAATCTTGATTCTAGTCATCATATTAGCAAAAGCATTAAGCAAATTCTCTAGTTGCATATTCTGCAATACGTATCTAAAATCATTAACGGTATCGTCTGGAGCTTTGTAAAACCTATCAACATTCTCATACTCTTTGAGTCTCTCGCAGGCCTCTTTGAACAATTTATACTCTTGTAATCGTTTAAGAAGTTTGGTTCCATCGTCTTCTTCCTCTTCGCCTTCAACTTCTGGTTTTGGAAGCAAACTCTTGGACTTAATCTCTATCAAAGTGGCTGCCATATCGATAAAGTCACTCGCCTTATCCATATCAAGAGTCTCAATCTGATTCATATACTCCAAATACTGCTCTGTAATATCTGCAAGTTTGACTTCAAATATCTCTAGTTTGCTTTCTTTGATCAAATGCAATAAGAGATCCAATGGACCTTCGAAGTTCTCCAACTTGAACTTGTATCCAGCATCAAATATGCCAAGTTGATCAGCAAGAGGTTTGGTAACATTAGCCATCCTACACCCCCCACATCAAGAACATTGTTAGTATTGGTTCCAATCCGAATATCTTACTCCATACCCAGTTGATTGGATAAGAGATATAATAACACAAATAAGTGATTATGCTAAAATTCCAAATATAATCAATCAAGAACATAGCAATAAGTAGTCCCCACAAGATGATAGTACCGTATTTGCGCATAAATACAACAAACTTATTCTCATATCTCATGTATGAAGAGATTGCATTGAATCCATCTAGTGGATAGACTGGCAAAAGGTTAAAGACCACAAGTACGAGATTGATTTGGATAAACATTACGAATAAGTAATAGAAGAACTCATTCCCCCACGCAAAATACCCACCATATCTAAACCATAAATTGAATATGCCTATGAAGAATATTGCAATGATAAGATTGGTCAATACTCCAATGATTGACACCAAGAATGTCTTACGTTTGTAATGGTTCTGAAAATTGAGTGTATTGATAGGGACAGGTTTGGCCCAACCAAAACCTAATACAATAAAACACAAAATACCACTTACATCAATATGAGCAAGTGGATTGATAGTATCTCGTCCATATACTTTAGGTGTGATATCACCACATTTGACAGCTGTATGAGCATGAGCAAACTCATGTAGGGTAAATCCTACAGCAAGTGCAAGCATATAGCACACGAATATTATTGCCTTAGTCGAGAATGGCGCATCCAAAAATAATAATGAATAAATCATATAACTCTCTTTTATGTCGTTGATATAGGCATTTGTCACAATACAAATATTTTGCAGACCAGCAATAAAATAGTATATGGTGTCAAAATTATACCTACGATAACAATATTATTATAAACAAACAAACATTATAAGTAAAGCAATTTTTATGTCAAATAAAGCCACACTCAATAAGAGTTTTATGAAGGCAAAAATAAAGGCATAACATATGTTATGCCCATATATATTGGATAACTACCTAATCGACCAATTGTCAGAAATTTTTGATAACATATCGATATATGTCGCCTTATTGATATCAGCACTTGCGACTATATTTGTCTCATTGATCACTACCCCATCAACTATTACATATACTTGTCCAACAACATCTCCAGCTTTGACAGGAGCATTAATATTCTCTTTTATATCATATTTTATCTCTATTTCTTTATTATCGTTCTTGTGTTGTAGATAATACATATCTTCGTTACATATAAGTTCTACTACCTTTGACTTGCCACCTTTTACTATCGTATTATTCTCAATAACATCACCTTTCGCCAAGACTTTTTTGTTAACAAAAGTGTTGAATCCATAATTTAAGACTTCTGATGTTTTAGCAAACCTATCTTTGCCGTTGTTTGCACCAAGCACAACGCCTACTAGTCTCATATCGCCACGTTTGGCAGTTGCTGCAAGACAATATCCAGCTTCGTTAGTCGAACCCGTCTTGCCACCATCACAGCCGTTATAATATCTTATCAACTTGTTTGTATTAACAAGTTCAGTCACTCTATCGCCACTATGAGTAAGCTTATCTATCCATATCGTACTATAATCGAAGTATTTGTCATGTTTGATAACTTCTACTAGTAACTTGGCTATATCCCTAGCCGTAGAGAACTGATCCGTCGTAGGCAAACCTGTACAGTTCATATACTGTGTGTGTGTTAGTCCAAGTTCCGAGGCTTTATTATTCATCAACTTAACAAAATTCTCTTCACTGCCCGATATATGCTCAGCAAGAGCAACACTCGCATCGTTGGCAGAACAAACTATTACACTTTTTATTAAATCTTCTACAGTATAACTTCCACCCATCTCGATGAATACTTGAGAGCCTCCCATACCTGCTGCATTAGATGATGCAACAACCGTATCATCAAGAGCAATCTTGCCGTCATCAATTTGTTCAAACGTAATGAGTATTGTCATCAATTTGACAATGCTTGCAACAGGGAGCTGTTTGTCTGCATCTTGTTCGAACAACACTTGCCCACTTCCACAATCCATCAAATAGACAGATTTGCATTGCAGGTCTTCAATATCAGCATATGTTATATCTTTTGGATTCATTGGACTTATGATTAGCCAACAAAAAACAAGTAATATTGCTATTATATACTTTTTCATAATTCACCTCTTATGAATATAATTTGCAATTTACTTGTTATTATGTAAAGATATTACATTTTTTTGATAACTTCTATAAGATAATCCGAGAAATACTCATCAGAACATTGTAGATTGTACTTAACGTCTTCATATTTGAGTTGGTTCTTTGAATATGGCGCAGCATAATTGGTTATTACACCAATTGCCAAGCATCTAATACCACAATATGAAGATACAATTGCATCATAAACAAAGTTAAACCCAGCAACATCAGCATCAGCAAGTTTAGCCAATCTAATCTCAGCTGGAGTCTCAGGAGTTGGTCCTGGGTACTGAACAATTGTACAATCAGGGACTTTGAACTTAAACTGTTGCTTGCCAACTTGTTTTGCTAACAAACCAAGCTCTTTGTCATAAGCACTAGACAAGTCAAAGAATTTAACTCTTGTATCAAGCATTGTTTCGTTGAGTGGATTGCGCCCTGTAAGGTTGATATGATCTTTGATGTTGACAAGATAACCAATCTTAAGTCTTGGATTGATTGCTCCAACACTACCAGTTATGATAAGTGATTTACAACCCAATTCTTTAATTACAAACAATGGAATAATTGTCTCTCCTTGCTTATAATTATTGTACAAATGAAGTCTTCCAAACATAACCATAATGTATTTTTTGCCAACATAACCAAATATAAACTTACCGTGTTTGTCAGAACCTTCAAATGGAAAGTTTGGTATATCAACATAGTTGACTTCTATAGGATCCTTGATCTTTGCAATATAGTTTTTGATCTCGCGACTAGAAATAATTGCTATCTCAGGGACGTTTTTAATCTTTTTTCTCAAATAATCAGTAATTGCTTGAACTCTCTTTTCCATATAACAATACCTCTTATTTGCATTCTACCACAAATAATACAAAAATGCCATCAAATAATAAAAATAAATGTATTATAAGTAATATTTATCAAAATTGCCTCAATCAAACAAATAACAAATATTGGTATTAGGAAGTACAAACACTTCTTATTTACTTGTCTATTGTATCCATATCTTTTATTGTCAATACTACAAGTAGTTGAATATATAGTTGCAATAAGATAACAAACAATTGTCAACAACTGGCATGGAAATAATACAAAAACAACATTAAATACCCCACTTACTCCAAATAACACAATAAGCACTACAGAGTTAGCACCTAGAACAAAACTTTTGTATGCCAAGAATAATATTGGCAATGGGATGAAAAATATCCATAATGAAAGTATTATTATCAAAAATACAAACAATGCCGAAAATATGAATCTTGTCATGAAATATCCAAATACAGTTGAATCGCCTTTTAAGAATTTAACAAGGAGATTATCTGTAATATTAGATGACGAAATATCACTCGAAGATTTGATTGCAGTGAATATACCACTAACAAGTCCGATAATAATAACAATAATGAATAGTATTATCAATACCTTATGACGTGAAAAAAAATCCTTGAATCCAAGTTTTGCTTTGCTGGCACCAAGATAAAAGGTATTTCTTCTCATATTATATTATATTATATGTATGTATAAAGTATTACTATCAACTATTAGCTGAAGTCCAGAATTTATTGGCTAGATATATGACAGCCTTTTTTGTACTCATACAACCTTCAAGCAAATTGTTCTGACTAACATATTTTTTTATAACATATCTCAAATCTTTCTCTATCGAGCAAATGGTCTTATTATACATTTTACTCAAAGATTTGTATACAGTCTTTGACATATAGAACATTGGCATATTCTTATTGACAAGGTAATGAATGCAATCTCTAAGATAAATATAACCTGCTAGATTAGAACTTAGTCCTATACTTATCAAAAAAGAACCGATTTGTTTGGTGGAATAAGGATTCTTATTCTGATAGAAGTTAAAAGCATTGGTAAGTAATGTTGGCATCATATAGTTAAGTTCATCATAAAAATTTTCTATATGTATGAAAGGATAGTCTTTTTCATAAGAAAATTCCTGCTCCATTAACAAAACAATATTAGGAATATGGAACTTAGAATCAGACTGTTGAAATAACATCAAAAAATCATCATTAACTATTATACTTGTTGTATCAATAAATAATACTTGTATATGATTAATCTCAATAAAGTTAATCACTTCATAATAGTTGATAGCATTCTGAGCAGTTATACCAATGCTCATCAACTGTCTTCTTATATTGTATAACACATCTTTATTTTGCGATAAAATACATGCCCTAAGCTTATGTTCCATAATAGTTTGCCTCCAAAAAAGGTAAATTACATTACTTAGGCATTATAGCAAATTGTTTTTTGATTGTATATCATTTACAAAAAATGTCAAAATATTTTTATTTTTCAATAACCAAATTGATTTTTGTACAAAAATCATTATTCATTTATCATCCAATCTATATATATACCAAATCCTTTAGTTGGATCATTGACAAACACATGCGTCAAAGCCCCTATTAATCTGCCATTCTGCAATATTGGGCTACCACTCATTCCCTGCACTATGCCACCTGTCTGATGTAACAATTTATTATCTGTTACTCTTATAACCATGCTCTTGTCGTTAGAATAGTTTTGATAATTGGTTTTTATTATCTCTATATTATATTCTTGAGCAGGGCCTCCATCAAGAGAACATAGTATTGTTGCCTTGCCAGGAGTTGCTATCTGTCTACTTCCTACGGGATAAATTTTAGCTTTGTTGATAAGATCAGCATCTATATCAATATATCCATATACTCCATACTTTGAATTCTTGTCAATAACACCTTTTGCATTTTTGTTCTCTAGATATATACCTTTGACTTCGCCAGGGCTACCAGAATGCGCTTTGTTAATTCCAATAATATTGCAATCATACAGATTACCACTAGATGCATCAATTATCTGAGGAACATCACTATCATTCATACCATGACCCAAAGCTCCGAATCTTTTGTCAGCCTTAATATAAGTAAGTGTTCCTATTGATGCAATAGAATCTTTGACCCAAAGTCCTAATTTGTATTTGTTTGTTACATCGTCATACACAAGGTCTGACTCGCATTGACAGACTTCTCCATCACGAATATATTCGACGGTTATCTTACCTCCTTGTAAATAATTATTATCAATAATATTAGCTATATCGCTTTTTGAAATTATTTCATAAGTTCCGATTTTTGTTATACAATCTCCCTTTTTGAATAACGGATTATTGATTGGTGATATCACAACTACACCTTTAGTCTTAACAGTCATACCAACAACATTACCACTGACTAATACTTCTTCGTCTTGAAGCAATTGTATTTTTTGTTTTTTTATCGGAATAAGATTGAATAACTTGATAACAATCTCTGGCTCATAACAAGCTGAGGAGGACGTTTGTATGCATTTGTTATTAAGTTCTTTATGAAATACATAATACAATTCGCTTGGCTTATATAGACTACAATCACTTTGATACATTGTAACAACTGATGGCATAGACAAAACATCTATAATAGGGATAATAATGGATAGAAAAAAAATCATAGAAATTATTCCTATCCCAATCAAAAACGATTTTAATAATTTTTTTGTTACAAAAAAACCACTCATATATAGAGTAGTTTTTGATTTATTCAAAAATATATGTATCAATATAGTGCAATATCATTGTCAAAAATTACATTTTTGCTTTGTATGATTGGCACCTGTTTATCAATTCTCTTGCATGAGCAATAGAAGTATCACTATCTTCTCCACCAGAGAGCCTTGCAACTTCTTTCTCACCATCAGGCGAACTCAACTGTTGAATAGAAGTAATTGTATCATTATTGGAAGAAGTCTTTGATATCAAGTATCTCGCATCAGCCATAGCCGATATCTGAGGCAAATGTGTTACAGAAAGTACTTGATGAAGTTTGCTGATATTTGCCATCTTACAAGCAATAACATAACCAATGTGTCCGCTTATGCCCGTATCAATCTCATCAAATACAACGGTTTGTATCTTGTCCTTATCAGCAATAATGTTCTTGATAGCAAGCATAAATCTACTCATTTCGCCACCAGATATAATGTCTGACAAAGGTCTTAATGGTTGACCAAGATTGGCAGAAAAAACAAATCGTACTTTATCAAACCCATCATAATCGAACGAACATGTGTCGATATCTTTGGCTGGTCTATCTTCAAACTCTACAACAAAAGATGAATTCTTCATACCAAGGTCGTTGAGTTCTGTAATAACTTTGCCTTCGAACTGTTTAGATATCTCTCTACGTATGTCTGATAAGTTAGAACATTTGTCATATATCTTATCGAATACGCCAAGTTTGTCTTTTGACAACTTTTTGAGTAATTCCCCACTATCCAATAAATTGTTGTAATCTAATGTTGCTTGAGCCAAAAACTTCTGTATATCTTCATAACTTGATCCATATTTTTTCTTCATCAATTTGATATTGTCAAGCCTACTATCCACACGATTGAACTCAGCTTCGTCAAATACAAAATTGTTATTATAATCTTGTATTGAATCAATAATGTCTTCAAGTTCTATTCGTGTACTATCCAATCGCTCTGCCCATGAAGAAAACTCTTCTCCATACTTGGATATTGAGTACAATTCTGATTGTGCTCTTTTGATAGCGCCAGCGATCTCATTGCTATTACCACCAAGATTGTTATATGAGTTGAGCATAGATGTAGCAATCTTTTCTGAATTGATATACTTACTCTTGAGTTCTACTAGTTCTTGCTCTTCATTTTCTTTCAAACCAAAACTATTTATCTCATCTATCTGATATTTCAACAAGTCTAAGGTCCTTGCTCTTTGACTCTCATCAGTGCCAAGCGCCATTATTTGCTTACATATATCCTTATATTCGTCAATAAGTTGGGCAAGTTCTTTTTTCAAAAGACTAAGCTGTTGCTGTCTAAATCCATCTATTATCTTAATATGTTCTTTTTCTTTGAGAAGTGATTGATGCTCGTGTTGCCCATGTATATCTACAAGATAAGCTGATATGGACTTGAGCATAGCCAAAGATATGAGTTGTCCATTGAATCTAATATCAGATTTGTTATTGGTGGAATAAGTCCTTGATATCATCATATCTTCTTCAAGTTCAAGACCAAGATCTGTTACAACTTCATGCACTTGTTCAGAAAACGGTGGAGCAAACAATGCTTCAACTCTCATATTGTCGCATCCATTACGAATAAGATTCTTGTTAATCTTACCACCCAACACAAAACTAAGAGCATCAATAATAATACTCTTACCAGCACCAGTCTCACCAGATAAGACATTGAGCCCATCAACGAACTCCACGGACAACTTATCTATAAGCGCTACATTATTTATCCTCAACGAACTAAGCATACAATACTACCTTCTTGATAGATTATACCAAATAATATTAATATTGACAAACCAATTGGCAACAAAAAAAGCCCTATTGGACTTCTTGTTTATGCAGAGAATATTTCATTAAGCTTGTGACAAGCTACATCGGCAGTCTTATTGTCTGGGAAGATGATCATAAGTGTATCATCACCATTAACAACTCCCATAACACCATCGATATTGAACTTATCTATCATACCAGTAATACCAAATGACAAGCCTTTGAGTGTTCTTATAACAACTAAGTTCTGAGCAGACTTAATTGATATAACTGCTTCTTTGAACAATATTATATGCTTGTTGGATACTTGTTGGTCAGTTGACTCGACTAGGGCATACTTGTATCTATTGCTGTCAGATGACAAAATCTTGATAAGACCCAACTCTTTAATATCTCTAGAAATTGTAGCCTGTGTTATATCAAAATTCGCTGCTCTAAGCAAAGAGACTAACTCATCTTGAGTCTCAATCTCCTTTGCAGAAATCAAATCTAATATCTTTGATTGACGTGCTGATCTTGCCATTGTACAAAGCCTCCTCAACATATAATTTGTATATGTTTGTATAAACATTCATTGTCAAAATGTATATTTATAAAATC
>CAYJCR010000011.1:0-24413 GCA_964368755.1 uncultured Lachnospiraceae bacterium
TAAGCACACATATAAAAATCGAATTCCATAAATTTCTCCTTAGTAGTTTTTCATATTTGATTATAACACAATTTTTTAAGTTTTGTCTAATGTAGTTGTGGAAGAAAAAGACTTATAAATAATTAGCATATTTATTAAATACAGATACTTAAACACAAGTTAAAATGCACCAAAAACAGTTCTGTTTGGATTGTTCGCTTCCCGCCAAGTGTGGTATCGTTAGTGTCTTTTAATTTAGACACAAAACGATATCATTTTTTATTGCGCAATTTAGTAAGTTTATGATATAATAAAATACAATAGGAGAAATTTATGAAAAAAGTTTATTTTGCTGGTTCAATACGAGGAGGCAGAGAGGATCAAGATATTTATCAGCAATTAATTAAGAAACTAAGCGAAAGATTTACTGTTCTTACAGAACATATAGGATATAAAGATTTGACTCTTTCTGGAGAGGTTGTATTTAAAGACGAATACATTTACAAAAGAGATTGTAATTGGATAAAAGAATGTGACTTTGTGGTTGCAGAAGTTTCCACCCCAAGCCTAGGAGTTGGATATGAAGTAGGCTTGGCGGAATCATTAAATAAAAAGGTTTATTGCCTTTATAGAAAAAATTCTGAAAAAAACTCTCTGCAATGCTAACAGGAAACAAAAACATAATTATTGTTTATTACAAAAATATCAATGAAAATAATGAATTAATAAATAATCTTGTTCAAAATTGGAGTAAATAATGGATAAAAAAGTACAAAAGAAGTTTGATAAGTTCTTTGAAAGTTTTGAGCATAAAAACGATGTCGTTGGCATCCTTGTATGTGGAAGTTTTGTTACGGGACATCCCAATAAGCACAGTGATTTGGATGTGCATTTGATATTGAATGACACTTGCCAATATAGAGAACGTGGCAATAGAATAGTTGATGGGCTTTTGATTGAATATTTTGCTAATACAAAAAGACAAATATTATCGTATTTTGAAGAGGATTATAACAAAGTTAGACCCATGAGCCAGACTCAATTTGCAACTGGTACAATACTGTTAGATACCGATAAGACAGTCTTATCGTTAAAGAACGAAGCCAAAACCCAATTGAACAAAAGATTTGAAGGAGTAGATACAGACATCTCTCCCCTTACGTTGTACTCAATTTGGGATTGTGTTGATGATTTGCAGAGTTTGTTGGAAGAAAAAAGACAAGATTTTGAGTTTGTTTTCTATAACAATCTTAATTCTCTACTCTCAATATATTTTAAACACAAAAAAATCCCTTATAATAAGAAAACAATCCTTGGGCATATTACAAGCAAAATAACAAGGGAAAAATATCTACTAGAAGAAATCAAAGATAAAGATCTGGTAGACCAAATCACTATTTGTATAACGAACAAAGACTTAACAAAGAAACTCAAAGCGTATACACAAATCGCACAAAGGATACTAACCGAGTACAACTTTGATATTGCACACTTCTCATTCAAAAGTCCAGAGGACGTATAAATTATTGATGAGTTATATGTGCAAGTAGAAATTAGTAACACAATTATCATATAATATCTACTAAGAACGCAAAAAAAGTGCCAAAAAATAGCACTTTTTTATTATATATACAGTTATAGCTATTACTTTTTCAATTTCATTTCATCACGAATTGATTTTTGAATACCAACAATATTAGAATAAAATGCATCTTTTTCCGTCTGAGTCAAGCATATATACCTGGTTGAAGCTATGCTATTGTGAGTATCAGTAGCATGCTTTGATGGAGCTATTCTAACATGATATTTTTCACACAATTTTTTTGCGCTTACGAAGGCTTTATACAAAAACTTCCAATTCGGTTTTTTTATTTTTGGAAGGTCTTTGTATGGCTCGTATGGAGATATACATGGTTGGGCACCAAGTTGTGCAACTTTTTCTATTATACCTATTGTATTCTTTAATGGTTCTATTCCAACTATTATATTAGAACGAACATTGTCTCCCCCAAAAATTTTTACCGATTGTTGAATAGTATCTAGATAGTTTTCTGTTCCTATCAAGCTCTTAAATGGGGCATATTCTGCAAGCAATTTTTTATTGCCCATTTCGATATCTACAGCAACAGAAGTAACGCCAATCTTTTTTAACTTTTTCAAATATTTTTCATACTCTTCGTGATAGCTCCCTGTATAAAAGTACTTGGTCAAACCCCTTGGCGCAAACATATAGTCATAATATTTTATCCCTCTTGCCGAGTATTCCTTTATCAGTTTTTCTAAGTTTTTCATTACAATAGGAATATCTACTTCTTTTGGATTTCCTCCTGTTATAAATAACCTTGTTATCCCTTTGCGGATACTAAGGACTTTATCTATCTGCTCTTTCAATGTTTCAAAAGTATTCACAACATACGGCAATTTGTTCAAACCACAAAACTTACAATCTCCTGAGCAACCAGTAATCAAAGAAACCCTTATTCTATCTCCATGTACAGAGACTTCAGAAGTTTCTACTTGCCCAATCATTGGTCTAGACAATCCTATATCGTCAGATATTAACTTGCCAATATTAGTCTTTAATAAAAACTGACCTTCGGTACTAATTGCCAACTCATACTTTGATTTATCATTTGTAGAAACAGTAACATATTCTCTATTGTTTAGATAACTATCATTTAAGTTCTGTGATTGTATATAAGAATGGTTACCACCTATTTTTAACATAGTACCATTGCAAGTAACATAATCAGCATACAAAGCGCCTGCAAGTTCTGTTTTAGTTTTTTCATCTATTTTTATACCATTCTGCATGAGTTGTAGCTTTAATTTCATTACATCGTTTCTATTGAAGCTCAAAGAGTTATTCTCTATCGCTTTGTCAAACATTTCTAGACAGACATAAGTTCCATCTTCTATCTGTTCGTCTTCTACAAAGCCATCTTTGTATGTCTTGGAAGGTTTTAACAAGTGGTCTTCATGATCATTATATGTTCTTACCAAAAACGAACCTTTTGCTTCAAATTCAGGAATGTCAACAATATTTTTGCCCAAAAATACATCTAGGTTGAGCTGATGAATAGAAGGTAAATTGTTTGACAATAAGTTGTCGTTTAATAATTTTGATGAAGTTTGGAATCGTGGATTTATTTCCATAAAATACACATCTTTTTTTTGTGGCAATGTAATCAATGCCACAAACTCCAAAATAGCCTAGCTCTCTAATCTTTTCACCTATTGCTAAACTTTGCTTTTTTATTTTAGAATCTATGTCTTTGGAAATATAATCATTATATGCAGAATAATCTCCGCCACAATATGCCAAAGTATTGTTACGCTTTTTTATTATCTGAACCGAGCATGGGAATAATACAATCTTATCCTTTGTTATTAATAGATGGATATTGATTGAATTGTTAGCGACATATTTTGATACTTGATATTCACGATCACTTTTCAATTTTGTCAATATCTGCTGCTCGTTTTCTGCATTAAAAATATAAGTTCCTTCTCCACCGGCGCCACTGCATTGTTGAACAACAAACTCTTCTTCCCCACCAAACAGTTTTTTTAGTTTGGATAGACACACATCTTTGCCTAATAGGGTTTTATATACTAACAGATTTGCAATTCCTTTCAACAACTTCCTTGTATAGAACTTATCGTTTAGATTTGCAACGACTTGCTTCTCATTTGAGCAAATATCTGCAAACGAAAACAAAGATTTGTGTATGTGAAGATAATTCAAGTTGTAATACATAAACCTTGCTTCAGTATCTTTCTTTGATATTTTCGTAACCCAATCTTTTGCAAATTCGTTAAAAATATGGTCATATTCCGGTTTGTTGTGATTGATTGCTTTTTTGAATGTTCCATTCAATGAATGATTGTCATTCTTGTTAGATCCAAAATACGTTACTGATCCTGCGAAAGTATTGATATTCGAAATATCAGATTCTCTTAATCCCACATAATAAATTGCCATATTTTTTCATCCTTTGTTATTATTTTTGATTATATGTACTGCTAATATTGTATATATAACATAAACGAAGTTAAATAAAAAATGTTTTATATCAATTTTACAAAATTAAGCACGAATATATCCTTGCTCTTTTTGTTGCGTTGCGTGGCAATATTGAGATATAATAAAGGTAGAAAATACGGAGGATCAATATATGGCAACACCAATTATTCGCAGACAAAAAGATTTGGTTTCGGTACAAGTGGAAGACAAGTATATTGTAGATAACTATTTAGACAAAACTATGAATATTGGGTATTCTATGGTACGTACTCATCTTGATGGCACTCATCCACTTATGAAGAACGTCTCCTCCAATAGGACATATTATTTCCTCAATGGCAAAGCGACTTTTGTTGTAGAGGGCAAGACTATCAAAGTATCACGTGGAGAATCTTTGACCATCCCCAAAGACACAAAATACAGTTTTGGTGGCAAGTTCGAGGCAATATTGATAGACTGCCCAGCTTTTGACCCAAAAGATGACATTATTTATCGCGATTAGAACAATATAGGAGCATAAGATGAAGACGGAGATAGAAGCGAGATTACTCGAATGTGATACTAAGGCAATAATTGCCAAACTCAAAGCAAATAATGCCGTACGAGTAGGAGACTGGTTGCAGATAAGGAAGTGCTACGACTTCAATCCTATCAAAGAGAATAGTTGGATAAGACTTCGCACCAATGGGATACAAACAACACTTACTATCAAAGAGATAACAAACAAACTGATTGATGGCACAAAGGAATGTGAGATTGTTGTATCCGACTTTGATTCTACCGACGAGATTCTCAACAAACTTGGATACTTTGCAAGAAGTACTCAAGAAAATCGAAGAATACAATACAAACTCGATGATGTCGAGATAGATATCGACATGTGGCCACTGATACCAACATATGTAGAGTTCGAAGCCACTAGTGAAGATAAGATTAGAAATGTTTGCAAAAAGCTAAGCCTAGACTACTCTTCCCTTGTGACATTAGATGTGACTAGCATATACAGCCGTTATGGAATAGAGATCAACTCACGCCCACACATATTGTTGGAACAAAAAAGGAAAACATCAAAAGTATAATAGGAGTATGAACGATGCAGATACGATCTTTAGAAATCAAAGATGCTAAGGCATTCTCCAACTTAATAATAGATATGTACTCGCATATTGACGACCTAGAATGGTTCTCACCAATGCCATACTCACAAGAAGCAGCTGCCGATATGATATGTAGCCCAAGATTATTCATTGTGGGAGCATTCGAAGGCAAACAACTTGTGGGAGTAAGTTCTCTTGACTACAAATGTGGCAAGCTTAGCGGCAAGATAGACTTCCCCGAAGAATGCAATACGGATAAGCTTGTAGAGATAGGGTTCAATATTGTTCATTCTGAATATCGTGGGCATAAGATTATGCAACAGCTCATTGATTGGCTACTTGTTAAGATAAAAAGTGATGGTTATGAATGGGCATTCACAAAAGTCCACAAAGACAATATAGCAAGCGAAAAGTCTTGTCTTAACAAAGGCTTCACATACTACTTGTCTTATCCAAAAGAAGTCAAAAAACCTGATTTCATTGACTTGGCTTGGCAACCGTTTTTCTCTAGCATAGGCAAAGAGAGGGCAATGGCGACTCTTGACAAATTCAAAGATCAAGAGAAGATCATAGTAGAATACAATATTTTTATCCAAAGAATACAATAGTTGTGAAAAGTGAGAAGAAGGAGATACTATACACAATGGATTTAAAACAAATCGAAAAGTTTGTTGATAAACAAAGAGTAAGTTTTATTAGCTCAATTGATGGCAAAGGTTATCCCAACACCAAAGCGATGCTAAAACCTCGCAAGAGGGTTGGATTGAAGACTTTTTATTTCTCTACCAACACCTCATCAATGAGAGTTCAACAATACAAGAGCAACCCCAACGCAAGTATATACTTCTACCACAAAGGACTGTTCAAATATGTCGGAGTAATGCTTGTTGGCAAGATGGAAGTCCTTCAAGATCAACAGAGCAAAGATATGATATGGCGCGCGGGAGACACAATGTATTATAAGCAAGGAGTCACAGACCCTGACTATTGTGTATTGAAGTTCTCGGCAAATAGTGGCAGATATTATTGCAACTTGACAACACAATCATTCAAGATACTGGAGATTGATAACAATGGCAACTAGTCTTGATTATGCACAATTTGTGTGCGAACAATTGCATGGACCTTGGCAAGTCCGTTACAAAAAAATGTTCGGCGAATACATGATATATGTTAATGACAAACCAGTACTGCTCGTCTGCGATAATACAGTGTATGTCAAGAAGCTTGACCAGTTGACTGATCTTATGGACAATACTCATGTTGGCACGCCTTACAAGGGTGCAAAAGAACATTATATACTCGATATCGAAGACACCGATTTGGTAGAAAGTGTCATTGATATATTGGAAAGGAACACCCTTGTTCCATCCAAAAAAGCAAAGGAGAAAACTATGGAATATTTTTGTCAAAGTTGTGGAATGCCTATGAAGAAAAAGGAGGATTTTGGGACAAACAAAGATGGCTCGCAGAACCTAGATTATTGCACCTATTGCTTCCAAAAAGGCAAGTTCACAATAAGTTGTTCTATGGATGAAATGATAGAACATAACTTGAAGTTTTTGGATGAATTTAACAAAGATGCTAAGACTACTTTTGATGAATCAGAAGCCAGAAAAACAATGCAAAGCTTCTTCCCTACTCTTAAAAGATGGAAAAAATAAATATATACAAAACTTCACTATTGTGGAGTTTTTTTTATTCAATGTTGTTGTTTTTGAGTGCCAAAAAAATATCTATATGTTACAATCATTATGAATACAATAATAAGGAGAATATTATGAAAAAATCTATTTGTGGAGCAGACTGTGACAGTTGCCAAATGAACACATCTTGCAAAGGTTGTGTTAAGACCAAAGGCAAGCCATTCGGAGGAGATTGTGTGGTAGCAAAATGCTGCCAATCCAAAGGCCAAAAAGTATGTAACAGTTGTGATAACGATTGCAACCTAAAAGATAGGCTTATTGCCGAGTTCAACAAACTCAAAATCGCAAATTGCCCAAAAGTAAAAGAACTATTCTCTCTCAACGGTTCGTTTGTCAATATGGAGTATCTATTGGCTAATGGTACTACTTGCAAACTACTCGATGACAATGCGATATATCTTGGCAATCAATTGCCAAAGCAAGGGACAAACAGATGCTACGGCCTTGCAACTGATGCCAAATATTTGCTTGTATGTGAATACGGCGAGAACGGTGTTGATCCAGAAATAATTGTTTATAAAAAATTAGATATTTAGCCCTAAAAGACAATCCTTTTTTCTTACAAAAAAACTTGCATAAACCTTCTTTTTTGATAATGAAATATGTTAAATAAGGAATGACGTTATGGTAAAACCTGATTATAAAAATGGATTAATCAATCTATCAGCTACCCTTGCTGATTTTATCGGAGACAAAAACAGCATCGCCAAAATTGATTGGCTACAACAAAAGCTTGCAAATGCTCCAAAAAAAGTTGTTTTCATCATATTTGACGGCTTAGGGGTATACAATGTCAACGCCTTGACAACGGATAACGATTATTACAAGCAACACATACAATCAGTCATATCTTCGACTATGCCACCAACTACAGCCAACGCAACCACTACTCTTGCTAGTTGCAAGACTACAGACGAACATTTGTGGATATCTTGGAGTCTCTGGCTCAAAGAATATCAAAAAGTTGTAGAATTGTTCCTAGGCACAGATTATTATACTCGAGAAAAAGTTGGAAAATACAATATGCCATATCAATGGTTTATCGATAGAGCTAACACTTCTCGCAAAATATCAATTATTGCTCCTTCATATGTGGTTTTTCCTGATAAAGAAAAAGCTATTATTGCAAGCGATGTCGACGAATTATTTATCAAATTGAACGAATGTATGCAAGATGACTGTGAGCAGTTCATATATTGCTATTGCGACAGACCAGATGGTTCGATGCACAGCAATGGGATAGTAAATCCAGAAACAAAAGCAATTTTTGAAAACATACAAAAGAACTTAGAAGACTTTGTATCTCGCAACAAAGATGTCCTTATAATTACAAGTGCTGATCATGGTCACGTAGACGCAAAAAAATACATTCATATCAACGAAGACAAAGATATCATGTCTTTACAAGCTAGACCTATCAGTATGGAAGCAAGATTTGCAAGTTTTAAGCTAAAAAGAGGCTGCAAAAAGAAGTTTGAGATATTATTCAATAAGAGATATGGAAAGTATTTTGAACTGAAATCTAGTTCTAGTCTACTTAGACAAAAGACTTTTGGCAACGGCAGCAACAACACTCTTATGAAAGAATACTTGGGCGATTATATAGCTATTGGTAACGAAAGTTGTTATGGTCTTAATTTTTTTGCAAATAAAGTTGGATTGTTCAAAAGTTTACATGCCGGTGGAACAAAAGAAGAAATGGAAGTCCCAATTGCTATCTTTGAAAGCAAAAAATAAAGGATTGCTTAGCTTGATTATTTACTTTTATACGAATACCATTCTCTTACACAAATACCATATATCATTAATAGAACTAGTTGTGTAGAGTAATATCGGATTGCAAGTAAATTTGTCTAGTTTTGTTAACAAATTATTTTTTATATGATAATATAATTTTGTAATAAATAGGAGGGAGACATATGAATCCAAAAATATTTGGTTGGCAACATCTTGTATATCTTGCTGTCTTTATATCTCTATCTGTTGTTGGGCTTATTTTGATAAAAAAATATTGCAAGTCAAAAAAAGCAAAATCTATTGCAGTATATATAACTGCAGGACTTCTTCTTATCTCTGTTATTATCAACAGGATCTCGCAATGTAAGAGTGGCTTTGATTGGAAGATACTATTCCCTGACACTTGGTGCTCAACTACCAGTTATGTGCTTGCACTCTTTTGTCTACTTATACCCAATAGGAATAGTTCACCTTTCCACTTCATCATATATCTCGCTTTGCTTGGACCAAGCCTCACTATGATATACCCAGACTTCATTGGACAGAACCCATCAGTATTCTATCTCCCAACAATCTCTGGGCTTGTCCATCACTCAATTGCGTTATTCTTAGCAATTCTTCTTATCGTTATTGGCGACTTTAAGCCTACTATCAGGAAGTGGTATGCTCTGCCACTAGGTGCCGTATCATTTGTCGCATATGGAGTATTCTTGAGTAATGTATTTGGTAAGACAAAAGCGTTGCTTGTCAATGGAGAGTCTCTTATTGAAGGTACACCATTTACATGGTATCTTGTGGGATTGATATTATGTGCTCTCGTATATGCTTGCACAGGGGCTATTGAATACATTAAGTGGAACAAGAGCAAACAATCTAGTCCTAGCCAAGACAAGTAACATAGATTGGATATCAAAAAAATAATAGAGTGGTTGAATCCCTCTATTTTTATTTTTCGAATCCGTATTTATTACAATAACATAAAGAGTGTTTGTCCAAAACTTTACTTATACATTCTTTTATGTTATATTAAAAATACTATAAATAATATTGGAGAATAATGATGCAGAAGATAATTATTATCGGTTGCCCTGGTAGTGGCAAATCAACATTGTCCAAACAGTTATCACAGATACTCAATCTTCCTCTTATCCACCTTGACAAAGAGTTTTGGTTACCAGAATGGGTCAAGCCTGATAGAGAAGAGTGGAACAAAAAGCTTGTTACTTTGCTCGAACGACCACAATGGATAATGGATGGCAACTTCAATAGGTCAATAGAGTTGAGATTACAATATGCTGACACCCTTATTTATCTCGATTTTAACAAATATATATGCAATTATAGAATAAAAAAGCGTATTAGAGAGAACTTAGGGACCGTTAGGGATGATATGGCAGAAGGCTGTGCTGAGCAAAAGGACAAAGAGTTCCTTAAGTTTGCTTGGAACTTCAACAAATTACATAGAAGAGAATACTATGAGATGTTAAAAAAGCATCCTGACAAAAATATTGTTATTCTGCGATCCCCTCGCAAAGTAAAGAAATATCTCGCCCAATTGTCTAAGTCATAATACAAACTCCAAACATCTATTTATGAGGGTTGATTATAGTTATTATGGGACATTGATATGTTACACAAGGAGTTAGTATGAAAAACATACAATTATATATACCCAAAGTTCAAGATTTGTGGTTCAGACAACAATGTATGGCAGATCCCAAGACAATGAGTTATAATGCAGGATATGATGTGCATTTTGAAGGATATCATTTTGATACAGGTTGTATCGACTTCCCCGAGGACAAATGGCAGACTTGGTATGATACCAAGATGAGCAATCCTGATTTTTTCTTCGCTTATATACAAGACCTCGACACCCAAGAATATGTTGGATATGTCAATTTTAATCGCAATGTTTCAACTCGCAATGCAACAATGGGCATAGTCATACTAGACAGATATCGTGGTAATGGATATATGAAACCTTCACTTGTAGCTTTGGCTCAGGCGGCAAAAATAAGGGGTGTAGAAAAACTCACCGACAATGTACCAGAGAATAGGCTTAGTGCTATGAAGGGTTTCTATGCGGTAGGCTTTGTCAAAGCACACGAATCAAAGACTGAAAAGTTTGGTCAACCAGAGATTGTTGCTGACCTAGAACTAGATCTTCGTAACAAAACAAATCATATATCATAAGATATGTGATTTTTTTAATCTAATTATAATTTTTTGCTTAAAAAAAATTATATCTTATGTTAATATAACAATAGAGGTTAATTAATTGGTACAAAACCATCGAAGATGATGACTTATCTTTATCTAGAAGCGATAATAGAGAAAAAATATTTCTATAGAAAATTGGTTTCAAAACCTTATTCAATGGTAAGATTATGACAAAAAATTGATTGTCAAATAACAGGAGGTCATTATGAGAACAAAAAGAAGTAATATCACAATCATTGCTTTTGCACTTCTTTGTAGTGTCTTTTTGTTGATAACTTCTGCTTGTAGTCTTTCAAAAATCCACAACATATACTTTGAAGAAAATGGTGGAACAAGCGTAGAAAACATTACTGGCGAAAAAGGGACTCCAGTCTCTGAGCCAACTGCCCCAACAAAAGTTGGATATACTTTCGAAGGTTGGTACACAAGTACAAATAAGGGCAAGACTTTGTCTACTGATAGATATACTTTCAGTACAATTCCTTCCAAGAACATTACTTTGTACGCAAAGTGGAAGATCAAAACTTATAATATTACATATATCGGAGATATAGGAAGTGTGTTCGATGGGCAACCTCCTAATACTCATACCTTTGGTACGGAATCTGAAATACCCGATCTCACTAAGACTGGATATACTTTTGAGGGGTGGAAAGTAAATGACTCTGAAGAAGTCTCAAAAGATCTTGTACTCAAAAATGTTGACTATGGTGCAAGCATTAGTCTAGAAGCGTGCTTTACTGCCAATCAATATACTATCACTTTTGTTGGTGGAGATGATGCACAAGGCACGGCTCCAATTGTTTCGAACAAAGCGTATGGCGAGACCTTTGTTCTCCCAGACAATACATTCACAAATACTGGTTATACATTCTCTGGTTGGAAAGAAGGCAATGTAACATACGAACCTAACACCTCATACACTATGACTGTTGGCAATAAGGAGTTTACTGCTGTATGGGCCCTTGTTCACTATCCTTTAACCTTGATCAAAAATGACGGAATTATAGACAATAGCTACATCACATATAGTACATACACTTACACAAACATTATATTGTTGCCAAGAGTTACTCAAATAACAAGACAAGGATATGCTTTCCTTGGGTGGACGGCAACTTCTGACACAGATGATACAACTTACATAGACAGGATAACTCGATACTCTACTGGTCCTAAGACTTTCTATGCGAGATGGGCTCCTAACACTAACACTCCATATACAGTTGAGTATTATATGGAGAATCTCGACGGTACATACTCAGTAGACGATACATATACACAATCTTTGACTGGTACTACCGGTTCTTCAGTAAGAACAGATCCACCGAGTGCAAGCAGTATCCCTGAAGGATTCGAGTATGACGAAGACAATACAGGCAACAATCTTCAAGACACAATAGCAGGCGATGGAACTACAGCACTCAAACTATACTTCTATAGGAAGACATATACTATTACATTTGTAGTTACCGAACATGGCACACCTCAAGACACTTCGGAGTTGGTAAAAACATACAAATACAAAACTCCAAGAGCAGATGTGCTTATCCCAACAGTAGACTTAGATCCAGGATATATGTTGAAAGAATGGGTCCCAAATAATGGATTCCAATATATGTCTCAGATAATATATATAGCACAAGATTGGACATTCACAAGCAATATTATAGAAAAAAGTATCAATGTTCTATACTCTGTTGGATACTCGATTGGTCACGATGATAGTTATGATGACATTGATGCACGAGAAAGTATTGGTTCATACGGATACGATGAAAAATATTATTTTAAGTCAAGAATTTGGGATTTCAAAGAGGGATATAATGGGAATTCAATTTTTAGAAAATTTAATTCCACGATAACTTTCCCCGATATGTATACAGTAGAAGGACACACATTAATAAAGTGGGCATTAGAAGACACCTCCACTACACCATATACGTATACGTATTTTGACGCAACAGACTCCTATACTTTCCCTACTCCTTGTGATATTGATAATATGATATTCATAAGTATATGGCGCAGAGGTTACTATTCTATCGATCTTAACGATGATAATGCATACTATAGAGATGGTTATACTCCTCCAACACATTACGAATACGGCGACTTGACATATCTTCCTAAGAACACAGATATTTTTAGAAATGGTTATACTTTTGATGGATGGTATTCCGATGAAACTTATTCTACAAAACTAACAACTATTTATCGTAGATCTAAAGACAATAGGGTAATATATCCTAAGTGGATCCCAGGCACCTACACGGTAGCATTATTTGACCAAGGATTATACAATTTTATTCCATTCTCAGGGAATGAACAAAGTACTTACAACTATACTTGTGGAGTGGGATTCAGTCTTCCTACACCAACTAGAGATGGATATAGGTTTGTTGGTTGGTATACGACGTTTGATGGAGACACAACAGCAACTGGCGTAACTACAGAAGACTATGGCGACAAATACTTCTACGCACGATGGGAACTAATAGAATGATGAATAGGCAGAATAAAAAACACGATGTTACATCGTGTTTTTTTGTGCTCAAAATTACTTTTTTCTGCCGATATCGGTATTGTCAACTTTGCGATCCCGCAGAGATGGTACAGGATTGGGTGCAGTTTCATATCTTACGTCTTGACCGAGCGCACTTACGGCTTTTGTTATAACAGTATGTCCTGACTCATTTGCAACATCTTTGTTAACAAGGTTGTTGTATTGGAAGAACTTGGCATTGTTTGGCAGACTTGCTACTGAACAATATTCTTCCATATCGGCAGTATTCTCGACAGTGTTCTTGAGGACATTGCGAATATAGGTTATATTGCTCTTGAACGATAACAGTTGCGGGAAGTCTCCCCCACATGTGAATACGCTCTGCCAAGGTTTGCCCTCATATTTTAGCAACAACTCAGCAACTCTTTGCAAGTGTCCACATTCTTCAAGATACAACTTGTGCCATATGCCCTTGATATACTTATCTTCTTCATCGTTATAACATGAATAATAGAGATAACACTCAACATATTCATGCATTAGCCACGATTCAAGCCAAGTACAATTGGTATCAATAAGGCTTCCGTACTGACTAACGTGTTGTTCTTCTATCATTGCTATCTCTGCGAACATCTTTCTACCCATCTCTGATGGATAAAGATTGGCAACGTTCATATAGAAGTTCATTGTTTGTTGCTCAGCAGCCGTAATGATATTGACGGTGAGTTTTGTGTAAGGATCAGCAAGATTAGAGCATATCCACTTCTTCACTTCGTCTGCTGGATATCTATGCTCTGAAATAAGTGGCCTTCCTGGAGTTATCTCTGTATAATTACCCACCAACCCCTTGGCATCTATACCTTCTTCTAGTTGTAGGAGATTGGCAAATCTATACAAGTGGTCAAAGTCTTCGAGCAGAGCAAAGTCAAGAGCTTTTTTTACATTGAGATCTTTGACATTTTGGGCTAAAATTGCAGTCAGGTCAACTGCTAGTTGCTCATAACTAATTGTTGTCTCTAAGATACTTTCGTTCATAGGTTTGAGACTTGCAATAATCTTCTGTTGCTGTTGTTCACGGCGTCTAATCTTAGCAATTTCTCTCCTTAGGTTGTTGTCGCTACAATGCCTATGAAATTGATGCATAAACCAGTTCGCTTCGAACTCCGTGCCATTCATAAGAATAATCCTTGTCTTGGTGTATGGACTTGTTTTTGCTTTGTCATAAGGTTTAGAGTTGAGTTTGTTCCAATCTTCATAACTTTTTTCTATATCAGTAGCTTTTTCATAAAATGGGTTAATTTTTTGCATATTACATCTCCTCTCGATAGCAAAATATTAACCAAATCGAATAAAACTAAACGTAAAAATAAAAAATTTGGTCTTTTATTTTGCTCCGGACTATGATATAATGCGTACAATTAAGATACGATGTAGATGCTTGCACACAAAAAAGGTTATTATGAAAGACAATATACATTTAGTAAAAATACAAGATAGTGAAAAAGAAGATTTTAGGAGCAACGAATTCGCAGAATATTGGGATGTTCTCAAAAGTTTTGGTGTTGAAGGCGATTGTTTCAAAAACTTTGATGTGTTTTTTGGTTGCAATATTGGTGATGCATACTGGTTCGTGCGTAACTCACAAAAAATCGGCTTTGTTATGAAGCATCATTTACCAAAATCAGGATTGTGCATCGACCAATTTTGTATGCTAGAACAATATAGAGAAAAAGGTCTTGGAACAGAATGTGTTCGCACTCTTTTGGCTGAGTACCCAGGAGTTGTTACTCTCAGTTATCTCAATGAGAATATTAGAGCAAAAAACTTTTGGCATAAAATAGTAGATACATTTAATGACAACGTAGATGAATCTGGCAGGAAAGTATATGGAACAATGTTCAAAGATCACTCTACTTTGCTACAATTCACTAGTCATGTTCAAAGCCAAGATACTGACCCTTGCGAATAATAGAGCAGTTTTTGCTCTATTTTTTATGCAAATTGCTATCAAATGCTACTGGCTTCTGATATAATTGTTCTAGGAGTAATATATGGGAATATTTATATACGCGCACACAGGTACAGGCAAGACAACTGCAGGGCGCAAATATGCCAATGTGATAGACTTAGAGTCTACGCGCTACAAATATTAGGGAATAACTTTTCTGAGCAATCAAAGGCAACTGAGGACCGTATACCCGATCCTGAGTGGCCAGACAACTATTTTAGAGCACTTGCTGAAGTCAAAGACAAGTATGACTACATCCTTATATCAGATGATATATGCAACTCTTGGCTTTGGGAGAACAATATCAAGTACTGGCAGATCTGCCCTGACCTATCATTAAGAGATGAGTATTGCGCAAGATTTGTAGCCCGTGGCAACAATCCTACATTTGTATCACAACAGATGCAAGTTTGGGATGAATGGATACAGACCTGTTCTCATGACCTCCGTGCAGAGAAAATATTTATTCTCAAATCCAACGAATATGTAGAAGATGTCATAAATAATAAAGTTAAACCAACATACATTCATAAATAATAAAAAAAATAGTCGTTATACGCGACTATTTATTTTTTCTGTATCTGGCATCTTCTTTGCATATATTTTGTCATGTATAAGATAACAAAGTTTGATGAAGAAGTATATGCCTGTGCAAGCTGCCAAGAACACAACTAGTACAAGTCCTTGAATAACTGGATAGACAACATAGTTGCCCATCTGCCAATTAATATTGAACAGCTTTGCTACCCCTGGTAGAAGCTTGGCTGCATCTTTGGCTAAGAACATAAATAACCAGTTGACCTCAAAGTAATCATTGCCGGTGGTCACAGCCACTCCATTCATTATTGTGCCCACTATAAGCACAGCAACAAAGTAGCAACAGAATCCGATTAGACAGTTGAACAAGGCTTTTTTGTCTAGTCTTGGGAACACACCCAAGATAAGAGCAAGAACTGGTACAACAAAGACATTTTGATGCTCATACAAGAAGTGAAGATTCCACAAATACCCTAGTCCTTCACCATCAATGTCAGGAATAGCAACTGCAAACAAAACTCCAACTACATTGATAATGATTGTGAAATTAAACAAACTACGGCTTTTGAACAAAAGTGCGATAAGTATAAGATATGCACCAATATTACACAACTGTACCGGCAATCTCTTAGGATTGATTGAACCAATACATTGGAAGAAAGAATTGTATTGCAAGAATAAGCATATGGCAAGTACTGTACAAACTAGCCATTTTGTCTCATAAGACTTTTTCTTAAATATAAAATACAATATTACTATCTCGGCGGCTATCATAGCAAGCCAAAGCAAATGTACAATATTGTATTGGTCAAGGATTATGCCTGTATAGCCAACCATGTACTGCATAGCATATATTGGCAAGACATTGATAAATATGCCTAACGTGACAAGTATGTCAACCATATACGCTTTCCAGTTACGGAACTCAAAACGCACTTTGCCACTAAACCAAATAAAGACACCTGCCATCACTTCAACAAAGCACATTATGCCGAACACTGTACTTCTAAATATCGGATTGATAAGAAAAGCTTTGAATCCAGCCCCTGCATAAGGCAATGTGCTAAGTCCTCTGCCATCTTGTGAGGTTAGGTACATTATATTCTTAGCATACAATCCAATCGTAATAAGCGAAATGATAAGGCAATAGGTACAAGCAATTTTTTTGAATGTCTTGTTGGAAGAAAAAGCTGCAACTGGCAACACTACAAAGTTAACTGCATTGAGCCATCGGCTGAATGCAAACCACCCTTCACGTTTGTCAAGAGCCTCTTGACTCCCCAATGATAATGCAAACCCATCTGGCAAAAAGAATGAAACAAAAACAAATGTACAATAAGTCAATGCCAAAACTTTGGCAACAATTGAACATACACGTTGAAACTTCTCATTTTGTTTGTACTTTACAAAGTACAGGATTGCCATTGTAGCAGTAGCTACAGCAATCATTCCATATACTATTCCATAGAACATATTGGTATCTCCATAACGATATTTTGTGTATAAAAAGTTTTATTATTATAATAACTATTATTTCCATTATCCATTGTAACCAGAATAAATATTCCAAAGTTCCGACCAAACGGTCGTAGGCAATAACAAAACATTTGGTCGGTTTGTTTATACGTACTGTATATAATAATGATTGCAAGTATTTACCTTACAATCATTTAATTACTTATTTACAAAGAATACAATAATCTTTTTTATTCTTTCTCTTCTACTTGTGTATTAGTATCTTTGCTCTCGGGTTGTGAGTTTTGAAGCAATGCACGTATATCTTTGAGTATATCATCTGTTGTCTCTGGAGCGGGAGTTACGGTCTCTTCTACAACCAACTCTTCTACAGCACCCTTCTTCTTATTCTTCTTCATTTTCTTTTGTAGTCCTGTGCCAAGTTCAGTTAATTTCCTTTGAGAAGCAGTGACTATCTTGATAGCCAAGAATATAAAGAATGCGATGATAAGGAAGTCAATGATTGTCTGTAAGAATGTTCCATACTTAAGTGCTGTTTCGGCTTTGACAAGTACTCCTGTTGCATCGTACTGAGCAGGTTTGATTGTCCACTTCCAATCAGCGACACTTGCACCACCAACTGCAAGACTAATAAGTGGCATAATAATATCGTTGACAAGTGAAGTAACTATCTTACCGAATGCAGCACCTATGACAACTGCAACAGCAAGGTCAACCACATTACCTTTGGTTATAAATGCTTTAAAATCTTTCCAAAACTTTTTCATACTATTTCTCCTTTGTTACTTTGATGCTACATTAGTTTGACTTGTGTTTTTTTGCTAAACAAAATCTTTTATACTCGTCAGATGTTATTCTCATTAAGATAAGGTCAACCATCTTGCCAGTCTGATACCATTTGGCGTAGTTGTGTACTCTACCGATAGGAACAAATCCGTTCTTTTCTTGAACTCGCCTACTGCCGATATTTGGTTCAAAATAACCTGCATATATATTATCTAGTTTTAGTTTATTAAAACACATATCTAAGACGGTTCCTATCGCTTCGGTCATATATCCTTGTCCCCAATACTTTGGGTTGAGAATAATCCCAATCTCTTTTGAGTTGTTGGTATTATATGTTTCATTTATTCGATCAGGCTTGACATCCATAACTTCTATTGAGCCTATCATCTTATTCTCAGACTTAAGGACGATAGCAAATTGCAATGGCTTTGCTCTCTCTACTTCTATTCTTTCTATAGCCTTCTGTCTATCTGTGTATGGCTCCCAGCCAGCACGTGGTCCAACATCAGGATGTGTTACGTACTCAAAGTAGTCATTTATATCTTTTTTTTGAAACTTACGCAATAACAATCTTTTACTTTCCAATCTCATGGATTTGTCTCCTTATAAAAATATTTTTTCAAATTCACTTTGTTGTTTATTACTTCAACTTCTTCTTGCTCAAGAAGTTCTCTTTGTCCATCAATGCCACCTAGCCCAAAGTTCTTGGCAAGCTCTCCATTTTTGTTAACAACTCTATGGCACGGCACAATTATTGGTGTTGGATTGTTATGCAAAGCGTTGCCAACAGCCCTTGCTGCTTTAGGACTACCAATAGCCTTCGCTATATCGCCATATGTTATGACTTTGCCTTTGGGAATATGAACAATATATCTATACACTTTTGTAGCAAATGATATAGGGCAAAGTTCTTTTATCTTATCTTCCATCATAATCAACCTTATCATTGTGCAACAGAGTCATAACAAGCTTGCACAAATACCCTAAACTCTTCTTCTGTCAATTTAGCTCCACGTGGAGGAAAACATTCTAGACAATTAGATGAACTTATCTTGAACAAATCTTCAAGAATAGGTTTATATACTATTTCTCCCTGCGTCAAAATGTTGTGTTGGTCTGTGCCATTGTTGTTGTGAAGATGCGAACAAACAATATATTGTCTATGGCTATTCAAAAGTTCGGCTTCATCGCAATAGCAATGTGCATGACCAAGATCATAACACATCTTAATGTTTGGCATATTGAGTGACAAAATCTTATCAAGATTGTTATTGTTTCTGACATTTTCTAGGCAAAGAATCACATTTTCTTGTTTGTACTTCTTCATCAATGCCTTCATCTTCGACAATTGTATAGATGAGATGATCGGTGGGCAATCTCCTTTGGAAGCATGTGCTACCATATATGGAATGCCAAGTTCTACACATTCTTTGAGTTTCTGTTCGATATAATCGAAGTACTCATCTGACTCTTCGTTACATATATTGTTAGATATGTGATAGTCAACATGAACTTGTTTGATAGCGAGTCCAATGCTCTTGGCATAACATATGATATCTCGGTAGTTCTCACTTCCAGCCATATATTTTGCATCAATGTATAGACCTAGTTCTTCAAAACCAACCTCTTTGTAAATATTTAGCCTCTGCTGGTAATCAAGCATTGAACAATCATTAATATCGTATATACCAAACATTCCTTCACTTCCTTTACTTAGTTAATACAATGAATACTATCGCACAGAACACTTTTATTCAATACAATTCATCATAAGATCAGCAAGATCTTCAATCTGCTCGTTGGACATATTATGAGATATACCTTCAAGCATAATTAGATTGGCATTCTTATTGTTTGCAACGAACTTCTTAACGTCCTTTGGAAGAGCCGTATCATCATCTTCGCCTTGAAATATGTACATTGTCCTATCAAAACGCTTCTGTAACAAATCAATCTGACTCAATTCGTCACAAAATTGCTGTGTAATAATAACTCTATCATTAAAACTCAATGGAATACTGCCAAACTTCTTCAATCGTGCTTTTTCCTCAAGACTCAATTGCCCAGGTATGATTGCTCGCATATTAACAGCTGGTGCACGAAAAATGATATTGGAATAGTTATTTTTGTTATTCATTAAATAGTTAAATATGACATATCCTCCGAAGCTCACTCCGAACAGAGATACTTTTTTGTCAGGATAAGTTGAGTGTATATACTGTTCTACTTTGCCAAGTTTTGCTAGACATCCTGCAAGGGTCAACTTTTCTGTTGATTCTCCATGTCCAGGCATATCAAAAGATACACTTGCTATATTATTATCGAGTAGTTTGTGTCCAATCAACCTTAATGACCTACTATCCATAGCACTCCCAAATCCATGACACATAATAAATATCTGGTCATAATGAACCGGCTCGGTTATAAGCATATCGATATTGTTATGTGTTACTTTTGTTTGCATAATGTCCCTTTCGTTGATTAGATATTTATACCAATATATTAGCACAAATCAAGGGCGTATAACAACCAATGCACGCACTTTTGTTAGATAAATAGTTGACCTTGCCAAAGTTCATACTCTATCAACTATTAAAGATTATATAGAGAATAAAAAACAGCCCCTTATACAGGAGCTGTCAAAAATAATCTTCTTATAATCTACTTCATCAAAACACGACTCTATTCAAAAATATAACTTAGAGCTTTGGAATATATCTCCTTGGTCTTAGCATAACCGTATTCTGAGTATGCAGAGAACTTCTCCATCATTATTCCACCATTAATCTCTAATATTCTCAACTGCCCACCAATCTCTACAATATCCACCGAAGCAAACCCAATCTTAAGCAGCTTGGATACTTGGATAGCAAGTGCTTGGACTTTACTCAAAATATCTGATTCTATATCTATCTTTGGTTCTGAACCCAAGCCTAAGTTATGTTTCCAAGTTACATTGAGCTTCTCTCCTTTTGCCAGGACAATACTTCGGTCAATTGTTTCATCTACAATATCTTTGCCATACTTCTTAACACACAATGATACAACCGAATGCTCTCCGTCTCCTTCAACGTATGGTCTAATCTTCTCATATATGAGTTCTGGCTTGTTGTGTAACATTATTATTCTATACTCGTGGGCAATATCATAGTAAGGACAAACAGAGAACTTAATATTTTTTTGAACAAACTTATTGAGTATATTATCCAGTTCTTGTTTGCAAGTTATTTTATATACATTGTACCCACCTGTACCAGTATTATCTTTGAGTACCAAAACTTTGTATCTGTCTAATAATTTGGATACCTTATTGCGTATATCATTGTCGATTATTTGCTCGTGATTTTGCAAAAAATACCAATGCTCAACTGCTTTTATATTATTGTAATCAAGCAAATCATATAGTGCATTTTTGTCTTTCAGAATACTTTGAATAGATGCGCTGTTCTCCTCGAATTGATATCCGTACAAATAATACTTATGACTACCTTTTGATAGTTGTATGATCCAGTCATCAGAAAAACTTGCAAACTCCAACCCATTATCCTGGGCAATTTCTTTAATAATTTTTGTAAAATTACGATTATCTTTGGTCGTACCCTTCCTTTTGATATATTTTGCTATTTATATAATTCTCTTTGGAGAGTTTATATACATTCTGTGTGTAATGTAGGTTATCTCTTTGTCGTACTTTGTCCTCTGTGTGAGAGAATACAAAGCCACATTTTGCCTGCAGCTTGATCGATGCTATGTTATCAACAAATGATGAATAGATAATACAATCTGCGCCACATTCATCGAACAAACACTCAACAAATGCTTGAAGCACTTGCGTACCATAACCTCTGTGTACAAATCTTGGTCCAATACCCATTCCACAATCTTCGTACACGCCCTTCTCACATTCTAAGAATCCAACCATTCCTATCACTTCATGAGAAACTTTTTCCTCTATTACAAAAGCAAGTTTGTCTTGTTCAAAAGCTATAGTCTTCTCCATTCTCTTCATTGCTTCATCTATATTGTAAGTGGGTTGCCACAACATATACCTACATGGCTCTTCTTGACTCCAATAGTTACGCAACATACTCTCAGTATCCTGCAAAGTCGCTTTGCGTAACAACAAATCTTTTGTTTCTATTTGTGATATCATAATTTTCTCCATAACTATATTAACAAAACAACTGAATAATTACAAACAAAAAACTAACAAATATATGTTAGTTCATAGTCATTATTAATCTTGAGATTTACCACACGTCTTGCAAAACTTGGAATCTGAATCAATCTCTGCTCCACAATGCTTGCAGTATATCGTATCTTTAAGCCCCTTCCTGACAGCCTTTGCCGTCTTGGTAATAGCTTCGCTAGATATATCTGCCGATGTGCTTGCGATGTCCGTAAGCTCTTCTTTTGTCTCCTGTTGAATATATTGCGCTGTCCTTGCACTCAACTTAACCATCTCTGACCTAAAACCTATCGTAAGAAGAATAATACTCACTGGTATAAGTGGGAGTCCCACCATCGCCAACGAGAACAAGCCTCTCTCAAAATCTCCAAAGAACACTAGTCCTGTAATGAACAAAGCAACTCCGATAGGCAAAATAATTAAACCTAATATCTTACATAACAAAAGGTGTTTTGGTGCTTCGTGCTTTTTATCCATCTCTTCAATCTCCTTAGCTTATATTATACAACCATTATTTGTCGCAAGCAAATGTTTACATATAATACTTATACTTTGTACAAACCTTTGTTATATGCGACTTTGTTATATTCTAACAAATACAACTCAACATAACCTATATTGACAAACTCAAACTTTGGCAACAAGTGTTTGGATGCAAGTTTGTTAAGCATCTCCTGCCTAACTATATTTTTGTCAAAAACGGCATCATCTGGAAGATCTTTTTCTATCTCCATAAATTTCCCAAGCCCCTTGACTTCATCAAGACTAATAACCAAGTCGTCTATTTGATAGACTTTGCGATCCTTGTCAATAATGGCAAGTGGGCTGAGTTTATTTGCTTTCAAAAAGCTGTCAAAATCTACGAAATCAGGGTTATAACTCGCCCCAATCTTAGCAAATATCTCTTCCAAAGACTTGTTCGGACAAAAAGATTTATAATCAAATCTTGTTTCTTTGCAATATGAGTGACTAAGGTCTCCAATATTAAGTTTGAAATCAACTTTGTTGTTGTTGCGATTACGAAGAAAATTGCCTGTGCTTATGAGCTTGTAGTCTGCAGTATCATAATATATATCGAGTATGTTCTTCTGAACAACCATCTCAACAGTACTCAAATCTGGAAAGTCTACGACTTTGAGTTTAAGTTCTACCTCTATCATCTTGATTTTCTCCTTACAAAAAGTAGTTTATCATAAATGGTCTCAATCGCCAAATCTTTGCATAAAAAAAGTGCTTGGATTTGTCCAAAACACTCAGTTTAGTATCCACAAAGCAAGATTGAGGGATGTCGCTATACACAACCATATCGGATATATGCTAAGTATACGAGAATAGATTTTGTTGTAACTACTTATCTTGACAATTAATACAACTCCAATTATTGCATTGATGATAATAACAATATTGCCCAAGAACAATTGATTGAGAGTAAAGAAAACTAAGCACCAAAGGATATTGAATATTCCATTAAGAATCAAATATACAAGGGTTGTCTTATCTATCTTGTCTTTAGACAACCACAAGAATAGGATTATCGCAAAAGCAAGATACACAACTGTCCATACTATTGGGATGACAAAGTTTGGAATCCATTCTTTTGGCTTAATAAGGCTATTGAACCAATCCATTCCAAGATTGACAAATAGGCTTCCAAGTCCTGCAACTACTATAATAGAAGCTATCATTATTGATATTGCTAACCACTTTCTTTTCATAATACTAGTATATTGGTAACAAGTAGCTTTTATGCAGAAAAAAACAATTTCTTGCTGCTAGCAACTCCGTCAACAAGGACTTTGACACTCCTTCATCACAATAAGAGATTTTCTATTTATGTATTCGGTAATAGTATAGCATATATTCATTTCTTTACAAATAAAAAACTGATAAAAACGCATTGTTTTTATCGGTAATGTATAGGCTGGAGTAAATAAAACATACCCTTTTGATTTTCTTTTTTGATGCCGAGCGTTAGCGAACGCCATCACTTATTGGCAAATATGAGTTATTAATCTATGTTTAATTTAGTTTTAGCTTTTTCAATATACTTGCTAATATTGTTAGATTTATATAAATCAATCAATTTTGATGGTTTAACTTCATTAAAAATGTTTGTATTAATATAATCAACTATTTTAACAA
>CAYJCR010000012.1:0-23760 GCA_964368755.1 uncultured Lachnospiraceae bacterium
TTTGCGAGTATTTTTGAAGGGAATAATCAAACCCCTGACCATCTGTTCCGTAGACCAACGCTCTATCCAGCTGAGCTAGCGGCGCATGTAAATAATAATATGATAAAGAAATATAATTGTTGGCGTTGTCGCTCATTAGACAAGCAACAAGGGGAGAGAGTTCGCTCTCGGAGATTGTGCGCAGTCGCCATTTCACGAAGTGAATAGTAACTATGCAAAATTGCAAACAATCAATATAAAAGCAGTAACACTTCTAGCGAACGGTATAAGTATATAGCCAAAATAGTTTTTTGTCAATCTCTTTAATTATTTTTTAGCATATACTGTTTGGTTTTTTGATAACATTTGATATAATGAAGGCATGAAAAAGAGAAGTTTTGTTTTTTATATTGTATTTGTGGTCATGTTGATTGTCATTCCCTGTGTGATGATTGGTTGTGGTGGCAAAGAAGATGTTTGTAAGGTGTCTTTTGAACTCAACAACGGGCAAACGATTGTCCCAAAATATGTTGAGAAAGGCGCCGTTATCAAAGTTGACTCTCCGACAAAAAAGGATTATACATTTGGAGGGTGGTACACTGATGCCAATCTTCAAACCCAGTGGGACATAGATACGCACGTTGTTGAAGATGTCATGACTTTGTATGCAAAGTGGCTTGCTCATCCTATATTAACATATGATTTGGTTGGTGGATTCTGCAAAGAAAGCACTTCTGTTGTTATGCAAAGTACAAGCGGTGGGACGGTGACGCTTATCGACAAATCGAAGGTTGAAAAGCCAGGGTTTAACTTTCTTGGTTGGTCAACTACTATTGATGGAAGTTTGTGTGCAAATAGCATTGAAGTAAAAAAGAACACCACTATATATGCAAAGTGGCAAAAAAAGACTTCTGCAAACACCGTTACAAATATGTATTATGATGTTTTAGCTAAACTGTCCGAACTCGAATATCTTGCAGGAGAGTTCAAAAAGACAAGCAATGTAAGTACGAGTGTGGAAAACTTGACTCTCAACTATATACGTGGGGCGAGATATAATACTACACAATGGAATATTCTTGCAGGAAGTAGCAATACAGCATTTGAGAGATATGTTCAAGAGAACAGCTCTATTCAGATAGCCAACCTACAGTCAATAGGAGAGTGGGAGCCTGTGTCGGGAGCTGGCAAGATAGACTTCGTGCATATGATGGCAACCCTCAACATGTTCACAAGAAGTGGTGGCACAATGCTGCTACCAGACCTAGGAGGCTGGGGTGGAGACCTTGCACAGTTTGCCAAAGAGCTTAAAGATTCTAAGGGAACTCTTGCGACTTCTGCACTTCAAACATATGCAAACAGTACAATTGCATCAACTAGCTCTACCTTTGGGCTTGCTGATATGAATAGCGATATGGATGCTGTCAATATATATCGATTGATGACAGAGTGTAAGTATTCTATTGCCAAGGCTTTTGAAGTATATTATTCAACTCAAGTATCAACAAGAAAAAACATGTTCAAAGTTATGTTGCTCAAAGACACTAATATATCTACCAAAAATGATTTTGTAGAATATATTAAGACAAGACTATCTTCCAACTATTATATAGATAGATTATTGACAGACAGTTATTCTTTGAAATATACAGGAACTGATGCAAGATATTTTACATGTGCCATTCAAGCTTTTGCAAATTACGCTTATTGATTTTACAAAGGAAAAACAATGAAATTTTTTGATTACAAAATGCAATACTTTAATATGTCACATATTGGTTGGTTAATTGTATGTCCAATAATAATTGTCGCTATTTATTTCATTTTTAGGCATCGCAGTCAGAAGGCAAAGTTTTGGGCACTCATGAGTATGTGCATATTTAACATTTGCATATACCTTCCGTATAAGTTCTATATGTGTATATCTATAGGTTCGCCAATACTTGACGAACTACCTTTGCACTTGTGTAGCTTCAATCTTATTCTTATGCCAATAGCATTACTTACAAAGAATACAAAGTTGTTTGCGTATTTCTTTTATGTAACAGATTTTGCTTCGTTGGCAGGAATCCTATTCTTTGGGACAATATTTCTCGGTCAACCAATATATAGTTTTGATATAATTGTATACTTTGTTTATCACACCTGCCTTATAGGTATATCGCTATTGATAGTTGCATTTGGAATATATAAACCAAAGATGTTCGATATTGTATGGGCCTATGGAATACTAGTAACCTTTGCTTGTATTGCACATTGCATCAATATATTGTTTAGATGGACGGGTTGGAGTCCAACAGCAAATTATTTTGTTACTATGGGTGAGCAAGGGAATATTGCGTGTGACTTTTTGATGAAAATTATCCCAGTGCCACTACTATATTTCTTGCCGGCAGTGTTGGTATTGAGTGGTGCGTCGTTCGTAATGTATTGGATATCTACAAAAATGCAAAGCCAAAATAAAACAGTCGCTACAAAGAATAAAGGTGTGTCATCAAGCGCAATTAACACATCTTCTATAGATGATGAAGAATTGCACAACGAGTTTCGTAGCTAATAACAGCACATAGCTATCAAATATGGCTAATAAATAACAACACTTACAACAAAAAGTGTTGTTTTATTTTGTGCAAATTGGATATTGCAATTTATCATTAAATATAGTATAATTATTAACATTGATATATGTGGGAGAGAACAAATATGAATGATAATTTTAAGAAACCAATATTTTTGAAGGATCAAAACGTTATTGCCGGTGTTGATACTATATTATATAGAGATGCAGAGCTTGTAAAGACTCTTACTAAGTTTGCAAGCAGAGTCAATTACAGTTCTTTGACTAATACTGCAGCAAATATTGTTAACAATATGTCGGGTACATTTGGTAAAATTGCGCAAGTGGCGAACGATACTGTTAGAGAATGCAACAAAGAATTGGCAAGAACTATTTCTATAGATCCAACGGCAAGCAGAGTGATAAGAGGTCTTACTAAGTGTAGGGATTTGGGGACTAACAATTTTATTATTGTAGATGAACTACCATGCGTATGTACAAAAGCTTTTTCGACTGATTCAGTAGCCAGAGCTGTCAATGGTACTTTTAATAGTAACAAGTTGCGATATGTAGACAGCTGTATGGATATGTGCACATTTGCACTTGACAAAGATGCAGATTTCTTTATAAGCGATGATCCAAAGCAATGTTATAGATTTATTAGACAGAATAATAGTGCAGAAGTTATATATTTTATTCCAAAGAATCCTGCAGACTTTTCTTTTAAAGAGAAGTTTATGGCAAAAATGCTAGCTAAGTTTGGAGTAAGATCAACAAACTCATGGAAGATAGTGGGTGAACACATAGTGGAAAGATCTTGCAGTTGTCGTGAAGAAAATAGCACCAGAAAGTCAGTAGAAGAGAGTCCATCTCCATATGGAGAAATAATGTGTGAGCCAGGGTATACTAGAGTTGATGCTTTTGACCACTCTGATGCTGTAAAAAAATACATCGACCCAACTCTAAAAACATATAGAGAATATGTTGAAGAGCTTCTTGCGAAGAGTAATGAAAAGTCCCAAGATCATCGTGATAGCCAAGACAATCGTCCACTCAATGCAAATAGAATTGATAACCTTGCAGACAACAAACAATCGCAAGAAAATGTTTTGAAAGGGACGCCTTCGAGTGTTGCAAACGGACAAGGGGCTTCGAGTGATAATGTCAATAACTCTGACCCAACCGAAGGTGACTAATAATAGATTGTTATAATATTCAATAAAATATTATTATAAACAAAAACAAGTTGTTAAGCAATTGCTGACAGCTTGTTTTTTTGTAACAAAATATATATGATTGTCAAAATAATTTTTGGTTTGCGACATTATTTTACAATAAAACAGCCACAAAATATTTGACAATTTTATTGTGCTAATTGCACAAAAATATTTACAAAAATTAATAAAATCGCTTAATAATAGACATTTATTTCTGCAATAAATATTTTGCATTAAATAGAGATATCTATATAATGAAAATGTTTTTTGAAAGGCATCAATAGTTGCTTCAATATATCACTATATTATCAAAAGGAGTAAAATAATGATTAAAGGCAAAGAGAAGGGTAATTTGTACGAACTAGCAAAATTGGCTAAGAATAGGCTAAGAAAAAATACATACGAAGAGGAAAAAGTTGTTATTCCTCATAAGACTTCGATAATGATAATGCCAAAGAAAGAAGAAAAAGTTTTTACTCCAACGATAATAGTTAACAACAAAGAAGAAATGTTATACAAAAAAGTTTGCGCGCTTATAAGTAGTGGCTCGCTCAATCCCGTAGGCGAGCTTATTGACTCCAAAGCAATACTCGGATTGGATACCGAAGCAAAGCAAAAATATATCAAAGGCATGGCAGAAAAGTTCAAAGAACTAAAGAATAGATACTTTAGAGAGCAAATGTTAGGATCTAGCCGTGTAAGTTATTGTTAAAAAAACCATACGCTTGTTGTCTCGATATTGGACAATTGGGCGTATGGCTTTTTTCTACATAGTTTCGCTTTCGGATAATTGAGAGAAGACATTGTCAGCTTTGTCATGGAAGACAAGAGTTGCCTTGTCTTCGTAGTCTATTGGCTCATCATTGATAATAACAATGTCGCTTGTGTAACAGTAGTTGAGAAGATTCATATCTGCTGTGACTTGTAATCTAGTGCCTATGACCAAGACAAGGTCTGCACACGACATACATTGCTTCGCGTATTGGAACTTAGGTCTATCTACATTCTCGTCATATAGGGTAACGTGGGGCTTGTATAAGCCTCCACAGTCACAATGATTGCCTTGTTGCATAATCTCATCCAAAGATTTGCCTTCACAACAATCTTCACAACTCCATTTGTTGAGATTGCCATGGAGTTCTGTTACTCCAAGGCTACCGGCTTTTGAATGAAGGCCATCAACATTCTGAGTAAAGATCCTTACGGTTTCGCGTTTTTGCAGATCAGCTAGATATTTGTGAGCAAAAGTTGGCTTGAGGTCTGGATGATAAAGAAAAGTCTTAACAAAGTCACAAAACTCATCTGGATGCTCGTAAAAAAAGTCATGAGAAAGATATCTCTCCGGCTCATATGGTAGATCTGTTCTATTGTATATTGTCTTGAAGTCGTCGATACCACTTGAAGTTGATATGCCAGCACCTGTCAATACAGTAATAAGGTTTGATTTTTTGATTAGTTCTTTTAATTTTAATATTTTTTCGTCCATTATTTCCTCCGACGATGATAGGCAGATTATATCATAACAAAGAGATTTCGTAAAGCATTTTTTTTGGAAGCAATTGTAAACAGTTGCCTAATAAAAACGTTTTATAAAAACAAGCATTTGTGATAATATAATAATATGATATCAAAGTAATGTTGTGAACAATGTTTTGCTAGCCATAATTATTTGGTTGCAAGGAAACCTTGTTGTTGCAAATAGGAGATACTAATGAACAAGTTTATGAAAGCAGCTATTGAAGAAGCGAATCTAGGCATAGACAATGGACATGGAGGTCCGTTTGGTTCCGTTGTAGTGCGCAAAGGTAAAATTGTTGGCAGAGGGCACAATACTGTTGTCCATGACAATGACCCAACTTCGCATGGTGAGATTATGGCAATAAGAGATGCTTGTCGCAATCTCGGCACATATGACCTTACAGGTTGTGATATCTATACGACATCAGAGCCTTGCCCTATGTGTCTTGGTGCTGTGCTTTGGTCCAATATTGACAAAGTGTACTATGGTTGCAATCAAGAAGATGCAGATAAGATAGGATTCAGAGACAAGATATTCTACAAGATGATGAAGAAAAAAGAACTTGGGACTCTCAACGAAGTAGATAGACAAGAGTGCCTCAAAGTTTTTGACAAATATGACCATCTTGACAACAAAAAGATATATTAAGTCGGAAGATAAAATAAAAAAACTCTATTAAATAGAGTTTTTTTGTTAGAACAAATGAGTTTTATTATCTATTAATACAACGACAAGCGTTATTGTTCTTTGATAAGATTAATACATTTGGTTAGGCTTGAGATCAACTTGTCGAGTTTGTTAATATTCTTTGGATTGTTAGTTATTCCACAGTTAACTTCGATTTGCAAGGTCCATAGCCCATAAGTGCTAGAGAAGGCTCCAGATATTGTCTTCTCAGGAGCAGAAAAAGGTTTGTCTATTGCTACATAGAATCCGTCACTTTCCAAGATATTGACAATCTTCTCGAATAGTTCTGGATTGTTCTTGACATTAAGTCCAAGGTTGGTACCCAAGTTGATATCACATTCTCTGTTCGATGCAAGTCCGTGGAAGTCCAATATATACTTGATATTATTCGACAATACATACTGTGCCATGTCTTTGCGATACTGACAGTTTTTGTCAAAATTGGCATCGTCCATTTTATTCTTTGTTTTGATAATAAGTGGGGTTGAGGTCTGCGAAGCAAGTGCTATTGCTAGTCTTGCGCTACCGATCTCTGCAACCTTGATCTTGCATAGGCGCACTTGTGACACTCCGTGAGGTGCAGACAAAAGTAGTGGACTATTGCCAGCCACAATTGTATGACCGAGACTAGAGTATTGCTCTGCATTTAGGTATGGAGCAGAGAGCTTAGTAAACTTGCGAAATGATGACATATTATTCTCCTAATTTATCAAAAGTCATATTTGTACAACTCAGCGATACCACCATCGTTTTTCTCGACATATTGAACAAAGGTAAAGCCAAGTTTTTTGTAAAAATCTGGGGCTTGGTCAGTCCAGACATATGCTGTTGGGTATCCAAATGACTGTATAAGATCTTTTGCTTTATTGACAAGGATCGCACCGTAACCTTTGCCTTTGTATTTGTCCAATATTAACACGCTAGATATCCAAGGAAAAATCTCAGGGTACTTGTTAAGATTTTTGAGCCTCAATCTGCAAAAACCAACAAGATCGTTTTCCTCAAATAGTGCAAAACCACAAGGAACGCTGTCTTTAGTTGTAGCGTACTCATTGCTAAACTCTACAATTTTGTCTTGAAGATTGAGTTGTGGATTGAACTTGCTCCATTGGTTGAAGTGTAGAGTTGCAATCTGTTGTAAAGTATTTTTGTCAATATCACAAAACATTCGTATATCCATAGTTACCGATCCTCTTTATATGTACTATAAGAGTAACACAAAAGCATACTTTTGTGCAACAAAAAAGACCACCACAAATAGTGGTGATCAATATTGAGTTGAGTTAGTCTGCATTGCTGAATGTAACGCTACTTGCCCATTTTTCGATATTAGGCAATTCTGTGTCTTTGTTTGAAGTCTTGCAAGCAAATTGTATGAGCCAGAATCCATCATTAACCTTATAACAATATGCTCTGAAGAACATATCGGTACTCCCACTTGTTCGATCGAAGTCGAAGTACACACAATCTTCGCCTTGATTTAATTCACTTGTAATAAGGTTGTTATCCATAACAAGCTCTGCATATTGGCCCAATGTGCAAGTCTGGCTAATGCCATCAGCGTAAGTCTCTTTGAGTGTATATACAGCAACGGACTTGCTAGAATATATAGAAGTATAAGATACATACTCTTGTTCGTTAAATTTATTGGTCAAAGTTATTGACATACCACTCGTAGAGAAGGTCTTGTCTTTGACAGGTGTGTTGATAATAAAGTAAACTGCGCAAAAGCCTACTGCAAATCCAACAATGGCAAGTAGCACAGAAAGAAGCACTCTGTTTTTCTTATTAACTTTTGGTTGGATTGTATTCTCAGGTGGGATTGTATTCTCGGGTTGAGGATTGTTGATTGTATCCATATTTTCTCCTTATATGGTAGTTGTTTGCGCCTAGGGCATCAACTACACTTCATTTGTATATCTCCATTGCTTAAAGTAAGTTAGAAGGTTATTGTTGTTTAGTTTGATTTCAAAAATGCCGTCAATGTTTTGAGTCTTATTAGTTCCAACCATCGTTCTTTGCATCACAAAATGATAAACGCAACTCTTATTGTCTTGGAACAATATCTTGCCATTGTAAGAAATGTTCTTTTGGTTATTTGGAATAATTTTCCACAAATCTTTTATACGTTCATAATCGGTAGTTGGCTTGTCAATTGGGTTTTCATAATATTCACACTTCTTTGATATAAGATTATATATCCCTTCAGGATCGAGATTCTTCCAGCATTCCATAAAACTGTTCAAGAACACTTCATAATTTTTCATACCATTCTCCTTGATTATTTGTCTATATAATAATTATTTGGTTTGTATCCAGTATCTTTCGTATATATCTCCGTCTGAGATTATTTCGTTCTCTTTTATTCCACCATTATTAATAATAGTTTTGGCAGAGGCAGGATTATCTTTCTTACAAGTGATTAAGACTCGGTCAATTTTTTTATCTTTGCAGAACTGCAAGGCTAGTTTGATCTGCTCAGTACCATAGCCTTTGTTTCTTTCGGATTTTCTAATGCAATCTCCGATATGTCCACCTCGTTGCAATAGCATTCCAATAAGGCTGTGTCTTACATTTACCATTCCGATTATTCTGCCAGATTCTTTGCTAATAGATATGAATTGTGTTGAAGGAACTCTGTCATGAGGCACAGTAGATTTTTTGCTATACAATCTCAATTTTTCATACCATTCTTCAAAACTGTCTGCTTTTGATAACCCACCATCTCCGTAACTTTTCTCGGTGTCTGTAGCGAACTCATCTCGAAAATCTAGTAGAGCATCCTTATCATCAAGAGTTATTGTTCTCAACAACAACCTTTTACTTTCGTATTGTTTACCCATACTGCCTCCAAATATCTAATCTAACTATAACATAATAATTCAAAACTCTCAACAAAAAACCGACAAAACACAAGTGTTATTATCGGTTTGTTATATTGTGCTTGGCGGTAAGAGTGGGATTCGAACCCACGGTACCTGTTACGGTACGCACGCTTTCCAAGCGTGTGCCTTAGGCCACTCGACCATCTCACCATATGCCGGCACGGAGTTCATTGCTTGAAGAAACAAATTGACTGCGTGTGACGACTAATTATTCCTTTTGTTCGGAGCACCACAACTTGGACATTTGTTGTCGGTGCTACTAAGTATTGCTCCACAGTATTGACAAGTATAAGTAGTCTGGCTTGGAGCAACCCCTTCGTTACTCTGCTGAGCTTCTGCGATATTCTCTTGCAATACATCCATATCTACTGAGGCGCTGTTCTTTGCACGAGCAACTGTAATGATAACAGATATAATAACAACAAGGAACAAAACTCCTGCTATTATAATAGGAGCGACAATAGCGCTTCCAAAACCTGCAACTCCCAACATAATACATCCTCCTTGGGCTTATCTTTGGTACAATCTGATTGTATCATAGCAGTTGTGCATAAGTCAATTGTCAGATAATATATTTTTCTAGGTTATTTGTCACAAAGGCTTAGGCATAGAGCATATATAATCAAAAAAAAGGAAGTGTAATAATGAAACCAGAAATAATAGATTTGCCCTACCCATCAATAGATGAGATAACTCCAGATATGAGGAGTGCTAAGATTATTTCTCCAGCATACTCTGACTCTCATAGCGAGCTCACGGCGATAATGCAATATGTGTATCATAGCATACAATTTGGCAATCAAGGGCTCGAAGATATAGGGTCACTACTTGAAGATATCTCGATAGCTGAGATGCATCACTTTGACATATTGGGCAATATGCTATACAAACTCGGAGTTGATCCGATATTTAGCGCTCAGCCTCCTATACGCAACAACTTTTTTTCAACAAGTTATGTAAATTATTCTTCAACGCCTGAGAAGATGCTCTCAGAAGATTTGGCTGGTGAGAAAAAGGCTATAGCAATGTATGAAAAGATGCTTGGAGAACTCAACAATCCACAAGTGGCGGCGGTAATAGCAAGAATAATCAAAGATGAGCAATTACATGTTGAGTTATTGACTCAAGCCTTAGAGTCTATACCGAAGACTCAACGACTATTCACTATACGCAGATAGTAGTTGTCTAGGTAGAATAAAAAACTCCCACAAAGTTATGTCATGTGGGAGTTTATCATATTATTCTTGAGCTTGTTTGATAGATAGTCCGATACGATTCTTGTCTAAGTCTAGTGATATGATCTTGACCTTGACAACTTGTCCAACTTTGAGTTTATCAGAAGGGTGGCGAATATAGCCATTGCTTATCTGAGAGATATGTACGAGTCCATCTTGATGCACGCCTATATCTACAAAAGCGCCAAAGTCTATTACATTACGTACAGTCCCTGTGAGTATCATGTCAACTTTGAGGTCCTTGATATCTAAGATATCACTTCTTAACTCAACTGGTGGAAGACTATCTCTTATATCTCTTCCTGGCTTGGTAATCTCTGATACTATATCTTGAAGAGTTGGTTCGCCGACACCTATTGCCGCCGCCACAACTTTTTCTCCCTTGAGTTTGACAAGATTTGGAAGATTGGCAATATCGCCGTTGCGTATGCTCTCATCGTTGAAGTCGAACATAGCAAGAAGTTTCTCAGCTGCCTCATATGACTCTGGGTGGACTCCTGTGTTGTCAAGGACATTCTTGCCACCAATGATACGTAAGAATCCTGCACATTGCTCGTATGCCTTATCTCCTAGTTTGCTTACTTTGAGGAGTTGCTTACGTGAAGAAAACTCTCCATTCTGTGCTCTATAATCTACAACATTCTTTGCAATAGCACCGTTAAGTCCAGATACGTACGATAGAAGGCTTGGAGAGGCGGTATTTAGGTCGACACCTACGCTATTAACACAATCTTCCACAACGCCGGTTAAGACCTCTCCAAGGCGTTTCTGTGGCATATCGTGTTGGTATTGCCCGACACCAATTGACTTAACATCTATTTTGATAAGCTCTGCAAGAGGGTCTTGAAGTCTACGCGCAATACTGACTGCACTTCTAAGCGCTACGTCAAAGTCAGGGAACTCCGTTGCTCCAAGTTTGGATGCACTATATACAGATGCTCCTGCCTCATTGACAATGGCGTATGATACAGGACGAGATTGTTTTTTGATAAGTTCTGCTACGAACATTTCTGATTCTTTGCTTGCAGTTCCATTGCCGATAGAAATAACGTCTACTTTGAATTTGTTGATAAGTTCGGTCAATTTCTTTTCTGCTTCTTCGATCTTGCTCTGTGGTGGGGTAGGATAGACAACTGTTGTAGCAAGGACATTGGAGTTGGAGTCGATAACTGCTATCTTACAGCCTGTCCTATATGCAGGATCAAGACCTAAGATAACTTTGTTCTTAAGAGGTGGTTGCATAAGCAAAGGTTTGAGGTTGACTTCGAACATTTTGATTGCTTGTTCGTTGGCTTTGTCTGTGAGCATTGTTCTTACTTCTCTCTCTATAGAAGGGAATATAAGTCTATCATAACTGTCTACTATAGCCTCATCAACAAGACTAGCCGTAGAGACCTTGTCATTAAGGAACTTATCCCTCAACTCTTTGAGTGCAAGTTCGGGATTGATAACAACTTTGACTTTGAGACTCTCGTCATTCTCGCCACGATTGATAGCAAGTATTCTGTGACTAGGAATCTTCTTGATTGGTTCTGAGAACTCAGCATACATCTCATATGTCTTAGACTTTTCGTTCTCAACAAGGGTTGTAGAAAGCTCGGCTTTTTCGACTAACAACTCCCTAAGTGCCTTTCTACTATCTGCATCATCAGATACTTGTTCTGCGATGATATCTTTGGCGCCAGCGATAGCTTCTTCGGCATTCTTAAGACCATTATCTTCGTTGACAAAGCTAAGTGCAAACTCATCAATTGTGCCTTCGAACTTGCCAGACTTGATTGCTTCGGCAAGAGGAGTAAGCCCTTTGGCTATAGCGACACTTGCTCTTGTCTTACGCTTTGGTTTGTATGGCCTATATATATCTTCGACTTCGGTAAGAGTGACAGCAAAGTCAAGAGCCTTAGCAATGTCATCTGTCATCTTCTCTTGTTCGGTAATAGACTTGGTAACTTCTTCTTTACGTTTTTGTAATGATCTGAGATATGCGAGCCTATCATTGAACTCTCTCAAGACTTGGTCATCACAACTGCCTGTAAGCTCCTTTCTGTATCTTGCGATAAAAGGTATTGTACAACCTTCATCAATAAGAGAAATGATATTCTCAGCGTGATTGATTCGTATATCGAACTCATCACTTAACTTTTGTGTAATATCCATAAGAAAATGTCCTTTTGTTTCGTGATATCTACATAATACCAAAATCTTCAGCTTTTTGGCAAATAAGTATTATATGCTAACAAAAAATAATTTGTTAATAAAATCAGTTGACAAAACTTCGCTTACATAAGTGGACTTTTGACAAGAAAATATGTATTCTATATGTAAGATATGTTCAGATGGAACATAGGAGAGAAAATATGAAAAAGTTTGTATTCATATATGATGTTGATGGAACATTGATCAAAGGCTCTATGCAAGATAACGGCATAATTCAAGCATTGGGAGAAGATCCAAAAACTTTTTGGGAAGAAAGCACAGAACTTGCAGTTGCGAACAACTCAGATAGAACATTGATGTATTTGTACAATATCATCAAGACTGGTAGGAGTAAGAATATTCCTATTACAAAAGAATTGTTGTACGAGCAGGGCAAGAAGTTCAAGTATTATCCAGGAGTAGAAGAATGGTTCGACAAAATCAATGAGTTTGCCAAAAATAATGATGCTGAAATCAAACACTATCTTATATCTTCTGGCAACAAAGAGACACTCAAAGGATCAACAATAGCGAAGGAGTTCGATAGAATATTTGCTTGCGAATATATATTTGACTACAAAGGCGAAGCTGATTGGCTCAAAACCCTTGTTAACCATACAACCAAGACTCAATACATTTTCCGTATTCGTAAGAATTGTATGGACACTCTATATGAAGACGAAAGTGTAAATAAATATATGACAGAAGAAGATGGCATTATTCCGTTCGAAAATATGGTGTATTTTGGAGACGGTATGACAGATGTTCCTTCTATGAAACTTATTTGTTCTAGTGGTGGCAATTCTTTCTGCGTATACGATCCAGATATCCGTGGCAGGAAGAAGTCTGGAGAACAACTACGCCACGAGGGAAGGGTTAATCATGTAGTGCAAGCCGACTTCGAAGAAGGAAGTCAACTCTTCAAGGAATGCCAGAATATTATACTTGGCAAGATTGGTCACAAATAGCATTTTTGTAACAATTCGGGTATTGACATCTGTAGTCTTGGAGCGTATAATCAAGTTACATAAGCGATGCAGGAGAGAACAATGTCAGAATTGGAAATAGAAAGAATAAAAGAAGAAATAGAGTCAAAAGGGATAAAAATGTTTAAGTCAAAAATATTTACAGAAAAGAATATTAGGAATGTTGCATTCTTTTATAAAGTGATTACAAATAGTAGAGGAGAATGTCAGATTGACAACAACAATACAAAAGGAGTCTTCCCAGAGATGAAGGACTTTATTTTTGCGTGCAATCTTCTAACTATATATGCGAAGAAGAATCCCGAAGCTTATGCAAACAAATTGATTACAAGATGGGACCTACAAGCAGAGAGAACCTGTGTTTCTACTAACTACATTGATTTTGACGATACAGGTATTAACATTGAGAATAGATTTATAAGACAACTTGCAGAAGGCTTTGTGAGAACAGCAAGCCTAGAAAAAGAGCACGCCTGTGCGTTCAACTTCCATTCGGCTGGAGAGAATTGCTTAAGTTTTGACAACCAAGAGAACTATCTTGGAGCAACATCGGCAATACGCGATATAGCAGATAGTTGTAATGGACTTGTGCCAAGGCAACAAACTTCGAATGACGAACAATAATCTTAAGCAGTTGTTATCGACTGCTTTTTTGTTGCAAAAATATCGACTAAACGGTCGATTTGTACAAAAAATACGTTGTTTATGGCGATAATTGTATGGAATCAATAGCCAAAAACGTTGCCTATATGTTAAAATAATTACACAAATACAAAGGATAAGAATGGCAAAAGAAAAAGAAATCAAAAACAAAGGTTATAGAAATCTCAAGAAAAACCTTAAATATTTTGTCCGAAACAAAAGAATATTTTCTTTTGTTCTTTTGTTCGTTGTTATTTCTGCAGGTTTGTCGGCGCTTGTTCCTATAATGTATGGACAAGTTCTCGCTAAGTTTAGTGAGTACAATGGAGAGATGCAACCACTCATTATAATATCGGTAATTACTATTGCTATTGCTATAGGTCACGAGTTTTGTTACAGAGTTACTCAGCTTGGTTTTGAAAAGTTATACTGTGGTATGCTCTATGACCTCAGATCCGATATCACCAAGTCGGCTCTTAATATCACAACAGGCTTCCATGATAAGAATTCGAGTGGATTGTTCATTCAAAGAATGGATTATGATACCAACAAGATAGCAGATTTTTATAGCGAAGCGATACTTCTTATAATGAAACTTATTGGCAATATTGCCATTGTTGGATATTCGATATTTTTGAGCCCATATCTATGTCTTGTATTACTTGTCAATGTAATACTTGTGTTCATAGTGGAGAATATACAGATCAAGAACGTATATCGCAAGAGAGTTGTTGTCCGAAAGAAGTTCGATGAGATTACAGGTTTTTGTACCGAACTACTCAGGGGTAACCGTGATATCAAGGCTCTCAATATCAAAGATTCTATGTTAAAAGAATCTGATGATATGGAGATTGATTGTCTTGACAAAGAATACAATATGTTTGAATACAGAAATGTATTGAAGAGGCTTAACAATGTAATCAATGCAGTGTGTGCACTTGCCTTTGGGTTATTGGCAGTGTTTTTGATAAAGAACATGCTTGTTACAGTTGCTGGCGTGCTCATTATTTATCTATACAGAAGCACTTGTCTTGACTTTTTTGCAAGGATTATTATTATCAAAGAGAAAGCCAAGGAAGCAGAAGTGTCGGCAGCGAGAGTACAAAAAGTTTTTGACGAATACCCTGTGGAGAAGTTTGGCAACAAGACATTAACAGAAGTCAAAGGCAATATCTCTATCGACAATATTACATTCAGCTATGGAAAGAAAAAAATTATCAATGGTTTATCTGCAAATATTCCAAACAATAGCATTGTTGCATTTGTGTCTAAGTCTGGTGAAGGCAAGAGTTCACTTCTCAATCTCTTTGTCAGGCTATATGACCCACAACATGGTAAGATATTGCTTGATGGAGTAGATATCAAAAAACTTACCAAAGACTCTTTGAGAGAGAATTTAAGTCTTGTATCTCAGAATCCATACCTGTTCAATCTTAGTTTTAGAGAGAACTTCCATATGGTCAATCCACAAGTAACCGATGAACAAATGATAGACGCGTGCAAACGTGCTTGTATACATGACTTTATCGTAAGCACAACTAAGGGCTATGATACCATCATTGGTGAGAATGGTGTTCAATTATCTGGTGGACAGCGACAGAGAGTATCTATTGCAAGGGCACTTATTAAGAATACCAAAGTAATAATATTTGATGAGTCAACTAGCGCCCTTGACAACGAGAGTCAAGAATTTGTAAAAGGTACAATATCAGAACTAAAGAGTGATCATACTATCATAATAGTTGCTCACAGACTCACAACAATCAAAGATTGTGACACCATATACGTATTAGAGAAAGGCAAGTTGATAGATAGTGGCACACATAGACAATTGATGAAAAATTGCGAACTTTACAAAGGATTATATCACAACGAAGGAGAATAACTTGAAGAAAGAAGGAAGAGGGTATCCATATCTTCGCAAAACCTTAATATTCTTAAAGAGCCAAAGAAAAAGAGTCATTGGCGTTATTTGTTGTGTCGTTATTTATATGGCAATATGCATATTGTCACCTATGTTCGAAGGTAACATTCTTAGTAGTTTTGCAGATACTTCTAAGGCTGGATATACAACTCGAATGATAATATATGCACTCATTGTTGCTCTTGTAAGTGCACTCAATCTGTATGTGTGGAATTTGTTATTCTTCAGAATGCGTAGAGATATGATATTTGATATACGAAGGATACAAATCAAGAGTGCAATGAATGTTAATGCCAAGACTTATGACAGTGTTGGTTCTGGCAAGTTTATCAACCGTATTATTTGGGATTCGGCAGCTCTTGCGGAATTGTATAGTTCTATTATCGAAGCCCTTGGCGATATCTTGGCTAGTGTAGGAATATTCATCTATGCCTTCATAATCAACTATTGGATAGGGCTATATCTTCTTGTTACGGTTGGATTGCTTGTATTTGTTGAGTTCATAAGAATCAATCTTATCTACAAGATGCGTAAGATTCGTAAGGACAAAGACGATGCGGCAACAGGATTTTATAATGAAACCATTATGGGTAACAAAGATATCAAATCCCTCAATATTCAAGAGATAAGTCTTGACAAAGCAAAGACCAAGTTCAAAGATTCTACCGACTATAATTACAAACTCGAGAAGACCAATACGTGGCTTAAGTTCTTGTCGGCTGTATGTGATCACTTGTTCTACTTGGGATTCTTTATACTATCGGCATTCCTTCTCAAATGGGGATCGTTGCTTGTATCATCATTTATTATCCTTTACTTATATAGGGGAAGGATAGCCAACTCACTCATCTATGCAGTATATGTCAAAGAAGAGTTGAGTAAGGGTGAGATATCTGCAAAGAGAGTATACTCTCTTATTGAGGACAAAGAGTTTGCACAAGAGCACTTTGGCACTCAGAATATAGAGAATGTCCGTGGGGATATAGAGTTCCGAAAAGTATGTTTTGAATACAAAGAAAATGAGCCAGTACTTACCAATCTTAACCTTAAGATTAACGGTGGCAAAACGATTGGTATTGTAGGTAAGAGTGGTAATGGTAAGAGTACTATTCTTAGTTTGATAGACAAGATGTACGACGTCACAAGTGGCGAGATTAGTCTAGATGGAGTCAATATCAATGATATAAGCGAAGATTGCCTAAGAGGCAATATTACATATGTTTCACAATTTCCTTATATGTTCAACTACTCGTTATATGACAACTTGCGTTGGGTCAAACCTGGGTGTAAAAAGAGCGAAATAATTAGTGCATGCAAGAAAGCTCAGATACACGACTTCATTATGACTCTTCCAAAGAAATACAACACGATAGTAGGAGAGAATGCAACTTCGATAAGTGGTGGTCAGAAGCAAAGGGTTGCTATAGCAAGGGCGCTTCTTAAGAATAGCAAAATCATACTATTTGATGAAGCAACAAGCTCACTTGATAATGAGAGCCAAGAGCGTATCAAACAAGCTATCAAATATCTTGGCAAAGACCATACTGTTATTATTGTTGCGCATAGGCTTACAACTGTCGAAGATTGTGATGAAATAATGCTTATTGAGAAAGGCAAGATCTCAGCCAAAGGCACGCATACAGAACTTCTCAAGAAGAGCAAAGGATATAGAGAGTTGTATCAAGAAGAATCTACATGTTCTATTGAAGAACAAATGCAAGTAGCATCGGAGGAATAAGATATTGGAAGAACTAGATTTTTTAACATATGGCAAGAATGAAGATCTTCACATACATACCCCTTGGTCAGATGGCAATATGTCTATCGATGAATGTCTTATTGAAGCTGAGCATCAGAAGATGTGTCGTATAGCATTCACTGATCACGATAGCATTGGCGCGCATTTTGAACTAAGAGATCGTAAGATTGACAACTTGTTTTCAGGAGAGATAATCACAGGAGTAGAATTGTCAGTTGCCTATATGGGTTGTAGGCTTGAGATACTTGGATATGGCTTCGATATAGACAAGATGGCTAAGTTCAACCATCTTAAGACGAAGTATAATTATAAGAAGTTCCAAGCACTTTTGTCGGCTTTGATAAAGAAGTGTAAGAAACTCGGTTTCAAGATAACCGGCAAACATTATGTAGACAGAAAGTATCCTATGCTTGCCAAGTCATTGACTTTAGCAATCAAAGAGCATCCAGAGAACGAAGAGTTGTTCAATAAATACAATTTGGGCGAGAGCTTGTTCCATAGGATAATGAATGACAAAGATTTTGTACTATATCAAGATCCAGCCAAGACTTTGCCTTCAATAACTGACACTTGCAAATATATCCACAAGTGTGGTGGCAAGACTGTTCTTCCACATCCATTCAAGAATATTACATATGGTGAACTTACGCCAATGGAGATGGTAAAAAGTGTACATGCCCTTGGCATACTCAATGGGATAGAGATTGCACATTCTTCTAACACTCAAGGACAAATAAAGAAACTCAATGATTTTTGTCAACAAAACAAGCTAATACGTACTTTTGGAAGTGATTATCACGGCAACAAAGTATGGGAAGGATATCCTTGTCATATAGGGATGTTAACAGAGTCAGGACTCAAAGTCTCAGCTGTACGAAAACTGCTCAAATAAAACAAATTGACTGTAAGTATAGAATAATGTTATACTATATATATAAGCAACAGTTGATTGCTTAAAGTAATAATAGTTGTACATACCCAAAATAATGAAAGGGGGTTAAGCGTAATGAAAGAAGCTTTGTTCGGTTACTTTGGTTCATCAAGTAGAACAACGTATGTGGCGCAGTTAGAGCAATGGTTACTTATTGCTTTTGCAGCTATCTTTATTGCGACACTCCTATTACTTCTTGTTAACAAATCTAGCCACGTCAAGAAGACAATATTGCTATCTTGCGTGCTTGCCATGATAATACTTGAGATTGTTAAATATGTTTATAGATACAATTTTATGCTCAAGAATGGGCTTGTGTGGACCGTATGGGAAGTAATGAATATCAACCTCGTTACCTTAGTTACATGGATAACAATCGTATTATGTCTTGCTTCGATGGGGATAGATAAGGATAATGGATGGAAGAGGTTTTGCAATTCATTTATCTTCAGTATGGGTACGATAGCAGGAGCATTATTATTCATTTATCCAAGTGGACTTAATCCAGCTTTTGCAATATATCATATAAGCAATGTACAACTAATACTATCAAGCCTCATATTACTATTCACTGCAATGTATATAGGCTTTACAGATTTTCTTAGAGTAGATATTCACGACTTGTGGCTTGCTGTGTTGAGTCTTGCAATTACAACTGGTATGTCTTATGGAATATATTATATGAGTAATCGAACTTGTAATATTATGTTCGTAGGCGGTTGTTCTTATCTAGAAAAAATGGGAATAACCCTTCAGTATCCATTGAACATCCTTCCTATTCTTGCGATAATCTTTATGGTACAAGTAGTGATGTATATACCATTTGAGTTGCATGACAAAAGGCGAATGAGCGGCAGTTCAAAAGTAAATAACGATGTCAAACTTATATCTTATGATGATAAGAAATAATAAGAACTTATCTTAATAGTTTATAGAAAACTACTTGAAATAGAGTAGTTTTTTGTTGCAAAAATGAACAAAAGTCCATCTATGTCGAATTATAAAAAAATAAACAAAAAAAGATGAAATTATTTTCCAAAAAAGTATTTACAACTCACCATCTCTGTGCTAATATTGGACTATCACACAATTAAAGGGGGCCACACAAAAATGGCAAAGAATAAATATATAAACACACTTAAAGACAGAGCAAAAGATGAGGGAATGTCTATTGAGAGATTGAGAGCTCAAGTTGCATCTCTAGATCGTCCACTTACAAACAAAGAAAAGGCATATATGAGAGCATCTCTTGCTTCAGTCTTGTTCGAAGGAAAAAAAGATTTGACTGGCAAAGAATATGCAGCTATAAGCATACTTCTTCAACCAGTATTCAACGCATACTTTGATGCAAAAGAAGATTCTGACAGATATGTTTCTATGAAAACTAGTGCTAAAGCACGTGCAGACCAAGAAGGTACAGAAGATTTTTCTGATGATGAAGTAGAAGGCAATGGCTTTATGGATTTTGCTGATGACGAAGATGAGTATGAGGAAGATGAGGCTATGGAAGATCAAGCCAAAGCTGATGCAGAGTACGAAGCTTGGGCAAACGCTCAAAAAAGTTCTTCAGAAGAAGAGAGTGAAGAAGAATATCTTGCTGGCTGGGAAAAGTTCTGTAAGAAAGAATATGCAGACTATTATGCACAAGGCGATGACGCTGAATAGAAATAAATATAAGCAGACCATAAAGGTTTGCTTTTTTTATGCGCTTTTGTTATTATTGAGTTGAGAGGATATATGCAACTAAGATTACTTAATTTTTATAAAATATTATCGCAATTTGCAGTACATTTGATATGTGCTTTTATTCCTATTATGATATATCAAGCAACGGGCAACTTAGCATATGGCTTTTTGGCTTGTGCTGGGGAATATTTACTTAGGATAATATTGGATATATCTTGTAAGAAGTTGTTTTTTAGATACCCACAGATATTTTTGTTGCTTAGACTATTGCCTATTATTTTATGCTCAGTATTTTTGATAATTATCAATTACAATTTCATTGTTGGAACAATAGGTGTTATTATATTCAATGCTCTTGCTTGGGGGCTTAGGAATGTCCCTCAAGAAGTAGTATACAATTATAGCTCGGTCGGGAAAAATAGCGGTTCTATAGGGCTTACGAGATTGTTTGAAAACCTTGGAACAATACTTGGTATAGTTCTTGGTGGAGTACTTCTAGATAATCTTAGTACACTTGTTGTTATATTATTATCATCAGGAATGTATCTTGTATCTGTAATACCACTACTTATATTTTACATCAGAGGAAGAAAACAAAGCACTTTTAATAAAGAGACCGTATCCAATGCAACGTTGTTCTACAAAGATGCTGGCCTCAAAAAGAGCTCTTTGCAAAGAAATATTACCAAGAAGTTGTTGCTAAGATATGGTATTGTGTATTTTGTTTTTTGCGTGGTTGATTTCTTGCCAATCATAATGTCTATCAATATTTTCTTGAACTTTCAAGGAGTATTCTTCTTGTCAGGACTTGCGTCTGGACTCTTCTGGGGATTGTTCGGTATGGCATCACTCATATATGGCAAGTTGGATGAAAAATACGACACAACACTCTTATTTGTAGGTTGTGCGTTATCGATGGCAGGGCTTATTATCGGGCTTGCATTTGTTAAGAATATGATACTTATGTTGTATATGATAGCGGCAATTGGCACTCTGTATTCTGTTGTCAGCGGATTTTGCTTAGCAAGAATGCTACCAAGAGCACGTATAATGGGTGTTAGCAACGATGCTTTGGTTGTAAGGAACTTAGCAACAATGTTAGCAGTTGCAATGATAGCTATTCTATGCGCAGTTGCAAGTATGCATGTTGGAATAATTGTGATAGGATTAATGTTCATAGTATCTGCTATTATCACACCTATCAACGAAGAACGAACTAGGGCAATGCTTGTAGATTATATCAATGACAATGATATATTAGATGATGAGAACCCAATGTTCAAAGACAAGATGCGAAGACGAAGATTGGAGAGTAAGGCTCAGAGCAAACTTAATAAATGGTTGAGGTAATCGACTACAGATGTTAAAAAATCTTATAGTGTCACTATAAGATTTTTTGTTGTATATTGTATATATGTTTGATGTTGTCTATTGTCTGAATAGAAACATTACAAAGTTAGTATAGTCCAGTTATAAATAATAACTGTTATTTGTTGTTAGATTCTTGTTTTGCTTTTTGTCGTTCTTCTTTTTCTTTTTGTTTTGCTTCTTGCTTTGCCTTCTTGATAGCTTCGCGTTCGGCTTTTCTTTCTTCTTTGGACTTAGGTGTTATACCTAATGTTTCCTCAATAGCTGATAATAGATTGGTTTTTTTCTTTGTTTCTTTTTTTGGCTTTTCTACTCTCTTGGTGGGCAAAGCATTGTCTATGTATGGCATTTTTACGTTGTTTTGAAGAACACGAACTTCAAGTTGATTGAACGGAATCTCTATTCCTGCACCCTTGAATTCATTGAAAACATTTTCTTCCACATAATAATATACAGTCCAATAATCTGCGCTATCACACCAACAACTAGCAGAAAAGTCTATTGCACTTTCTCCAAGATTTTTGATACCTACAAATGGGGCAGGGTCTGTCTTAATGAGCCCGTTCGCACCAAATACTTTTGTTATGACATCCTTAACAAGTTTGACGTCTGTATTGTATGCAACGCTGAATGTAAATACTACTTTGCGAGTACCCAATTTGTTATAGTTAATTATCTCACTACCCATAACTTTGGAGTTAGGAATGCATATTTCTTTGTTGTCAGCAGTAACAATGCGTGTATGCATCATTTTGATGCTTTTGACTGTGCCTTCAATTCCACCAATCGACACATAATCATCTTCCATAAAAGGTTTACTACTAAGTAGTACAATGCCGTTAGCAAAATGACTCAAACTGTCTTGCAAAGATAGTGCAATAGCAAGTCCTGCAGCAGACAGTAGTGCAATGAACCCTGTAATAGGTATACCAATGACTTGGACAAGAGCAAGTATTAACAATAAGTTCAAAACAAACTTAATTGTAGTTCTAATAAATCCTTGTGTAACTTTTTCTAATTTAGATTTTTCTAATATCTTCTTAGTAAGCAAAAGGACAAGTTTGATAATAATAACACCAAGTATAAGAACTCCAACGCATTTGAGAAGAGTAATCCCACCATCTCTCAAAAGGTTAAGAAGTTTTTGACCAATTTCTTTCCAATTCATAACGATTCCTCCTAATATTATTCTTTGCAAGTTTATAACATTATTTCCACTTTTGACAAGCAAATGCAACAAAAAAAAGAGCAGGGCTCTTTTTTAATTCAATTACGAATAACATATTAATTAATAACATTGTCAGGATGCTTTTGTGCAGCAGAAACAATATTGTTTGTCCAAATTGCAAACATTTCTTTTAAAGCTTCTTTGGTGTAATATGCGTTTGATTGAGTAACAAAAACATTTCCTTCATATTCTGTTAATGATTTTTTTGATTCAAATGCAAAACCAAACAACTTGTTTTGTTTTACCATGCTAAGAACATATTCTTCATCAAAAAGAGGATGTCCAACTATGGAAATAAGATTTGCGGTAGGTTTCATTAAGGATAAAAGTTCTTTTGTGATAAGCTTTGAACTAGAAGTGTTAAGAGATAACGAAACAAATATGTAGTCACAAGTTGCAAATAATTTTTTTAGATTTATATACTCATAAGGACAATTTTTCTGGTTTCTAGAAAAATATTTCACATTCATTCCAAGCCCGTCACAGTGTTCTGCAATTTTTCTTCCGATGTTTCCGAGTCCAATTATTCCTGCAGTTTTTCCTTTAAGCTCGCACCCTACAAAAGCTGGTGCCCAGGTCATTTTTCCCTCTTTTACAAAAAGCGAATATTTTCTTGATAGTGCTAAAGCATAAAATATGGCTTGCTCAGCGACAGCATTTGATGAATAATTGGGGACATTTGATACGGTAATATTTTTCTGTTTGCAAAAATCCGTATCAATCCACGAAAAACTTGTAGTTTCTAAACAAATACTTTTTAGGTGTTTTATTTGATTAATTTTTTCATTAGTAAAAGTCCAGTCGCAATAATCAGGATCAATGGCTAATACTTTTCGTCATCTAAAGTATAAAAAGAGGAATCGTTGGAGTTAACAAAAAATAAATTTCCCGCTTTTGAAATGTTTGAAAGTTGGTTTTTACAGAAATCATTTTTATTACCTATAATATATATGTTCATAAT
>CAYJCR010000013.1:0-20686 GCA_964368755.1 uncultured Lachnospiraceae bacterium
CTTGCCCCCTATGTATTACCGCGGCTGCTGGCACATAGTTAGCCGGGGCTTGTTCTTTGGGTACCGTCATTTATTCTTCCCCAATCAAAGAGCTTTACAATCCAAAGACCTTCATCACTCACGCGGCATTGCTGGGTAAGAGTTTCCTCCATTGCCCAATATTCCCCACTGCTGCCTCCCGTAGGAGTCTGGACCGTGTCTCAGTTCCAGTGTGGCCGATCACCCTCTCAGGTCGGCTAACCATCGTAGCCTTGGTGGGCCGTTACCTCACCAACAAGCTAATGATACGCAAACTCATCTTCTACCGGATTACTCCTTTTACCCCTTCTCGATGCCGAGTTGTGGTCTTATGCGGTATTAGCAGTCATTTCTAACTGTTGTCCCCCTGCAGAAGGCAGATTGTTCACGCGTTACTCACCCGTCCGCCACTAGACACCAAAGTAGCAAGCTACTCTAATGTCCCGTTCGACTTGCATGTATTAAGCACGCCGCCAGCGTTCGTCCTGAGCCAGGATCAAACTCTAAAATTAAATATAAACTCATCCGAAGATGAATAAATACTATTTTAAGTTTGAAGAGCTCAAAACAACTGTTCAAATTTTTTATACTGGCGTATAAAACTTTTTAAGAAATTGTTTTGCAATCTTTTCATTCAAAAAAATTAACAAGAACATGTATTTTTGTATTGTACAAAAACCTTTTTCCTTAACTATTAAATTGTTATGGTTCTCTGTCTCAATCAAGTACTCTTGGTTGCGACGGTGTTAGAATACCATAACAAAAATATAGTGTCAACAAGTTTTTTCTATTATTTTTTGATTTTTTTAACATTTTTTCGACCCCTTCCGTACACGAGCCCTGGTGTGTCGCGATTTTGGCACCTTTTTGTGTGCTTATTGCACAAATATATTCCGTATAATCGCTAGAAAAATACTTATATATATGTTTGTTGCAAAAAAATAATTTTGCTTATTAAATAAAAAAATAAGGCTAATTTGCCTTATTAGTTATTGTTCCAATATGATGGCCTTGAGTATCTTCCACTTCTCATTCCACCATTACTTGCCCCAACAAATGAGTCATAGTCTCGACTAGGAGTAGGACTCGCTTGCCTTTGTATGTCAAGATTGGCTTCATACTTAGATGCATCGGCGATCTTGTCCAAAGTAGAACCTCTAAGATTGGTACTTGTCTTGCTTGCCATATATAATCTAAACTTGTCTTCTTTGTTCTTGGCTAAGCCATAAGCTCTTGCCACTATCATAGTATATAAGTTGTGGACATTTGTTCCATCGCTATACAAAAACGCGTTTAGTTCATTAACTAAACTTTCAAATGTTGCATCGTCACGGTTGTAAGCGTTGTTGTACATGTACAAAATCCTCCATTATAGAATCTATTCTTCGTTGTTTTTCGTTATCATCTATTGACTCGTCTCCGATTATTATCGTCACACAAGCACAAGCAAATGAAATATATGTAGATATCTTGAGACCTTTGAGCAGTTCATCTAACGACGGGCTATTACTGAACAGACATTTCTCATTCTGACAATATCTCTCAATAACAATAGATACATCGACAATGGTGCCAAACTCTATTGTATACTTAAGGTCGCTACTATTTATTATAGAATTAAACAATCCAATTTGTTCGTTCTGAATAATAGGGTCAGGGAACTTCTTGCGTAACAATTCAAGACTTCTGTCTATACCTCTTCTATATATGCTATAGATGTCCTTATAGTCATAGTATTTGCCTTCGAAGTACAATTTCTGCCCTTCTTTGATGTTACGAGTCCCAAATGTGCCATAATGGAGATACATTGGATGAATATTATTACATTCTTTTATCTTAAAAGAACCAAACATTACCCCCACCTCTCTTTATGACAAAACAAGTATATCACAGCAATTTTGCCTTGTAAATACCCTATTTTAAATTATTTTTTATTTTTTTGTCAAAAAAAAGCGCCTTTTCCAATAGGACACTACTCATTATTCTTATTATGCTATTTTTAACTCTTTGTCAATTGTTTTTCACACAAAACACAAAAATATCATATGTAATAACAAAAATAATATAAAGGAACACTCAATATGTATAATGATGAGCCTCTTCCAAATGATGAACAAATAACAACTCTTGCCAAAGAATATATGTCCAAGCGTTTGCCAGTCAAGACTCTATCTACAAAGGCAACCACTATGTCACAATCAGAGTTGTCTGAGATTGCTTATAGAATAGAATATGCTATTAACTCCACATATAGACAAGAATTAAAATCAAAACTAAAAAATATTCTCGACGCATTCAAAAGCACTTTTGATTATACTCCAGCGACCTATCCTAATCTTAGGACCAATATTAACAGGCAACTTTTGTATATAGTCAGGTTGTTGCTTTCTGCCGCACAGAAAGAGACCGACCCAACAAAAGCCGCCACTCTCATATCCTATGCGAACGACATCGCTGGACTTTTTGATATAAGAATATTCTAATAAGATATAACAAAAAAACACACAACTATGTCCAAAGATTTCTTTGGGCTATATTTGTGTAGTCTTATTTTTGTTTTAAAAATTAAATGGTAGTTCTACTCTCTATTGCTTTGGTCAAAGTGATCTCATCGGCGTATTCAAGGTCGCTACCGATTGATATACCTTGAGCAAGTCTTGTTACTTTGATACCAAGGGGCTTGAGCAATCGTGCTATATACAAGGCTGTTGCTTCTCCCTCAACATCGGGATTGGTTGCCATTATTACTTCGCGGAAGTCTCCAGTAGATATCCTAGACAACAACTCCTTGATCCTAAGGTCATCTGGTCCCTTGCCTTCTAGAGGGCTTATACAACCACCAAGTACATGATATAGACAACCAAAGTTGCGGACTTTTTCCATACTAACAACATCTCTCGCATCTTTGACTACGCATATGATATCACTTTTGCGTGACTTACAGATATTGCAGATATCATCTTCTGTGAAGTTACCACAAATCGAGCAGAACTTAACATTCTGCTTAACATCAATCAAAGACTCGGCGAAGTCCTTTACTTCTCCAAGTGGCTTATTCATTATAGAATACGCATATCTTTGGGCAGTCTTATAACCCACCCCAGGGAGCATCATAAAACTCCCAATAAGCTTAGCGATAGCATCGCATTCATTCTTCATCTTAGAACATTCCCCCAGCGCCACCCATTGGCCCTAGAAGGTCTTTTGACTTCTCATTTGCTTGATTGGTCGCATCTTGGATTGCGGCAAGTATCAAGTCTTCTAACATCTCAACATCATCTGGGTCGACAGCTTCTTTTTTGAGTCTTACGGCTCTTATAGTGCCTTTGCCATTGCAGACAACTTCTACAAGTCCACCACCACTAGAACCGACTAGTTCTATCTCTTCTAGTTCTTCTTGTTTTTTTGCCATCTCTTCTTGCATCTTCTGCGCTTGACGGATAAGATTCTGCATATTTCCGCCGCCACCGAATCCACCACCAAAGTTTCTAAAATTACCCATAGTATCACTCCTTATTTGATTTGTACGCCAAACTTCTTGATAGCAGATTCAAGTTCGGCATTGATTGCTTTTTTCAACAAATTGATCTTTGTCTTCATATGAGCAACTGCCATAGATACTTCTTGTATTCTATCAATGTTGCTCAACATTATATTATATATGCCTTCATCATCCATATTAACTACAAGTGTATTATCTTGTATGTCAATATTTGTTAGTCCTCCACAAGCAGAATGCAGTACTGCATAACCATTTTCTCTAAAATATGTTATCATCTGTCCCCATATAACCTTCGCAGGTTTGTCTACAGCAACAGATTCTTTGCACTCCATTCTGCTAATTAGTTTTTTGAGTCACCTATGCTTGCACATTCTAGTGCAGTCACTTCAATAAGAGTCCTTGGAGACAAAGCATACTTCAAGTCCGCTTCTATGCTACTGAACTTCTCCATATAAGCAAGGAGATTGGGTATAGTAGCAACACTCGCTTGCTCTACCATTCTGTCATATATCTCTTTTGGCTCATTAAGTATCTTATCGGCTGACTTGCACGCTTTGATAGTAAGTAGGTCCTTGAAATGAACTGTCAAGTCTTTGCCCAATACAACAAGGTTCTTTCCTTGCCTATAAGCACTATCAATAAGTTCAAGTACTCTCCCGTGATCCTTGTCGAGTATAGCTTGTGAGATGTCAAACAATTGATCTCTATCGCTAACTCCTAGTATCTGCACAACAGTATTGTAATCTATCTTACCATTGCCAAAAGCAACTGCACAATCACTTATCGATAAGCAATCTCTGACGCTTCCCTCTCCTGCACTTGCAATAGCTCCAACACTTTCTTCATCATATCCAATACCATTACTTGTGAATATCTTCTTGAGAAGTTCTATAAGAACCTCATTGGACACAAGCTTGAAATCAAATCTCATACACCTAGATAGTATAGTTGCTGGCAACTTGTGCACTTCGGTTGTTGCCAAGATAAACACTGCATGAGCAGGTGGCTCTTCAAGAGTCTTAAGTAGTGCATTAAAAGCACTATCAGTAAGCATATGTACCTCATCGATAATATACACTTTGTACTTACCATTGACAGGTGGATACTTAACTTTTTCTCTCAACTCCCTGATCTCTTCGACCTTATTGTTAGATGCCGCATCTATCTCTAGTATATCCATATTATTCTGCTCAGATAACGCCTTGCAAGTAGGGCATTTGCCACATGGCGAGCCATTGTCGGAAGGATGTTCGCAATTTATCGCTTTGGCAAATATCCTAGCACACGTGGTCTTACCAACACCCCTACTACCTGTGAATAGGTATGCGTGACCAATGGAGCCTGACTTGATCTGATTGGCAAGAGTCTTGACAATATGGTCTTGTCCCACTACGTCTTCAAAGACGGCAGGTCTATACTTTCTGTACAATGCTTGATATGACATAATCTCTCCTAATCTCTAAGAAACTTCAATTTTATTTTGATCCTATTAAGAGCATTATCAATGCTTTTTGGCTCTTTGTCAAGGACTTTGGCAATCTCAATATAATTGTGTCCTTCAATATATTCTTTGAGGACTTCTTTCTCATATCCACTGAGAGCCTTCTCAATCTCCTGATTGATCTCTGACAATCTTTCTTCCTCTATAACACTCTCTTCTGGAGAAAGCGATGTCGAAGAAATAAATATTCCACCTTCATCTTCATCATCTTTGGTCCCACTTGATATAACAACCATTCCTTGATTGTTAATCGAAAAATATGTGTTGAGGGGAAGATTCTTATCTCTATTGGACAACTTGACTGCAGTCTGTATATATCTTGTTATACAAAGTGAAGCAAAGGTCTTAAAACTCGCTTGGCTGTCAAGTTTGTATCCAAGATATGCCTTGTACAAGCCTATCATACCTTCTTGAACAAGGTCATCTGTCCCTGCTCCGACCAAGAAATATTTGCGCGCGATCTTATTGACAAGTGGTATGTACCTACCTATCAGGCTGTCCAAACTATTATTATCTCCTGTACGAGCACATGTAATCAATTCGTTATCTGTCATTATTTGTTCCTTTGTCTTACTGCCTCATATACTACAGCACTTGTTGCAGTAGAGGCATTGAGTGAGTTGACTTTGCCGAACATAGGAAGAGTGATGACTCCGTCACACAACTCTCTTGTTAGTTTGCCAATACCTCTGCCTTCACTACCTATTACAATGGCAATATTGCCAGTTAGATTGGTCTTGTACAAATCTACTCCACCAAGCTCACAAGCATAACACCATATATTCACATCTTTGAGTTCTCTTATGGTATTGTTAAGGTTGGTAACTCTTGCTATATCTATATGATTAACTGCCCCAGCGCTTACCTTGACAACTGTCTCATTGACAGCACAAGCACGTTGTTTTTCTATCACAATACCATCGACGCCAGCACATTCACATACCCTTATGATACTGCCGAGATTGTGTGGGTCTTCAATACCATCTAGAAGTATCAAGAAATGACTATCTTTGTTTTTGCTCAATATCTTCTCCAAAGAAGAGTATTCGTAGTCAACAACATATGCAATGATACCTTGATGAGCCCCAGAAGGAGATATCTTATCAAGCACCTTTTTGTCCACAAACTCAACTCTCAAGCCCTTGCTCTTAGCAAGATCCATAAGCCCGTCAATGCTTGTAGTCTTGCTTACCATAAGTTTGTTAAAAGTAACATTACTCTTCAATGCTTCTATTACACTATTTTTGCCTTCAATTATCATACTTTTTCTCCAAAATTATCAACAGAGATAGCTAGTATCTCTTTGAGTCTATCATATTGCCCACTTATGTATAGATACCCAAGGAGCGCTTCAAATGCCGTGCTACGTTTGTACTCTTCGATAGTAGCGTGCTTAGCGATATTGTTGACCTTGGTATTCCTAGCCCTACGCACAAGTTGAGTCTCTCTGTCTGAGAGCAATCCCATAACTCTATCCAATGCAAGGCTCTGATATGTCGCTTTGACAAAAGCCGTCACCTCGCCGTGCAACACACCACTCTTGGCAGTAGACTTATGCAAGAAGTATTCTCTTACATATAGACTGAACACGCCATCTCCTAGGAACGCAAGGCTCTGAGGGTTGAGCATAAAGGCTTCTTCTGGATCTATCGTTTGGTTATCAAAAAAACTTTTCATATTGCTATTATAACATATCTCAATCGCACAAACCAAACATTTTACTTCTTCATAATAACATTTTTTGCCTTATCTCAACATACTATTAGTTACACAAAAGTCAGGGTTTGTGATTTTTTTGTGGATAACTCGGTGGATAAGTGCACAAAATCGCATTTGTCAAGTGTGTATGATACTTTTTTCATTGTTACATTGCACAAAGTTATCCAATATGATTGATAGAATATGTTCCGTTCTTCTCCGTAGATATTACAATCTCTTATGTATAATTGAGTATTCACCTTTAATATATTTGTATTATGATTATTCGTCACAAAAAAACATACATAGTAATAGCCCTTATATGTATCATAGTCGCAGGAGCAATACTGTCTATACCAAGACAAGCCAGTTCCCCACAGCACAAGTATACCGTAGTCATAGATGCTGGTCACGGTGGCAGAGATGGAGGAAGTGTAGGCACAACGCTAGGAACAATAGAAAGCGAAATCAATCTTATATATGCAAGGCTTCTAAAAAAACGCTTAGAATCTTCTGACATACATGTTGTTATGACTAGGGACAACTCAGATGGACTATACTCTATGAATGCCACCAATTACAAAAAAGACGATATGCGAAAACGTAAGAATATCATTGAGCAAACCAATCCCGATCTTGTCATATCCATACATATGAATAGTTACCCAAGGGCTTCGAGCAAAGGAGCGCAAGTATTCTATGACAAAGGCAATGCGAGTGGCGAATATCTCGCAAGATGTCTCCAATCTAGGCTTATAGAATTATTGCCATACGCAAGACCTGCTCCCACTACGGGAGATTATTATATACTCAATTCAACCGTTGTGCCAGCTGTTATTGTAGAGTGTGGATTCTTGTCCAACCCACAAGAAGAAAAACTCCTCAACAACTCCGATTATCAAGAGTTGCTAACGAGAGCTATCACTTATGGTGTAATCGACTTTTTGGCATAAAAAAGCACTACTCAAAAGTAGTGCTTATAATGATTACTTCAACTTCTTACCACAGTTTGGACAGAACTTAGCACCAGATTTGAGTTTCTCACCACAATCTGGGCATTTGGTCTCTCCAGACACATCTGTTCCACATTCTGGACAGAACTTTGCTCTAGCAGAAAGTGCATGACCACACTTTGGACAAGTCTTGCCTTGAGATGCGCTACATTCTGGACAGAACTTAGCTTTCTCTGGGATAGTTGCTCCGTATGCAATACAAGTCTTTGTCTTAACACTTGGATTGGATACACTCTCCATAGTCTTAGAGAACATACCACCCATTGCTGCTCCTGCGCCTAAGCCTACGCCCATATTGGCAAGTCCGCCACCATTCTCGTTCTTTGCAGCTTCTTTGATGGCTTGTGCTGTCTGATACTTCATATAAGTATCCATCTTGTCATCCATTATGCCCATAGAAGAACGTGTATCGATTGCTTTCTCTACTTCTTCTGGGAAAGAAATATTCTCAATAACAAGGTTGGTTAGACTAAGTCCAAGAGACTCTAGCATTCCTCCAACTTGTGTTGTAGCTACTTTGTTGAACTCAAGCAAGTTGCAAGCAAGGTCAAGTGCTGATATCTTGCTCTCACCGATTGTATCGGAGATACCTGCTACTAGCATACTCTTGATATACTCATTGATGTCTGCTGTTGTAAATGTAGAATTGGTACCAAAAAGCTCATGTAGAAGCTTGGTTGGATCAGATACTTTGAATGCGTATTTGCCATAACCACGAAGTCTGATTGTGCCGAAGTCCTTGTCTCTCATAGTGATAGGATTGGCAGTGCCCCACTTCTGATTGGTGAATTGCTTTGTATTGATAAAATATATTTCTGCAAAGAATGGAGACTTAAATCCATAAGGCAAAGCAAGAAGCTTAGTCAAGAATGGAAGGTTGCTTGTAGACAAAGAATAGTAACCTGGTGCGAACACATCGGCGATCTTACCTTTGTTAACAAATATTGCAACCTGAGACTCCCTTACTGTAAGCTTAGAGCCCATCATTATTTGTCTGCCATCCATAGGGAACTTGTAGACGATAGTATCTTTTGAAAAATCTTCCCATTCGATAACTTTGAGAAGTTGACTTTTGATAAATCCCATATCTTTTCTCCTTATCTGATGATAACACTACAGCTTACTGCTGTTATCTCTGAATCTTTGGCAAGAACGATATCTTGACCATGCTTATACTCTTTGACATAACTTCCAACTCGGATGTTGAAAGCATCTCCACTCTCTTCTGTTGCAAGTAGAGTGTACTTGCCAGGTTTGATGAATCCCTCTTCTGGACTTACCTTGTAAGTTGTGCCCATATTGAGAACCATATCTCCTTGATTATAAGTTATCTTTGCGCCTTCGGCATTGGTTGCAACTTTCTCTTCAAAAGTATAACGTGTGTCGGCTGTCTCTACAAGATTCTTTCTTTTTTCTTTACTTTTCTTTACCCCACCGCCAATAAGTGCTGCGATCAAAAATATTACTGCAAGTCCACCTATTGCTCCAAGGATGTAATAAACAATCATAATCTACTTCTCCTTTTGTAATATACTTATATATTAACAAATAATGCAATTTTTCACAACCATATAATATAAATTGCTACAAAATATTTTATGTAACATATCAACAAGTTGATTATTTTGTTCAAATCTGATACATTGTCCATAGAGAATTGGAGGACAAATGCAACTACCACAGGATTTTGTATCACAGATGAAAGCAATCATACCTGACTATGCAGAGTTTGTAAGGGCAATGGATGAAGAGCCAAAGAAGGCTTTTTGGCTCAACAAGCATAAGATTAACTGCAATGATTGGGAGAAGATCAATCCATATCAAAGTCGCCCTACTGCAAGAGTCGGCTCATATTACTTCGGCGAGGACAAGATAGGCTTGCATCCGTATTTTCTTGCTGGGCTTGTATATTCTCAAGACCCTTCAGCACAAATGGTATGCTCCTACTTGCCCGATCTTGATGGCAAGATAGTAGTAGATATGTGCGCCTCTCCCGGCGGCAAGACGTGTATGCTCGCCCAGAACAATTGCCTTGTTATCAGTAACGAATATGTCCAGAAGCGTGTATCTATCCTCAGAAGCAATGTCGAAAGATTAGGGCTTGGCAATGTATGTATAACCAATATGGATAGTAAGGCTTTGTCAGACAAACTATTAGGCGCTAGCTATCTAACACTTGTAGATGCTCCTTGCTCAGGAGAAGGAATGTTCCGCAAAGACCCCGATACTATCCACGAATGGTCACTTTCGTGTGTCCAAGCCAACGCTAGACGACAACTTGAGATATTGTCGAATGCTAGTTTGTCAGTAGCAAATGGTGGATATCTTATATACTCTACTTGTACATACTCCATAACAGAGAACGAAGCTGTCATTGTAGAGTTTATCAAAAAACACTCCGACTTCCACATTGTACCTTTGGATTCAAGAGTACAAGACGTGTCTAGAGAAGGCATTGTTATTGACGAAAAATATCCAACTTCTCTTGCAAGAAGATTTATGATACAAGATGGATTCGGCGAAGGACAATTCGTATGTATGATGAAGCGAAGTGGCGAATATGTTGACCGTAAGTACAAAGACTATGGTTTCAACAAACTCAGCCGTAGCGAGCTTGCAATTGTCAAAGAGTTCTTGTCTTCAAACACTACTCTAAACGATTATGATATTCAAAAAGTTGGCAATAACATATCTGTTCTTCCACATATAACATATCCGTTGACAGAATCTGGTGTTGTGAGTTGTGGAGTAACAATAGGACAGATAGAAAGAGACCGATTTGTTCCTCATCATAACTTTGCTACAAGCTTTGGGGACAAAATGAAAAACGTTCTCCACTTATCAATTGATGATATTAGGGTACAAAAATACTTGTTTGGTGAACAAATAGAAGGCGATATTCCCAATGGATACTGCTGTATAATGATAGACAACTTCCCTTTGGGGCTAGGCAAAGCTACTAACGGTAGAATAAACAATCTGTATCCAAAAGGGCTAAGGACAATGATAAAAAAATAACTGCAATTATCTGCAGTTATTTTTTATTTACTCCTTGTACTGTAATGTTCGCCGATGTCGTTATTGCAGCATTAAATGGTCCTTTAATAAATATTGTTGGATATCCCGCTTGAATGTCTGCCTTAATGTACTTCTCTACATCATCAAATATAACGATTCTGCTTTTTTCAACTTTGAGCAAAGAGTCAAGCTCTGCTATGAGTTCAAACTTGTTCTTCCTTGCATTGCCTACAGCAAGTATTGTAGAAAATCTTTTTCTGATACCCCAGATGTCTAGGCATTTATTCACAATGTCTTTAAAATTGTTGGTCAAAATACAATATCTGGCATCAGGGCGAGCCTTGATCAATTCAAACAAGTATTCAAAAGGTTGAAGATTTGTCTTCACCAGTTCATCAAAAAACATTGCAGTTTTCTTTTCCATATATTGGCGGAAAGTGTCCTTGCTAACAAACAATTCTTTATAAGCCTCATACAAAGCCTTGTCTGTCCCGCCAGCAAAAGCTTTGACCATATCATCTGTTATGGTTGCACCATAGCTTTTGGCATACTTTTTTTGGGCTACCCAATGAGCAGGTTCAGTATTTGCAATTGTCCCATCAAAGTCAAGCACAAAGACATCTTTGTCTTGTACAAAATCAATGAGTTCTCTATATTTTTTGTTCATATTCTTCCTTATTCTTTTGTTTTTATTCTCCAACTAATTAATCAAACACAAATGGTTTGATGTCTGTATTTTTGAATATACAGAACTCGAATTTATAATCTTCCTCGGTATGGGTTGAGGATTTAAATATCAACTTCCACTTGCCAGTACTTTCAATGTTAGGGATAAATCTATCAGCAGGCTTAGTTGCATGTATCTTAGTGATATAGGCTAGTTTGCAATATGACATAAGTTGCTCGTAGATGCTTGCTCCACCGATCACAAAAACATTGTCTGAATCATAATTTTTTAGTACGCTTGCAAGTTCTTTGAAACTATGCACGACTATCACACCTTCTGCCGTAAAAGAAGGGTCAATAGAAATCACGATATTTGTTCTATTGCGAAGTGGTTTACACCCCGGTAACGACCTAAAAGTATTCTCACCCATAACAACGGTTTTGTTCCTGGTCGTTTCAACAAAGTAATGCATATCCTTTTTGAGGTTGTACAATAGATCGTTCTTATATCCTACGGCATAATTATCATCTACAGCGACTATAAAGTTCATATCATTCCCTCCTTAGATTGCTACTTCTATCTTCTCCTCATTTGGATTGAATTCGTATCCATCGAGTTGGAAACTATCCACCGTGAAGTCATAGAAGTTGGTTATGCTCTTATCTATAATAAGTTTTGGTGCTTTGAATTGTGGCTTTGCCATAACTTTTTTGAGCAAAGGCAAATGTCTATCATATATATGAGCATCTGCTATGACGTGGACAAGCTCTCCCACCTCCAACCCACTGACTTGGGCAAACATATGCATAAGTATAGCATATTGGCACACATTCCAGTTGTTGGCTGTGAGCATATCTTGAGATCTCTGATTGAGTATGCCGTTGAGTTTGTTGCCAGACACATTGAATGTCATACTATAAGCACATGGGTACAATCTCATCTCGTTAAGATCAGCAAAGGTATAAATATTGGTAAGTATTCTTCTGCTTGCTGGATTGTTCTTGAGGTCAAATAACACCCTATCTACTTGGTCAAACATTCCTTCCTTGTACTTATGTTTTACTCCAAGTTGATAGCCATATGCCTTACCAATGGTGCCATTCTCATCTGCCCAACTATCCCAGATATGGCTATGAAGATCTTTGATATTGTTGGACTTTTTTTGCCAAATCCATAGTAGTTCGTCGACACAATTGCGGAACATAGTCTTCCTAACAGTTACAATAGGGAACTCTTTGGACAAGTCATAACGATTGACAATGCAAAACTTTTTGATAGTGTGAGCAGGGGTTCCATCTGCCCATCTTGGTCTTACATTCTCATTAACATCAGAATATCCATTATCTAATATATCTTGGCAATTTTTTACAAAAACTTCATCTGCATAACTCATAATATTTACCCCTTTTGTTATAACTAAAACAAGTATATCAAACAATTGGTTATTCTCCAAATGCTAGTGGCATAATTTTTGCACAAAAAAACAAGGCCTTAAACAACCTTGTCTTTATATATTAGTTTTGTCCACCTTGTCCGTTATCTTGAGCATAATTCATCTCTGGACTAAGCGTCTCGCCGTTTCTACTCTTGATGGTTGTCCCTTCAGACGTCTGCTTGATTAGAACTTTGCCAGGGAAGTACACACTATATATCTCTTGTAGAGTTGGGCTATTTGCTCTTATGCCGCCTATAGATAACTGTCCTTGAGTCTTGTTAAGATCTGTCTCAGTCAAAGAAGCAAGTGCGCTAAGATAACTCTCTGCCCAGTATGTATAACTCTTTTCGTCTACAACGCCTGTAGAGATCTTATCAATAGCGTCCTGAAGTCGAACTATCTGAGTGCTAACAATGTCTCTATCTTCTGGATGATAGTCGGTGCTCATGGCTTGTCTTTCTATCCTGTCAAACATCTCAAAGAAAACTTCTTCGGGCACTCTTACAAGTGGATAGTCTACAACTCCACTAGATTCTTTGCCTTGTACCTTGCCATCAATTAGTACTGTTGGGACCAAGAATCCATAATTGGTTGGAGTATAATCTAGGCTAGCAATACCCTTAAGGTCAATTTTCTCAACATTTTTGTTAGATATTGATGCTGTCTTGCCATATAGTTTTGTCTCTTCTAGTCCACGGATTCCTACACCTGTAGAGTCAGTATATTCATGTACATATCTTATTGGCAATACTGCTAATAAGTCTCTATCTAGTCCCATCATTCTATCGGCTTTGCCTACACCTAAGGTCATCTTCTTTGAGTTGATCTTATCTATAGGATATCCAACAGTCCTAGAAACTGCACGAGTCAACATTCTATCAGCAAGCTTTGAGCCATATCTAGTTGCGATTGCTTCATACATCTCGCCGAAGTTGTTCATTATGTCATCAAGTGATGGGGCTTGTTGTGGATAAAACATTCTTGTTGTATCAAGTATGTCATTATCTAACAATACTGCGCCTTTGTACATAGTTGGAGATACGACAGGCCCAACATTCTTGCCTTCACAAAGAGCATTAGCAGTTACCTGCATTTGTATATCAATTATTTCTTTTATTTTCTTTGTATTCATTATTGTTGTCCTCCCATATTATCAAGGTTGAGCACATCAATATTCTCAACGGTATAGTCAAGGCCAGAAGTCTCATCCATAGGAGTAATTTCAGTGATAGTAGAACCAGCTATTATATCTTGATTGACAAACACATCCCCCAAAACCGTTATCTTTCTTGCGATATTCCTTGTCAAAGGAGTTTGTTCTGTTTCTTCATAGTCTGTATTTCCTTGCGAATAGGAAGCTCTAGCTTGTACTGCACTTTTCTTAGAAGGCGCAAGTATCTCTATGTCATACAAACTGAATAACGCCCTGCGCATATTATCAATTTCTTCTACTGCTGCAATCCTTGCTCTTTGAGTAGAATAATCGCTAGAAGAAACATATGGATAACTGAGCGCCCCAGATGCAAGTTTAGCATTAATAATCAGCCTTTCAACTATCACACCTCTATCAGAAATTGGGGTACCAGAATAAGCATTGTCGGTAGCCTTACGAACTGAATCAAACCATCTATCCCTATCTTCATATGTTACATATTGCATAGGCAACTTGAGGTATCCACCTTTGGCTATAACAGCCTCAACAGCACCACTCTCAGTGAACTTTGGTATAATGCAGTCATAAACCCCTTTGCTCTTCTTAAAAGCCCTATACAACTCTGGAGTTGTGATCTTAGGAGTGATAATATCAGACACCAAAAAATCCTGCCCATTGCTTAAACTTGCAATAGGTGACTCTGCATGAAATCCAGGAATAGTGTGGTCTTTGGATACTTCTCTTACTTCTCTATTGTCTGCAAGTGCAAAAACGTCAGCCCCATTATTAATAGCTTGATTAACAACAATATCCTCTATTGTTCTTTCTATATTATATGGATCCTTCGCCCACCTAGTAAGGATTTTGGCTGCAACTTCTTCGCCATACTTAGAAGCAACAGCTTGAGCAAAGTTCCTAACATATGAATCTATGTCTGATGCAGAACGACTAGTAACATAATATGCTTCTGGGATGTTAGAATACTTTCCTCCAACCCTTGTAACATATAATGCGTTATTTCTTACATAAGGAATGTTGGTATCCCATCCCGAATTTTTCTGTCGCTCAAAATTGGCGACAACTCTCTTATAAACTTTTTCTAAATCCATTGTTCTCCCCCAAATATTTATTATGATAAATGTATTATACACTTACTCCTAGTGGTTGTCAATAGGGGACTTTTTTGAGGGGATATTATTGTTAGAATTGTACAATTATATTATATTACACATTAGCATTACAGCGAAAGTATGGCGAAAACTTCCAAACTAAAGCACACTTATGTACTTGTCATCTCGAGCAAGCAACTTTGGTGGTATGTCTAGCACGTTGTATGCTCCATACTTGCCATTCTTGACCATCTTTGGGATAACTCTACTATATGCCACCATTATCGAACTGCAAAAATCAGGATTGCTCTCAATGTCTAGTTCGAAAGTTAGGCTTGTTCTAATACCTTGCTTTGCTGAAGTCTTATATACTCTACCCTTATGATACATATGGGATTGCATTTGCCTAATAGCCGCCTCATCAACAAATACAACTTTTGTCTTATAATCGGCGAAGTAATCTTTCATTGATATGATTTTTTGCTTAACAATGGCCTTATCTACACCTTCGCCTACACTTACATAACACAGTCTTGTATGTCTAGGACCTACGACTTCTAAGCCACGCCTTGCCTTGGAGATATCACTTGTTATCGGCAATGTATATTGTATAGCATTTGTGACACCCTCTATTCGCCTTATTGCATCACTATGCCCTTGACTTACGCCTTTGCCCCAAAAAGATATAGCAGGCTGCCCCTCTCCAATAGAGCCAAATATATGTCTTATGATACTCATAAGCCCCGGATCCCAACCACAAGCAATAATTGCTACTTTGCGGCTAGATACTGCGATAGAATCGAGCTCTTTCTTGTAATGCTGGAGCTTAGAATGAGTATCGAAGCTATCAACTGTATTGAACAAAGCAAGCACTTCGGGAGCTATCCTTTCTATGTCATTATATGACCCTACGCACAGATACATTGTGTCTATTGTATCAGCAAAATCTTTTATCTTGTCATATGCCACCACTTTTGTTCCAAGTGAACTTGATACTTGTCTTCTAGAGAAGATTGCAACGAGCTCCTGTCCTTCGCTTATTACTGATCTCTCAACTGCTTTGCCCAGATTGCCATATCCAACTATCCCTACTCTCATAATACACTCCTTTATAGAAATATATTAGTGACAAACTGCAAGATTTGTTCCAAACATCACAAAAAAACACTTGCAAGTGTGCAAGTGTTAAAAAGTAATTATGCTTGTCCTAGTATCAATTATTTTTTCTCAGAGACCTTGCTAGACTTCTTTGCTTTGTCGGTTATTGGAGTCTTAGGCTCAACTACTTCGGGTTTGGATTCGAGTTTTGCAAGTCTAGCGGCTTCTTTTTCTGCCTTTGCTTTGAGTTTTTGGGCTTTAATTTTGTCCTTATCTTTTTGCTCTTGGACTGTGTTGATTACACCCTTAACTATCTCTTCTTCGCCAACGATGTCCTTATTTGCAAATGCAGTTAGATAACTCATGCCCATAACATCGTTAACTGGCAAACTAAAACATATACCACGATTATACTCATCAAAACTTGCTCTATCACAGATAGCTTTCATAGTATCAACTTTTTTGTCCTTTTCGACAAGTATAAGGACCATTTCTTTCTCAGGTTGAAGACTTATGCCCAAGAACTTTTGATTCTCGTGTATACCTGTTCCTCTACCATGAATAATAGTTCCACCGGTCGCACCAGCATCCCTTGCAGCATCTACTACAAAGTCTGAATATCCACGTTTGACTATAGATATGATAAGTTCATATTTTCTTTCTGTCATAATCTTCTCCTTATAATAATCCGAACAACTCAAGGCTATCACTACTTATACCACTTAGTGGCAATGTCATCGCTATGCCCTTGTCAGGCTTGTCAAACTCAAGTTTTGTCTTAAGCAAATAGAATATTCTTGACACCTTTTTCTCATCGATTAGACCCCACACAACGTCTCTATTGTCTACTCCAAATCCAAAGACATCAGCAAGCCCCGAGCCGGTAGTACCTTCACCCATGAATGACACAAACTCTTTGACTCTCTGCGAACGCAAAAGTTTGGCAACGGTATCACCTTTGCCACTACCTGCCGTTATCATAAAAAGGACTAATGGAGATGTGTTCTTTGTTTTTTTCATACTTTCTCCTACCACTCGTATTCTATGATTGTAATATCTTTCTTTATATGTCTTGCACGTTTACGTTCTTGCTTTCTACTTACGAGTAAGAATGCAAAGCCCATTAGTTGAACAACAACGATCGGCATAGCAGCAACAAATGCCATCGCTCCAAACGAAAACTCTGCGACATTGCCACCAAGTGCGCTTGCAACCCCTGTAACAAAAGGCAATACAAATGCAACACTCATAGCGCCAGTGGCGACACCACCAGCATCAATAGCAATGGCAGTAAAGACTTTGCGATTGATAAAAGCAAGTATTATAGCAATAACATACATCGGAATAATAATATAAATAAAATTGATATTATATAGCACTCTCAATATTCCCATCATCATCGCAACAGCAACTCCAAGAGCTATCGCAATCATCATGGTACGACTTTTTATCAGTCCACCAGTAGTAATCTCTATCTGTGCATTAAGAACATGTACGGCTGGCTCTGCAAGAACTATAACAAATCCTATCACAAATCCCAGAGGTATGAGTATCCATTTGTAACTCAACATTGTTATTGCCCTACCCAAAGCATTGGCTATAGGGACAAATCCTACGTCGATAACAGAAAGGAATAATGTCATACCTACATATGTGTATAGCAAACCTATAAGTATTTTTATTACCTGTTTTTTTGGCAATTTGATAACAAATATTTGAAAAACAACAAATAATATGACAATAGGGATAAGTATAAGCCCAACTTCTTTCAAAAACTTCAATATTTCAAGTCCAGTCAGACTCATTATCTGTGTTATATTCTGTGGATCAGCAATAGCACTTACGGTTGCTGCATCAGGATTGGATAAGAATAGACTATATATCATAATTGCAAGCACAGGTCCAATAGAACATATGCCAATCAGGCCGAAGTTATCATCTTCGCCACTTCTCGTAGACCTTACGGCCGATACGCCCAATCCAAATGCAAGTAAGAACGGTGCCGACATTGGATCAGTTGTAACAGTACCTGCATCAAAGGCAATAGGAAGATAAGCTTTGGGTACAAAGAACATCAACAAGAAAGCTAGTCCATAACTCACAGCTAGTATTATTGAAAGTTTAATTCTAAAGAAAACTTTTGCAACAGCAAGCACCATAAATACACCAAGTCCAATCGCTGCCAATATCAAGAATGACCACTTGCCTACTCCAGGGACTTTGGCTGCTAATACTGCAAGGTCTGGCTCTGCAATAGTTATAACAGTTCCTATTACTAGACACATAATAAGCATAAGCCAAATCTTTTTACTCTTTGTAAGTTCTGCGCCAATGTTCTGTCCAATGGGTATCATTGACACCTCAGCACCCATATTGAATAATCCCATACCAACAATCAATATAACCGAACTTATCAAGAAAGCATATAGATACATCCTAGGCACAGGCGCAACAAAAAGTGCCAACGCTACTACTATTACTGCTATTGGCAATACTGATATTGTTGATTCTTTAAGCTTCCCTAATAGATTTCTTTTCATTAGTATCCTGTCACTTATTCTTTAGAGCAAATAACTACGGGTTTGTCGGGTTCGTTGAGTATATATTTCTTCAATATTTTTGGTCTAAAATCAAGAGAATCCAATTCTTCTGACGTGACCCATTTGAAGACAAGTTTCTTAGGCACACCCTTATCTATCTCGACCCTCTCCCAATCCTTTGTGGGAGCGACATCGCTTGATAACAAGAAGTAATACCCGAGTTCGTTGAATGGCTTGCCTGCCATTGTCTTGAATATATTCTCAAGTACAACAATAAGCTTGTCTACTTTGACCTCAAATCCAAGCTCTTCACCCATCTCTCGGACAATTGCCTCAGCAGTTGTCTCTCCGAGCTCAACATGTCCGCCTGGCAAACAAAAAAACTTGTTGTCTGCTATCTTCTGGATCAAATACTTATCTCCACGTTTGAGTAGTCCTACCACTCTGAATTTGAAGTTGCCTTCATCACTTTTGATTCTTATATCCATATAATAACCTCTTCGTTCTTTTAATTTATCACAAAGTCAGTTTTTTGTAAAACACTTGACAATAATATTAGTATAACTTATACTATTTGTAACCATATAGAGTGTGCGAGGGGCAAGCCTTACGACCACACAGCAACCTACCAAGACTGGCAAGGTGCTAATGCTTGATTGATGGAATAGTTCTATTTGATAGATTTGTCCCATCACTATAGATGGGATTTTTTGTTTCCTATATGGTACAAAAGGAGATTTAACAAATGAAAATTATTACTTCAGAAAGTGTCAATATAGGGCATCCTGACAAGACATGTGACTATATTGCAGATTGCTTCTTAGACGAAGCTCTTCGCCAAGACCCTGACTCACAGATGGCAGTAGAATGTGCTATTAAGAATACCAAACTCTTCATATATGGCGAAGCAACAACCAAAGCCGCCATAGACTATGACAGTATCGCAAGGCGTGCCCTCAAAAATATTGGATATCAAGATGAGTTCGATATTATCAAAGAGATGTCTTGCCAATCCCCAGATATCAATCATGCAGTAGTAGGCGAGACTCTCAAAGCCAACGATCAAGGCATAGTATACGGATACGCAACTAACGAAACGCCTGAGTATATGCCATGCCCTATTATCATAGCTCATAAGATAATGCAACAATATGATATATATAGAAGACAAAACAAAGATTATCTTCCTGATGCCAAGAGTCAAGTTAGCGTTGTGTATGATAATGCCAAGCCTATTGCAATAGACACAATACTTGTCTCTGTATCTCATACAGCAGACCTTTGTCTTGCAAAGATACAAAAGGATATCAAGGACAATGTCATTGCTCCAGTCCTTGCATCATATACCGATCTTGACTTGTCCAAAGTCAAATATATCATCAACCCAAGTGGCAAGTTCACAGTCTGGGGAAGTTATGGTGATAGTGGTTGTGTCGGGCGTAAGATAGTAGTCGACTCATATGGTGGAGTCTCTCGTGTCGGTGGTGGATGCTTTAGTTCGAAGAACGCAACCAAAGTCGATAGAAGTGGTGCATACTACGCTAGATACGTTGCCAAGAATATTGTCGCTCACAATCTTGCCGATAAGTGTGAGATAGGAGTAAGTTACGGCATAGGACTAGCACACCCTCTATCAATCGAAATCAACACCTTTGGCACAGAGAAGGTATCTCAAAAAGAGTTGAATAAGATCATATCTCACAACTTCGACTTCAGCCCTGATAATATTATCAAAGAACTTGATCTTCTCCGACCAATATATGCAGAGACAGCATGCTATGGGCATTTTGGTAGAGAACAGTTCCCTTGGGAGAAGATAATAGATTTGAAATAATAAGTGTTAGAACTCTACAAAAAATATATTTTTTTGTAATAATATAACGATTTTTTACATTTTTATCAAAAAAAAGACAAGTTTGTCCTAAACTTGTCTT
>CAYJCR010000014.1:0-20658 GCA_964368755.1 uncultured Lachnospiraceae bacterium
CAAGTGGAGTAGAAGTAATAGTAACGTCCTTGTCTCCAATAGATTCGGAGAGGTACTTTGTTAACGTGTTAAGTAATAATTACAACGCTGACAACATATAAGGAAATACTGAATAGTATAAGTTGCAAGACTCCACTTCGCATATAGGCTGACATTGGCTCTACGACTTGCATATAAAATACTCAAAGGCGTTCCCGAAAAATCTGCTTTTGTAAACCAACCATCGAATGCATATCCATCACGAGTAGGATTAAGCAAAGTTATATTGCCACCGATAGCCGTATAACTAGCCGGATTGTCGGGATGGTTGATTCCATCATTGAGTGTGTAAGAGATTGTGTAGTTGATGACACTTGTCTTACCGTAGAATACCTTGTTACCAGTACTACCTTTTCGGACTTCGGTAGCTGGAATAAGATAATCTTCATCTTCGTACCAACCTTCAAAGGTGTATCCCATATTTGCAGAGGTTGTTGTAGCTACAGGAAGGGAAGTTGTACTAGTCTCAACACAATATGAACGGAACATAGGATTGAATGCAAAAGGAAGATTATATGTAATAGTATAAGTTATAACTCTCCACTTTGCCGATATAGTTACATTGCGAGATGCTACGAATGGAAAAGTTTGTTCAACTAACCCTACACCTGTCTTTGGTACAAACCAGCCTTCGAAAGTATATCCATCACGAGTAGGGTCTTGAGGTTTGCTGACAGAGGAGCCCTCATTCACAACATCAGATGTAATATTGCTATTGTAACCCAAGTCCCATTTGATAGTATATTGTTTGACTTCTGGTTCGCCCGGACCTTCTGGATCTTCAGGATCCTCTGATTCAGAAGGAGTGCCTGGGCTTGGTTGTTCTTGCTGAGAAGAACTTGATGGAGGAGTCTCTTCATCATCACCGCAGGCAGAAAAAAACATCAGAGGTATCATAAGCAAAACTATGAGTAGCAATCTGATAACTTTTTTCATACTTTTCTCCTTTTGTTTGTGTTTGAATAGGACATCTAAGGTGTATGTTATATTATTATATAATAACAACTTGTTATATGCTTTTTGATACTTTTATTCTACAAGCATACAGCCTCATTGTCAATCATTTCCTTTAAGACGCAACAATAGCAATAATATTATCAAACGGGTTTTGTTAATAAATTGACTAATGTAGCTTGTTATGATATACTTCGTATTGTTAATCAGTGTAACAAAAGACAAATCAGAATTAAGTATATGATAGTAGCCATGTTCTTTTAGCTCAGCTGGATAGAGCGTTCCCCTCCTAAGGGAAAGGCCGGCAGTTCGAATCTGCCAAAGAACACCAATTATAAATAAAAATTAGGAGAAATCAAGATGAAACATGAAATGAAACTGAGGGCAATATATTATGAAAAGATTAAAAATGGCGAGAAAATATATGAAATAAGGCTTAATGATGAAAAAAGACAGTTAATAGATGTCGGAGATGTGATAATATTCAAGAAAGAGCCTGAACTAATCGAACAATTTAATGTATTAGTAAAAGATATGATATATTTTGACACTTTTGCAGAAATGGCAGATACATTACCACTTAAAAAAATAGGTTTTGATAAAGAGACAAAGTCGGAGACAATTGATATTTATCATCAGTTTTATACAAAAGATGATGAAAAAAAATATGGTGTTGTTGCAATAAAAGTTCAAAAATTGTAGGAGAAAATTGATGAAAAATCGTAGTATAAATATCACATCGATAAAAGAGTTGCTTTCACAAGGAATGCAACGTGAAAAAGTTATTAGTATCTGCGATAGTTTATATGATATGACTGATTTTATATGTGAAGACTATCCCAAGCACAAAACTTGGTTTTATAAAAAACATTTGCCGGAAACTTTACAAGCCAATTCTGGAAGAGACATTCTTTATGCTAGTGATACTGACGGCAAAATCCTTGGAACTTCATTTATTAAAGATGATGAAGTAGAAAAGAAAATTTGTACATTATTTGTTAGTCCAGATGCAAGAGGTTTAGGAGTAGGGACAGCTTTGGTAGAGAAGTCTATGGAGATTCTCGATACAACCAAACCTATGATTACAATTGCTGATTATAAATTGCCTATGTTTGAAAAACTAATAAGTAAGTATGATTGGAAACAAACGCAAATAGTTGAAGGGCTTTATAACGAAAAATCGAAGGAATTAGTATATAATGGATATTTGGAACAATAAAAATAGTACAATTAACAAGCCAATAACTATAATATCAATAATGAGTTATTATGCAAGGCAAATCTTTGATGGAACAAAAGAATATGAGTTCAGAAAATCACCATTAAAATTATGTGATATGAATAAAAAAATATATGTCTATTCTGCAAAAGAAGATAAGGCGATCATCGGTTCCTTTGAAGTGAGTGACATATTGAAAGGTTCTGTTGATGACATTTTGATGCGGACGGGATATAACATCCGAAGGGACAAACAAGAAATAATTGATTATTTTGAAAACTCATATATGTGCTATGCTTTGAAGTTGGAAAATGTGCAAAGATTTGAGAATCCCCTTACTTTAAGGCAAATGAGGAGAATTGATCCAGAGATTCAACTCCCTCAATACTACCAACACATATATCCTGATTCAAAACTATATGAACCAATTGTTAATTTGGATAAGACCGCAGCCAAGAGCAATTATTTGATTGGTCAATAATATTTAATAAAAAGAACGGATGCTATATCCGTTCTTTTTTCTGTTACGCTTGTTAAGTTTGACATCTGATATCTTTAACGAGAGTTTGTTCTTCAATTGTATTATATTATCTTCCATGATTGATTTCTCCCCAAGCGTAATAATTATAAAAAGGTTACTATTTCATCCATAGTTTTCAAAGCCTTTTTGCAAGGTTGTTCATCAGATATGCCTAGAGCGATACCTGCGAATAGTTCTAGGTCGGTATTGCAGAGTTTAGATATTTCTTGATCCGGGTATGTTATGTCGCATATGAATAGCGAATCGATATTGAGTGAAGTTGCTTTGAGCAACATATTCTCTATGGCTGCACCTATTGATAATGTATCGCTTCTATAGAACTCGTCATCGCTGTCCTTAAAACATAGTATAAGTACGGGTGCTTGGCGCATTGCTCTTGCAGTAGGGGATATGCTCGTCATTCGCTCGGGATGAGAATCTTGCCACGCTTCCATTATGTCTGCACATTTCAATCTTGTGTTGTCATCGCAGACAAGGAACTTCCATGGCTGTCTGTTCTTAGCAGAGGGAGCGAGCCTTGCGCTATTAAGTATTTGGAGAATAGAACGTTTTGTTATAACATTCCTTTTGAATCGCCTTGTACTGCGTCTTTTTGCGATAATTTTGTCAATATTCATTACTTCACCTTTTTGCCTTTTGAATTATTTTTTGTGAAAATTTAGACAAATTAACTAAGAATTAACTATTTCTTGAACGTTTTGTGAGTTGTTGTATATAGTTTTGGTCCCACAAGAGTATTCGACAACCATACAGTTGTTGACCCTTGAACGTGGAGAAATATTATTTTCTATTACATCTTGGGCGAGTTTGATAAGTGCGCCATGAGTGACTATGAGAATGCGCTTGTTATCATAAAGATTGTCTATTGAAGACAAAAACTCGCTTATTCTTGTCCTTGCTTCATCATCGGTCTCATTCCCATCGGAGCTAGAATTGCCCCAACCACGTTCGAGGAGCCTTGCATCTTGTTGTGGAGTTAGAGATCCAGATATTATCTTGGCAGTTGCTAGTGTCCTAAAAGATGTTGAACAATACACAACATCAAATGCGTTGTCTAGCAACTTAGCTACATGTTGTGCTTGTTGGACACCTGTCTCGCTTAATGGCAAAAGCGCATTATCTATACTCTCATCGCAAACATTCTCTGCGTGTCGAACAAATATAATATCGTTATGAAGTTCCACTCTTGTTCTTCCTTTTATTTATTAATAGTGTAACACAAACATATTTCTTTGCACAACCAAACATGGCATATCTACTTGTCTGTCTACTATGTATTATACTTTGTCTTGTAATTTTTTTTAGAGATAATAGTATGGCGACAGTACACTTATTTGAGGGTACAAAAAAGCACTTCTATAAAAAGTGCTTACTTGTATTTGTTTGTATTACTTATTCATTGCTTCGCTAATAGCGACTGATACGGATACTGTTGCTCCTACCATTGGGTTATTGCCCATACCGATCAAGCCCATCATCTCAACGTGGGCAGGAACTGATGATGACCCAGCGAATTGTGCATCGCTGTGCATTCTTCCCATAGTATCAGTCATACCGTATGATGCAGGACCAGCACCCATATTGTCAGGATGTAATGTTCTGCCTGTACCACCACCACTTGCTACGGAGAAGTATTTTTTGCCTTGTTCAAGTCTTTCTTTCTTATAAGTGCCTGCTACTGGATGTTGGAATCTTGTTGGATTAGTTGAGTTACCTGTGATAGATACATCAACATTCTCAAGATGCATGATGGCTACGCCTTCTCTTACATCGTTGGCACCATAGCATCGTACTTTGGCTCTCTCGCCTTTGGAATATGCGATCTCTTTGACTATTCTGACTTTGCCAGTAGCGAAGTCGAAGTCAGTCCTAACATAAGTGAATCCATTGATACGAGATATGATCTGAGCAGCATCTTTGCCAAGTCCGTTCAAGATGACTCTAAGAGGTTTTTGTCTAACCTTATTGGCATTGTTGGCGATACCTATCGCACCTTCTGCAGCAGCGAAGGATTCGTGACCTGCAAGGAATGCAAAACATTCTGTGTCTTCGCTAAGCAACATTGCACCAAGATTGCCGTGGCCTAAGCCTACCTTTCTATCATCAGCAACAGAGCCTGGGATACAAAATGATTGTAGACCTTCGCCGATGCATTTGGAGACTTCACTTGCTTTTTTGACTCCACGTTTGATTGCAAGAGCGGCACCTACTGTGTATGCCCAGCACGCATTGTCAAAACATATTGGTTGTATGCCTCTTACTATACCAGCAACATCTACTCCAAGATTGTCACACAATTTCTTTGCTTCATTGAGGTCTTTGATACCATTTTCATTAAGTAATTTGTTGATTTGGGTTATTCTTCTTTCATAACTTTCGAACATCTTCTTCATTCCCCTTCTATCTTACTCTTCTCTTGGGTCAATGGTCTTGACTGCATCTTGCATTCTACCATACTTGCCACTAGCTTTCTTTATTGCTTCAAGTGGCTCAATGCCCTTCTTGATATTGTCCATCATCTTGCCAAGGTTAACGAACTCGTATCCAATGATCTCATTCTCTTCATTGAGTCCAACTTTGGTAATATAACCTTCGGACAATTCTAGATATCTAGGTCCTTTGATCTTAGTACTGTAACAAGTACCTACTTGGCTACGGCGACCTTTGCCAAGATCTTCGAGCCCGGCACCAATAGATAATCCGTTCTCAGAAAAAGCTGATTGGCTTCTGCCGTAAACAATCTGCAAGAATAACTCTCTCATAGCAGTATTGATAGCATCGCATACAAGGTCAGTATTGAGAGCTTCTAGTATTGTCTTACCGATAAGTATCTCACTAGCCATTGCAGCAGAGTGTGTCATACCAGAACAACCAAGAGTCTCAACAAGAGCCTCTTCGATGATGCCGTTCTTGATATTGAGAGTGAGCTTGCATGCACCTTGTTGAGGAGCACACCAACCGATACCGTGTGTGAATCCAGATATATCTTTGATTTCTTTAGCTTTGACCCATTTGGCTTCCTCAGGAATAGGAGCAGGGCCGTGGTCAACGCCCTTTCTTACTACGCACATATTGTCGACTTCAGATGTATAATTCATATTTGCCCCCTAATATAGTTATTGAACGTATGTAGTTTAGCATTTGGATATCAAAATGTCTAATGTTTTTGTTATCATATTGAACAAAAAAATTAAAAAACAATATCCAAATTGATAGAAAAATTATATCAAAAATATTTGTTACTTTGATTATGCTCAAAGATTGACAAAAGTATAATAGGATATGTATTATATCTATAATTAGGAGATATAATATATGGCTACACAAAAGGCAGGTTGTATACTTATTGATCGACTTTCTCACAAAGTCGGCATTATATATAGAGATTATCGCAACGATTACTCATTCCCCAAAGGTCACGTCGAGAAGGGCGAGACAGCCGAGGAATGTGCAGTGCGTGAGACGGCTGAAGAGACTAAGCGTGATTGTATCATCGCTGATCATGAGCCATACATAGAGAGATACACAACATCTTATGGAGAAGAATGTGAATGTTATATGTATATTGCTTGGGACAATGGCCATTCTGATAATGATAGCACCGATACTCACGATCTGATGTGGATAGACTTCGACCAGGTAGAGAATAAATTGACATATCCTAGCCTTGTCAAGACTTGGAGAGTAAATGCCAGCAAGATACATAGACTCATAAATAAAAGCCGTTGATAAAGAACGGTTTTTTTTGTTATCAAAAGAAAAATGCTTGTCAAGGGAAAGTTAGAGGTAAGAATAATTTTGTCGATATTGAACAATAAAAAATATAGTTGCCCATTTTTGTTTGTAAGTTTTTGAAATACCGTGATATACTAAACTCATAATACGGAGGTATGAAGATGAAAAAAGTTTTCAAATGTTTGCTCCTACTACTTATCATAGTGCCATGTGCTATAGCAATGGTTGCTTGTGGTGGAAAGGATGACCCTAAGCCTAAGTCAATAGACGTTCGGGGGGGGTAACAAATTTTCTTGTAGGGGAGAACTTTATTGTTGGTGACGCCGTCAAGGTAGAACTCAAGTTTGATGATGACTCCACTATGGATTTCTCATCAACAGGTATTACATATGATTATACTGCTAAGACAGCTACTGCAACAGATTATGTAGTAGACTTCTCAAAGTATAACAAAGATGCTGCTGGTACATACGAGATTGTTGTTAAGTATAACAAAGATACAACAATTAAGTTTAGTTACAACGTAACAGTAGCTGTTGGTACCAATGCTTGGACAACCAACCCAAGTATTGCTGGTTGGACATACGGTGCTACTGCAAGTACACCAGTAGGTGCAGCAAAGAGTGGTACTGTGACTTTCAAATACAAAGTCAAAGGCGCTGATGATAGCACATATACTACTACTAAGCCAAGCGATGCTGGAGAGTATACTATGCTTGCAACAGCACCTGCTACAAATGCATATCCTGAGATGACTGTTACGGTTGATTTTGTTATAGACAAGGCAATTGCAACCGCTCCAGCCGATGCCGGAAGTAAGGCTTATACAGGTAGCGCACTTGTCAGCGACTTGCAAGATACAACAGAGTATACTGTTACAGCCAATGCTGGTGGTATCAATGCAGGATCATACACTGTTACTCTTACTGTAAGACCTAACTACAAATGGGCAATAAGTGATGATTCTCCAACTAAGACTTTATCTTTCACAATCACTAGAGCTTTGGTTACGGTTCCAGAGAATGCTGGACACAAAGATTACAACGGAGAAGTCCAAGTCAGCACTATGAATACTGACCATTCCCCATATACAATCACAACTAATGTTGGTGGAACAGCTGTTGGACAATATGATGTAGTTATTACACTTAGCGATATGGTTAACTACAAATGGGCAACAGGTGAGGATACTGCTACTAGAACGATCAAACTATTTATAGACAAAGCAACTCCAAGCTATAGAGCCCCAACCAATCTTACTATTGATATTGGAAATACTCTTAGCGATATTACATTGCCAAGTGGATTCAGTTGGGTAGATGGTACAATAGCACCTACAACTGCTGGACTTCAAGAATATAAAGTAAATTACTGCCCAGATACTAACAACTACGTAGTTGTAGAGAATATCTCAGTATATGTTCTTGTTGCCGATCCTGCAAAAGAATCTTTTGCAAGTTCAGACTTCGATCTTCAATATAGTGACGCGTCTGCACTACAATTCGAAGAGGAAAAAGCTCAACTAACATACACAGGGTCAGCTCAAACTTTGAAAGTTGTTTGCACGAAGGGTGATCCAGCTTTGGAGCCTGTTATCACATATTGTAGTACAGCGAATGGAACATATACAGCAGATCTACCTGCATTCACTGCTGCTGGAGAATATGATATATGGTTCAAGGCTACGATAGAAGATTACAACGACTACTTTGGGCATTACGATGTAGTTGTCAATAAGATAGCATATTCTGTATATGCTTCGGCAAGTGCTTATGGATATCGCGCAGGGACTCCTCTTAGCATATTGACTATAGAATCTCCAAATGCGCATGAGACTGAGAATCATGATAATGTTGTTGCTGGTACAGTTGCTTGGAAGGATCCAACAGCCTTACTTGTTGCGGGACAATCTACATATGTAGCAGTATTTACTCCAACCAATTTAGATAAGTATGAGATAAAGGAATTTGATATTAACATTGGTAGTGAACCAGGTGCTGCTTATCCTATTATATTTATCGAAATTGGTGACATCGATTATTGTGTAAACAGAGATAATGATACTGTTAACATTAAGCTCCTTGAAGAAGAAACTGTTACCATTACATTCCCAACTCTTAGTGGATATACTGTCGTATATGATGAAGAAGAAATCGGATCTACTATGGATATCACACAAGGAGAAAATAGTTATTACCATTTTGAAGTTTATAATACTGACGAAGAAAAAGTTCAAGAGTTTGGTATACAAATAACCCTTAACAATTTTATTAAGAAGTTGTCAGTAATAGAAGAGGGAGATCCTGATGATACTGAGCAGGTAATAGAGTATGACAATTATAGTTCAAGTGATAAGATAAAGAACGTTAATCTTGTCATGGATGAAGGTTATACTGGTGAAGTATATATCAATGGATACAAATATGTATACAACGAAAACACTCTTCCATTCGACTTCGGCGACAATACTCTTACTGTTATAGTCAAAGATAGTACAAGTAAGATAATTCGTTATGTTAACCATAAAATCACTTGGAACTATGGAATAGATGAGAATATCAAGATTTTCCAAGACCAAGACAATTGGGAATGGTATTATCCTGGCAAAGTTGCTTTTGTTAGAAAAAGTTCGATATCTATAACTAGAGTTCTTGATGGGACAAACGAATATACAATCAAGAAAGGTACTCATTATTTCGACAATTATAGTTCAGTTAGTCCAGCTGTCGGACTCAATGTATACGAAGCTCACTTTAATAATGAACTTGCTTTCCCAGTCTATATTTATAGGATAGCATATGATGGAAGTGAAACAATTGCTGAAAATCAATCATACAGATTATTTTATGGCGATACTTCTGTTACTCAACTCTATAACTCAGATGTTGGGCAAATATTATATTCTCCAGAGTATTCGGCTTTGAAAGCAACTAACATTCCTAATGCCCTTTCAGTCAAAGATAGTAATAACAATGTAGTGGGATCTGCAACTATTACTTCAATCGGCAATGATTTATTCGAGATAAGAGTACCATATACGACTGATAGTGGTACTAAGTATTATATTTATGTATTTAAGTTTGTTGAGTATGATGAAAATGATGATGGTTACCAATATGTACCAGTTATCGATGAAGTACTTGATGCTAAGATTATGATCGAGAATCTTGAAAGTAAGAAATCGAACCTTGTATTTACAAATGACGAATGTGTATTGGAATGTCACAATGGCGAGGAGTTGATCGTAGAGACCCTTAATCCAGGAGCTAAAGTCACTTATGCTGGAGAAGGATATGCAATAGATGAATATGGTCATGTATATATTACAGCTCCAGCAGGTGTTCAGAAGACATTCACTATAACGATAGAAGCAACAGCAAGCGGTAAGCCTGTTATTGAGAAAGTATATACTGTCAAAGTAACAACTTCTCCTATCAAAGTATTTGAGATGAACGCTGAAGGAAGAGAAGATGCTGTAAAGATATTTGTCGATGCATATAATCCATATCTCCCAACATTCACGGGCGACTTTAGTGTTGGTATGTCCGCAGAAGGTTATGATGCAACTATGATCGACACAATTGCCGACTATGATTTCTTCAATAGTACTGGTGAGGCTTGGGAAGAAGGTGATGGAGCTAAATATATTAAGGCAAATATATCGGCTAATCTTATGGGAGAAACCCTTATAATGATAGATGATGGGTCTGATACTCCAGTTGCGGCTGATACATCAAAAGTTGTCTTGATGCCAATACTTACTACAAATGCTGGTACTATGTATTATCATTTCTATATGATAAGCGAGGATTTTGGGGCAGACTGCAAAGTAGTACTTGTAGAAGATCTTGAAGATGTAGCTACTACCACATTGAATATAGGTGTATATTCTAAAGCCGATGATGAGCTTGTTGCAGAAACTTCATATGACTTAGCTATAATCGATGAAGAGACCGCATTCGGTGGTGTGTATGCCGCAGAAGATGCAAGGCTTCTTGATTATGCTAAGTTCGGTAGCACATATTACTATGTTGATAGAGGTTCAAAGCCAAACTGTTTCTATGCAATTGATTTAGATGGCAAAGCAACCGGCGATGCTCTAGGATATATAGAATTAAATGAAACTACTGGCAAATACAATGTTAGTGCTATAAGCGGCGTAGATTTGCCTACTGGCATGACTACTACTTCAGAGTTGGATCCTTGTATGTTCCCTGAGAATCTTATAGCTATATATGTGCTAGATAGCGACGTTATCGCTGGTGCAATTGCTCCAGATGGGGATGACGGATTCCTTAACAATGTTAAGTTAAACGTAGAGAGTGAAAGCATAATTGAGATTGCACATTTCAATATGCTATCAGGCGAAGCAACAACAACCCCATATACTGCTAACGGCATTGTTGCTATTGAAGGATTTATGGACATGCCAAGTATATCTTTGAAGATAACAAATGGACCACAAGTATACTATGTTGTAATGTTATTGATGGTTTCTGATTCATAATACAATATAATCATTATATAAGTCACAAGAAATAATTCTTGTGACTTTTTTATACACAACATTTGTCAAATATTGTCTGTTATGATATATTGAATACGTATAATATATTGTGAGGTGAAATATGAGATATGACCGTCCCAATAGACATGAACCAAGACCAAGGCCTCCTATTAGACGTGGGTCTGTACGTAGACATAGAAGAGGAATGTATATAGATGATTCTCCAAGTGTTACTACAGGCGTTGTTGTAAGGGGTAAGGGCGCAGGTCTTCTTCTTACGATAATAGGTGCGATAATAATAGTTGTTGCATTCGGACTATTATTTGGGTATTGCATCAAGATTGTTAAGATGAAGGATTGGGCAGAGACTACTGGTGAGGTTGTCGAAGTCAAGGTTAGTGTATCTTATGATGACGATGGGTATGAGTCATACACTTATTCTCCAATAGTAGAGTTTGAAGTAGGGGACAGGGAGTATTTCTATTCTTCCAATGTCTATACCAGTAAGTTCTATTACGAAGATCAAGAAGTGACTGTATATTATAACATCAATAACCCACAAGATAATAGTTTGACTTTTACGAACAAAGCGCTTATGTGGGCCTCGATTGCAGTTGGTGTAATAGGAGTTGTATTACTCAATCTTGGACTTGCAGAGTTTATTAAGAAGAAGAGGACTTCAGTATCTACTTACTGCGCAATTAGATAGAATATGTGAACAATAAGATAAGGCTAGTCCTTATCTTTTTTTGTGGCAAGTCTTTGTTGTGTGCGCACAAAAAAAATAGCTGTAAAGCTATTTTCTATCATTATCTTATCTTGGTACCCATACGTGACTGTAGTTTTTTATTCAAATCCTGTGTAGTGTTGAATGCTTTTTGCTCAACATTTTTCTTGTCTTTCTTGGCTCTTGGGTGGGCCTTAAGTTCTATCATCCACAATATTATCTCTGCTACTAGTGAGCAGGTAGCAAGGCCTATACCAAGGTATGGAGACATATCGAGAGCAATATTGCCGCCTTTGATGCCAAAGTATATAAGTACGGTCGAGCCTATGGTGAATAGTAACATTGCAGACATAATGATAAGTATCGTATCGCCATTGATAAGACTGTAGAACTTATCTTTTTTGTTATACTCTTCGCTATAGAAGAATCCTGCTATACCTATTGCGAATAACATTGCTGATAGTATGATAACAAGTATTAACAATACTGAAGACAATGTAATAAATATATTGTATGCAAAATCTATACATAGATAGGCACTATTTGTTATAAAGAAACCCTCAAAAACTTGTTTTGTGCAAGGGCACGCTAAGAATATCATTGATAATAGTCCGGTCAAGCCCGATACAATGTACATTGATGTCATTCTTGGGTTTTTGATAAACTTCTTTCTCATACATTACTCCTAATCAGATATTAGTGTATCACATAAAGTACAAAAAAACAAATATTTGCAGTACAAATAGATACTATTTGCCTTAATCTTTGTCAAATAGTTGACAGTCAAGAAAGTATGGAATATTCTATATTCAGTGCTATTTTTGACTGCGAACAATAACTTTTTGTATAAAAAAATAAAGATTGTTGATAAGGTATAACACATGCATATAATAGTATATTGTGTATTGTAGATGTCTTGCATTGCAAGCATTGATATATGAGTAAAGGAGAAATATAATCATATGTTCAGATTGATGAGAAGATTCACTTGGTACGACTGGATAATAGCGACTTGTATATTAGCGCTTACGGTATTCCAAGTGTGGATAGAACTCAAACTCCCAGAGTATATGGGTAGTATTATAGGTGTACTTACGAACCCTGGAGTAGTTGCAACTAAGGCACTTATTTGGCAGAAGGGTGGTATAATGATTGGTATTGTACTTGGCTCTGTTGCTATTACAATGACTACAAGTGTCCTTGCATCTTTTGTTGCAACGGGACTTGCAAGACGTGTAAGACACGATATTTTTGCCAAAGTTGGAAGCTTCTCGTTAGAAGAGATGAACAAGTTCTCTACACCAAGCCTTATCACAAGGTCAACAAATGATGTTACACAGATCCAACAAGTGATGGGAATGATGCTTAGAATGGCTTTATATGCCCCTACAATGGCAATAATGGCCGTGGTCAAGATAGTTAATCTCAACATGCAATTGACCCTTACAACTGGCATTGCAATCGCCATAATGATAGCCCTTGTTCTAACAATACTTCTAACAGTAGTGCCAAAGTTCAAGACCATACAGAAGTTGACAGATAAGCTCAATGGTGTGACTAGAGAGAATCTTACCGGTATAAGAGTTGTAAGAGCATATAGCGCTGAGAAGATACAAGAAGACAAGTTCAATGTTGTCAACAAAGATCTTACTAAGACAACGTTATTCACCAATCGTATGGGTTCGATCATTATGCCAGGAATGACACTTATAATTAATGGGTTGTCACTTGCGATTCTTTGGGTTGGCTCATACCTACTAAGAGATGCTGTGACAAGTTATAGTGTTGTTACGCAGTTTAGTCAATACTCGATACAAGTACTTATGAGTTTTATGTTCGTAGCAATGCTATTCATTATGCTTCCAAGAGCATCAGTGTCTGCCCGAAGAATATTAGAAGTACTTAACACAAAGACTAAGATACATGATGGCGAATATGCCGTTGAGGATAATGGAGTTGTTGGCGAAGTTGAGTTCCGTAATGTCAACTTCAAATATCCAGATGCCGAAGGGTATGTCTTGGAGAACATTACATTCAAGGCAAATCGTGGAGAGACAGTAGCCTTCATCGGTTCTACAGGTAGTGGTAAGAGTACACTTATCAACTTGATACCAAGGTTCTATGATGCAACAGATGGAGAGATATTGCTTGACGGAGTCAATGTCAAAGATTATAAGTTAGCCGACCTTAACGATAAGATTGGTTATGTCCCACAGAAGGGTGTGTTATTTAGTGGCTCTATTGATGACAATATTCGTTATGGCAAAGAAGATGCTACTGATGAAGAGATCAAGAAGGCTCTCAAAGTCGCTCAGGCAAGCAACTTTGTAGGAAGATTAGAGAATGGTAGAGATTATCATGTATCACAAGGGGGCAAGAATGTCTCTGGTGGACAGCGACAGAGATTGTCTATAGCAAGAGCCATTATCAAGAATCCTGAGATATACATATTCGATGATAGCTTTTCTGCCCTTGATTATAAGACAGACAAAGCTCTACGAGAAGCATTGAAAAAAGAGACTTCGCATGTTACTAACCTCATAGTTGCTCAGAGAATAGGTACCATTATGGATGCCGACAAGATAATCGTGCTTGATAAAGGTAAGATGGTCGGAGAAGGTACTCACAAAGAATTGTTGAAGAATTGCAAGGTATATCAAGAGATTGCATATTCTCAACTAAGCAAGGAGGAGTTGGTATAATGAGTAAGAACGAAAAAACAACTCCCAAGATGCCTATGGGAATGCAAGTTGGCGCTAAGCCAAAACACTTTTTTAGAAGTATAAAGAAGTTATTTAAGCAAGTTAAGACATATTATATACTTATATGCGTATCTATGGTACTTGCTATAGCGGGCACATTATTCAATATTTTTGGACCAAGAATTGCGTTCAAGCTCCAAGAGATATTTGCAGGCTTTGAGAGATTTGGTGTTCCAATCGATTTTGCCAAAATCACAGAGTATGGCATATGGCTTATTATTCTATATATATTGAGTACGGCTTGCTCATATATTCAGGGATTCATTATGTCAGGTGTGACAGCAGGTGTTACACAAAAACTTCGTAGTGATATATCATGCAAGATCAATAGAATGCCACTCAAATACTTCGATAGCAATAGTTATGGCGACACATTATCTCGTGTAACAAATGATGTCGATGTCATTGGTCAGACTTTGAGTGATAGTCTTAGTGGACTTATTACTTCAATAACGATGCTTATTGGTGTACCTATAATGATGTTCACGATCAACTGGAAACTCACGCTTATAGTTATAGCAACTCTTCCTGTATCGATGTTCTTAGTATTGATGATTGTCAAGTTCTCACAGAAGTATTTCAAACGTCAACAAGACAAACTCGGTGAGATAAATGGTCATATAGAAGAGATTTATTCTGCACATACAGTTGTCAAAGTCTTCAACGGCGAGAAGAATGCTGAAGAAAAGTTCGACAAGATCAACAAAGAGTTGTATAAGAACTCATTTATGTCACAATTTTTGTCAGGACTTATGATGCCTGTTATGAACTTTGTTGGCAACTTGGGATATGCTCTTGTATGCGTAGTGGGAGCGATTGGTGCTATTACAACGGGATCTATGGCATCGGTAGCAGCGATACCTATCTTCTTGATTTATATCAAGTTGTTCAACCAGCCACTTCAACAGATAGCGTCTATTGCTGCAACACTACAGAGTACGGCGGCGGCTTCGGAGAGGGTATTTGAGTTCCTTGAAGAAGAAGAGCAAGAGAACGAGTATGAGAAGGTCAAGACTCTTGATAAGGTAAGAGGTGAAGTTGAGTTCCGTAACGTCAACTTCGGATATACCGAATCTAAAGAAGTTATTCATGACTTTAGTGCAATAGCAAAGCCAGGACAGAAGATAGCAATAGTAGGACCAACTGGAGCAGGTAAGACAACGATCGTCAATCTTCTTATGAGATTCTATGAGACGGGTAGTGGCGACATACTTGTAGATGGCGTATCTACAAAAGATATGAAGAGAGAATATGTGAGGTCGCTATTTGGTATGGTATTGCAAGATACATGGTTATTCGAGGGGACTATTCGAGACAATCTCGCCTTTGGTAGAACAGATGCAACGAATGAAGAGATTGAGCAATCTTGTGCGCTTGCCAATGTTGATCACTATATCAAGACATTGCCTAATGGTTATGATATGGTACTCAGCGAAGACAGTAGTCTAAGTCAAGGTCAGAGACAGCTTATGACCATAGCAAGAGCAATGGTGCAGAACTCTCCAATGCTTATACTTGATGAAGCAACTAGCTCTGTCGATACTCGTACAGAAGTGCTTATACAAGAAGCAATGGATAGATTGATGAAGGGTAGAACAAGTTTTGTTATAGCCCATAGATTGTCAACTATCAAGAATGCAGACCTTATACTTGTAATGAAGAATGGCAATATTATAGAACAAGGCACGCACAAAGAACTTATGGCGCAGAACGGATTCTATAGCGAGTTATACAATAGCCAATTCTCTAAACAAAATGCAGAAATAATTGCTTAATAATAACAAAATGACAGCACTTATATTATAGTGCTGTTTTTGTTTGCTTTTTTTTATCAATTGTATTAAATTGATATAGAAAAAAAGGGATACGTTATGGCAATATTTCTTAACATATTATTTTTGTTAATAGGACTTGTGCTTTTGATCAAAGGCGCAGATTTTTTTGTAGACGGGGCTAGTGGTATAGCGAAGAAGTTCCGCATCTCGCCACTTATCATCGGTCTTACCGTTGTAGCAATGGGTACGAGCTTGCCGGAACTTGCTGTTGGCGTTGTTTCTTCTATCCGAGGTAGCAATGACCTTGCAGTAGGCAATGTTATTGGATCAAATATATTCAATATACTTATGATACTAGGAATTAGTGCTATTATTCTACCAATATCTATCAAGAAGACTAGTCGTAAGATAGATATCCCATTCATGCTACTAAGTGGACTTGTATTGTTTGTATTTGCTGCCGATTCTATTTTTGATAACGCAAGTGGCAATGTTGTTAGTAGAGCAGAGTCAATTGTGCTATTGATTTTGCTTGCAGTGTACATGTATGTTACAATCAATACGATTGTTATCAATCGCAAAGATGAGAAGTTTGTCTCAGAGCCGATGTTTTCGATCAATCCGCCTGATGAGAACGCTGTAATAACAGTAGATGAACTTGTGCAAGACAGTCAGAAAAAAATCTCTGTCCTCAAAAAAGAAGCCAAAGAACTCCCAGCAATAGAAGAGCCTGTCAAGAAGAAATACCTTGATAATATTTGGGTATTGCTTGTGCTACTTATTGTGGGTACTGCCGGAGTAATAGCAGGAGGGGAGTTTGTGTCGTCGACAGCTAAGTTCCTTGCACTCAAACTCGGTATGAGCGAGTCTCTAGTAGGTCTTACTGTCGTAGCAATGGGTACAAGTCTGCCTGAACTTGTTACATCAGTTGTTGCCATTAAGAAAAAACAAGTTGATATAGGACTGGGCAATATTATTGGGTCATGTATATTCAACTGTTGCTTAATACTAGGGTTAGTAGGTACGGTCAATCCTATGGCAATAAGTCAACACTTGTTCATAGATATGGCGATAATGCTTGTGTCGATGTTCTTGCTTGCTATATCTTGTTGGAAACGCAACCATATGATAACAAGAGCAGAGGGTATAATGTATGTATGTTGTTATGCTGCCTACCTCACATATATTATTATCAGGAACTGACTATCTTGGTGTTAGGTATAAAAAAAGAGTATTCTACAAGGAATGCTCTTTTTATGTTATTTTATCTTAGTCTCGATGGATTGGAGTTTTAGTTTTATCTTCGTAAGGTCATTGTTGATAACTTTGATCTCGCCCAAGATGTCTTCCTCTTCTTCTGTGCTAAGTCGTGGGTCAGCAAGTTTCTTAATTGCACGTTCGAGAGATTCGATTTGTAGTTGATATTGTGAGGCAAGTTCTTTCATTTTGGAGGCAATAGTTTGGGTGTTGGTACTCATCTTATTCATCTCCTTGTCCACCTGATATCTTTAGATCTGATATAGATATAGTTGCAGGTTTCTGTTCCAAAGAAGCTATTGTCATATCATCATCTTCTGGCGTGCCGAGATAGTTCTGCTCGCCACCGGCATTGTTCTTATATGCGAAGTAGTCTGGTAATACAAGAGTCTCATCTCCTATTATAGTAGGGCATAACTTCCTTACGGTAGGATTGATTGTACAAGTGCCAGTAGTACCGAGTGCTGCAAATCTTATTGGTCTATCAGGATTGAATTGGTTGTATAGCTTTGAGAAGTCTTGTATTCCATTGAGGAATGCTCTGAATACTCTTTTTTGTTCCTTTTCTGGGAAAGAGTCTCTAACATAAGGCATAACTTCGAAGTTGTCCATAAGAAGATATTTGCCATACTCTTCGGTATCTACTACTCTCATACGGGTCTTGCCAACAAGGTCTTCGCCATCTTCGGTTCTGCGTACAATATCCATTCTTTGAGTCTCGTGGTCAGCAAGCTCAAATAGATATGGCTGAACTCCACGGTTGGTAACAACTGTGCATATAGCGAGTTTGTTACTACTAAGATGCATGTCAGGAGAACTCTTCTTCATCATTTTGTAAGAATACTTGGTATTGTGAGTGTCAGTAAGTTGCTCGCCGATATATTTCATATGCTCAAGCACATCTTCTGAAGTAGAGAATGCTGCTTTGATGACATCATATTTTTCTGGCAAACCATATCTAGAAATGTTGAATATCAAATCTCTAAACTCAATATTTGACTTGTCTCTCGGATAAATGATATATGGCAAAACACCTTCGCTAGTCTCTACTTGATCAAATATTCTTTTGATTATTTTGATATCGGAATAGTATTGGAAGAACTTTGCTCCAACTTCTAAGTACTTGTCAGCTATAACCCCTTTCAGATCTTCAGGTCTATCATAGCCCTTACTTATAACGAACTGTACGAAGTTCATTCTATTATCTGTGAGTTCTCTAAGGTCTTCGACGCCATTTGTCTTATTTGCCTTCTGATATGCGATGAATCTGTCATGCATTCTGCCTTTGCTAAGTTTGCCTTTGACAAGCTCATCGCTGTAACCGAAGTTGGTAAGAGTCTTGGCTATGTACGCCTTCTCACCATTCGCATATTCCACACGTGCCTTATCGATAAAGGCTGAGTAATTTTGACTAAAGAAGTTGGCGAACTCAACATTTGGCATAGCAAGTGGGATAGAAGAGAAGAGGTTGTCTATCTCGTCCATTCTCATATTGAGAGGATCTTTGGTAAGGTTTTTGTTGTAATTGCGATGCGAAGGGAAGTTCTCTGCAGAATGAAGTATATTGTATTTGATGAGATTGAACGCTTTTGTTCGAATGCCCTCATCTTTTTCGAATAATCCACATAATACTGCGAGCTTGAACAATGATAATGATTGAGAATCACTCAACTTCTCAAGATTATCAACGCAACTCTCAGGAGTAGCCGATTGCTTCGCTTGTTTGATAAGACTATTCCATCTGCTACGGTTGGCAAGAAAACCTTTGATATTGCTTGCATCTATGTTGTTGATAATATAAGACTTAGGGAACTTAACTGGTCCTGTCTGGGCTTGCTGGAAAAGATAATGTTTGAATATAAGGTAATTGAAAAGTTTGTTCTCTTTGAGAATGCTCTCAGGATTGTCAGTAGATGCCATTATCTCAGCAATTAGTTGATCGTTGTCGATAGAATATATTGCATCACTTCCATCGCGATTGCCTTCGAATATATTGATGAACTTCTTTGTCCCTGTCTCCATAAAACTATATCCAGGGATAAATCTGCCTATAAGGTGTTTTTGAGATGCATTTGGTAGAGCGAAGTCCCTAGCAGTCATTGTCTCATAACCCATAACATCAATAAGAAGATCTGGGTTGCAGTCTTTGAATGGCTCTTGGAACAAAGCTTTGAGTCTGCGAGGTAAAGATATGTGAGTTAGACTCTTATCGCCCTCGAAGACATAGTTGCCCATAGCAAGGACGCTCTCTGGGATATTAACCTTGCTAAGATTGGGACAATCTGCGAATGCGAAGTGGTCAAGTCTAATAAGACTCTCAGGTAGAACTATCTCGCGAAGTTCGCTCTGATGCTGGAATGCAGATATCTCTAACCTTGTGACTCCTTCTGGTATAGCAGGCGCAACACCATTGTGAGTCTTGAGATAATCATAGTAGGCATCAGTGAATCCATTGAGTACAAATATAGTCTCATCGTGTGAGGCAAGTTTGCGCATTTCTTCCTTACTATAATACAGTTCAGTACGAGTGTCCAATTCGATTTTGTAATAAGGATTGCTTAGCAAGAGCTCTTCCATAGCATACTTACCCCCTTTTTATTTAATTTATTGTCAATCAAAGTCAGTGTAACACGGGGGTACCCCCTTGTCAATACTCAAATTTTTTATTTTTATAATAATTATATATTATTATCTTTTTTGACTTTATCTCCCATCACCGCGACAAAAATGACATTCTATTTGATATGTTTTTGTACAAAAAAATCACACATTGATCTGTGTGATTGCCTTTAAATAGGAAGATGAGTTTAGTAATCTTGGCACTTCTTTGTCCTATAAGAAATATTCATTCTGCAAAGAATATAAAGTAAGCCAACAGTGTGACACAAGGAGATCTTTATAAAGAGAAAAAACTCTTTTGTACTGTTTGTATAGAAAATCCAAATTTTAAGCAAAAAAACACTTGCATTTTATCTGAAGTTATAGTAAAATGTGGAAGTCTTAGGAGAAAAGAACTTTTTCTTCCTAAGCAAATCCCCCTTTTTATCATAATATGGAGAGATGGCTGAGCGGTCGAAAGCGGCGGTCTTGAAAACCGTTGAGGTGAAAGCCTCCTGGGGTTCGAATCCCTATCTCTCCGCCA
>CAYJCR010000015.1:0-15113 GCA_964368755.1 uncultured Lachnospiraceae bacterium
CGAGTCCACTCATTCCAACCAAAAATGGCAGAAGCCATTTTTTTGTTGGGAAATAGAGTGGTACCACCGTCTCCCACCTTGTGTTGCGAAGCAACACGCAAAGTGGAACTTTGCATCAGGGTGACCCTCCCTTTGTTGCAAATAGCTGACTTTTGCGCGTGGTCGAAGACAAGAGTGGATATTACTCTTGACAAAAGTCAAAACAAAGAGATGAAACCTTTTGAACAAGAAGTTCTGGTATTACTAGAACCAATAGTTGACAACTACGTTAATTTGCCTCATGCTACAACAAATGTAATGAATGGTATTAACTTAGATGATGTAGAGACTGTTTAAGGCATTTGGGTTTATATTGATTTGCCATAACTTGACTATTATCAGATATTGTTGTATAATAATTATATAATGGAGGGAGATATTATGAATCATGTTGGAACAAAAACTATTCAGACAGAGAGACTTGTGTTGAGAGCTTTCAAAGAAAGCGATGCAGAGCAGGCTTTCCGTAACTGGACAAACGACCCTATGGTAACGGAATATCTCAGATGGAATCCACACGGAAATGTAGAGTTGACTAAGAAATTGTGCAAGTCATGGGAAGAGGAAAGTAAAAGTTTAACGAATTATCAGTGGGTCATTGAACTCAAAGAAAATCATGAAGTTGTTGGTTCTATTAGCTTGTATGATATTAACGAATCAAGACGTTCTGGAGAACTTGGATATTGCTTGAGCCATAAATGTTGGGGCAAAGGCATTGTGCCGGAAGCTTTGGCAGCATTATTAAAAGTTTTTGAAAATGTTGGATTTGTTAGAATATACGCTACTTGCAAAGTAATGAATACTAATTCGGTTAGAGTGTTGGAGAAATGCGGATTTGAATTTGAGGGGATATTGAGAAAGTTTGGAGTGGACAATCAAAACAATCTTGTAGATGCAAAAATGTTTTCAAAAATACTCAACGCATAGGAGGTAAGAATGGCTTTTTTTATCAATGATAGTCATGTCCATGTAATGGGTGGTAGTCACGATGTAATTGTGGGTAATGATTACAATTTTGAAACTTTTTTGGCGAAAAAACCTGATATTATTCACAAATCTATCGTTTTTCTTAATCCTTTTAGGAAGGATCTTTATCCTGCGTTTGCAAAAATAAGTCCTTATCCATATAGATCAAAAGTGTTCAATTATGTGCAACAAAGTACCCCATATAGAGGGCTTGGTTTGTCCAATACTGAGTTAATAAAATATAAGGTTGATAAAGTAAAAGTATCAGATGGGAATAGAGGTGTGCGATTTGTAAGTTTTCAAGGGTTGAGCTGTTTCTATGAAGGTGAGGACCCATTCCATGATGAGAATGAAGGACTTATCAATAAATGTAAGAGCGAGAACGAAAGAACTGGAACGAAGAACCTACTTCCATATTTGTACTTAACTCTTTCCAATACTACTATGCAACGAGAATTAGATTATTTTGAACGCGAACATACAGGTGATTTTTTTGGTATCAAAGTTCATCCCAATTTGTGTAGTAGGAAGATGTCTGAAATCAATTTTAATTCAAAGTATCCTCTTATTATTCACTGTGGTGTAGGGGAGTCTGATGACCCAAAAGATATTTTGGAGTTTGCGAAGAGATATAAAGGTAACGTAATGTTTGCTCACTATGCTAGATTTTCTCCAGAAGTTTTGACAGCTATTAAGAACTCAAAGAATATGTATATTGATACTAGCCCAACTTATCTTGCAGGACAGATAGTTAATGAAGAGACAAATAAATACTTTGAAAGTGATTTGACACAAAGTGTTTCTTCCACTACAGAGTTATTTCAAAGACTTATAGAAGCTGTAGGTGAAGACAAAGTTGTATTTGGTAGTGATGCTCCTTGGGGTTCACAAGAAAAAGCACAAGAGTTTTGCGATGACTTAGCTTTGGATCCAGGAGTTAAGAAGAAGATATTTGAAAGTAATTTTGAAAAGTTTTGTCAGGTCAAGGACTTAACTCAGACGGAAGTTTCATATGATTGCGAAGACACATATGCTTTTTCAAAAAAATCAAGCAATGAAGATCCTGAGATGTAACATCTTTAACTCGCATATGATAGCAACAAGAATTATTGTTGCTATTTTTTTTGTTGAAAACACTTGACAATATGAACAAGTATTCATATACTATGGATAATAGGAGTGTAATTATGAAAGACAAAGTTAAAAATATAGAATGTTCTACTCATTGCGTCCATGCGAAAAAGAAATGTGAGGTTTGCAAGATAGAGACATTCTTAAAATGTATGGCTGATTATACGAGATTGAAGATATTGTTTTCTCTAATAGATGGAGAAAAATGTGTTGGAGATATACAATCAGCGATAGATGAATCTCAATCGCTAGTATCTCATCAATTAAGAGTGCTCAAACAGAATGATCTTGTTAAGAGTACAAAAGTGGGTAACAAAGCATATTATACACTTGCAGATAATCATGTAGTAACAATACTGACATTCGCGAAGGAGCACATCAATGAAAGATAAACATAATGGTTCACATAAACCGATGAATAATATGGTACTTGCATTTTTTCTCAACTTATTCTTTTCTATATTTGAATTAGTTGCAGGGATTTTGACCAACTCTTATGCAATTATTAGTGATAGTGTACATGATTTTGGGGATAGTTTGTCCATAGGGACTTCTTGTGTATTACAAAAAAAATCTGAGAAAGGTGCTGATAAGAAAAATACCTTTGGATATGCAAGGTATTCGATAATCGCAGGATTGCTAATGTGTGCTGTGATACTTATTGGAAGCTCCTTTATGATCTATGGGGCAATTGTAAGAATTATCCATCCCGAGAAGATAAAGAGTATGTGGGTATTCATTGTGGCAGCAGTTGGAGTAGTTATCAATGGTATAGCTGTGATAAGGACTTTTAGAAGTCGTAGCATCAATGAAAAAACCGTATCCTTACATCTGCTAGAAGATGTACTTGGTTGGATAGTTGTATTGGTAGGCAGTTTGTTCATGTGGCTATTTGATTTGCCAATCATTGACTCCATTATGACAATTATGGTGAGTGCTTTTATTATTTTCTGTGCAATAAAGAACCTATTAGAGATTCTTAATATTTTCTTAGAAAAAGTGCCAAAAAACTTCGACATAGAAAAGTTTGAAAAGCATCTAAAAGAGATTAATGGCGTAGCAGATGTACACCATGTTCACATATGGACCCTTGATGGCGAAACTCCTTTGTGCTCATTACATGCGGTAGTAGATACAGAAGATATATCTGTTATCAAACAAATAAAACAAACAATATATGAAGAATGTGCTGAGTTCGGGGTGACACATGTTACCATTCAACTAGACTATCCTAATGAAGTGTGCCAACACAGCAACTGTGATAGTGGGGCTGCGAATGTCGGGCATCATCACCATTAGAAAGTATATTTGATCAATAACTGATAGCATCGACATTATCCTTAATTCAATTGACTAAAGTTGTAGCAAAAGATATAATGAAGTCATAATATACATGGAGGTATATATATGAATATAAAAGATTATAAGAATAAAAACACTATCTTTGGTTATGTAACATTTCTTTGTGCATTGCTTGCATTTATCGCATTGTTTCTCAATGTAGTTAAAGCAAAAACAGTAATTGGTACCATAGGGGCTTCTTTAGGTGATTGTTCTTCAGTTTCTGGCGGAGGCCTTGCTCTTGCATTTGCTATTATTGGATTCATTGCAGTTGCTATGCTTGTTGCTAGTTTTGTACTAGATTTTGTTAATGAAGAGAAGTTTGGGAAGTTCACAAAATGGGCTTGGATTCCAGCTTTGGTTGCTATCTTGAGTGCCGTATTATCATTCATTGGAGCTATTGTTGTATCTGCAACAGTCAAATGGAACATCGCATTTGGACCATTTATGTTGTTTATAACTATGGCTGCAGCTGGAGTACTTACACTTCTTGTTAAGATTGATTATGTTAAGGCTGCACTTGCAAAGAAAGATGCTCCAAAAGCTGAGCCAGCAAAAGAAGAAGATAAAGAAACAAAGTAAAACTATTCTTTGGTTTTATAAACATCGACTATTGTCGATGTTTTTTGTTGCAAAAAATATTTTCTAAGGATTGTAATTTGCAAAAATATTTGATACAATAGCCGTGAGGAGAAAAAGTTATGGGTAAGATTCTTTGTGGTTTTGTTGGAATCGGAAAATCTACGGTCGCAAAAATTGACAAAAATATCAAATGCTATGATCTTGATTCTACTTATTTCAAAAAAAATGAAGGCTGGGAAGATGTGTATATTGACTGTGCCGTTGGTCTCAGCAAAGAGTATGATTATGTATTTTTGACAACATATGTGTCTGTTATGGAGAGACTGAATGCTAGGGGTGTTGACTGGTATCTTGTCTATCCTAGTATTGATCAAAAAGTTGAGTATAAACAGCGCGCTATTGATAGACGTAGCCCAAAGGAGTTTGTTGAGGGATTTTTGGTAAATGGGAACAACATATCAAAGATGTCGAAAAGATTCAATGCAAACATAAGATTCAACTTGGATATGGGGAGCATCTTACCGATGCGCTTATGAAGATCGAATAATAATCATTGACTACAAAGTTTGTGAAAAGGCATAATATGAAAATAAAGATTTGTTCTACAGCAGGTTTTTGCTACGGAGTCTCTAGGGGGTTCGAAAAAATATCAAAGAGCATTGAAGGGAAAAGTGACCTTGTTTTTTACAAGCCGTTTATTCATAACGAAAGAGTAATGGATAAGTATAGGCATAAGAATAATATTGAGGTTGTTTATTCTCTTGCAGAGATTGATAGACATATTCCAATATTAAGAGCTCACGGAGAGACAAAACAAACATATAATTATCTCAATGAACATAAGTTGAGTTATATTGATTGTGTCTGTCCCAATGTAGAGTCTGTACGTAATCTTGTTATTCAGAAAGACGCAGAAGGTAACGGTATTATTATAATAGGCAAGCACATTCCTACGTTACACCCAGAAGTTGAGGGACTTATGAGCTATGTCAATAGTGGCGCTGTTATACAGTATGGCAATGAGATATCATTGGTAGACAGCTTGCCAGAACATAGCGTATTTGGGGCGTGTCAGACAACATTCAATTCTGACAAAGCCAATATGTTGCTTGATAATATAGGCGAATGGTTGTACAAAGAAGGTAGATTCTTTGATTATAAAAACACGACCTGCAATCACCAAAGAAACAATATTGCTCATAGCATTGAGTTGTGCAAAGATAGTGATCTTGCCATTGTGTATGGAGATCGTAGTTCTAGCAACACTATGGAGTTGTATGAGGCATGCCGAGCATATTGTGAATGTGTATTTGTGCAGGATCCAGATCAGCTCGAAGACGTACTATTAAGCGAGCTAGCTCCATCTGGAGATTTAGAAAACAGTCAGATTGCAATACTTTCGGGAGCATCTTCGCCTATGGAGGACCTACATTCGTTGCAAGACACATTGTCTAATAAGTTTGATAAATGATAAGCATTGATATTTTCAATGCTTTTTTGATGCAACAAATAATAAATGTATTGTTAAAACTTATCATCCGCAATAAACCAAACTGGTGTATAACCAATCTGTTTGACTTATACCAAAAACTGTTGTAACATACAAGTGTGAAAGCAAAGTATAGTTATCTAATAATAGCATTATCAATAAGTCTGATTGCATTGGTAACAGTCATTGTTGTTATCTTTGTACCGAAGAACAATGGAGGCCCTGGTTTTTCTGAACCTACATCTATTTTTATTGCACATAGAGGAAGTTCTGATGAGTATATAGATAATTCTGTTGATGCATTCAAATCTGCAGGCAAAGGTGACTATTATGGCATTGAGACTGATGTTTACTTAACAAAAGATAATGTGTATGTATGCAATCACGACTCTAAGGTAGAACTTAATGGTCTTGGAACTGTATCTATAGAAGATATGACGTGGGAGGACCTCCAATACTTTAATACAAAGCGTAGTGGTAAGCCATTAGTTACTTTGACAGAGTTTTTGAGTATTTGCAAAGATAGTAATAAGTATGCTGTTGTTGAATTGAAAGAAGAATTTGAAGACGGAGACTGCAGACTATTGTTCAATGTGATTGATGAAAAGTATAGCAGGGAAAGAGTTATTATCCAGTCGTTTAATCTATCTAACTTGACCGAATGTCAAAAATATGATAAAGATATGAGCTATTATTACCTTTCTTTTTCAAAAATGCAATGTATAGTTGTAAGTCTCATGGATTTAACTTGAACGTATATTATTTGGTTTTAACACAAGATGTGATTAACGAGATGCACAATGCACATCTTAAAGTTGCTGCTTGGACAGTTAATAGTCAAAACCTGATTGACCAACTTGTTAATATGGGAATAGATTATATATTGACCGACGGTCCAACAACATAGTTGTACGTAGGAAGTTGTGTTTATATTCGACAGTTTATCAAACATAATAAAAAGCATCTAGAATACTAGATGCTTTTTTTAATCACTTGACACCTTCAACATAACAGAACCCTGCTTTGCTTTGCAGATAGGGCATTCTTTCCAAGCTTCTTTTGCAACTGCCTCATATCCACAGTCGGCACATTTCCATTTGACTTTTTCTGATTTTTTGTATAATGTCTTTGATTTCATTTGATTGTATAAGTCGGTTAATAATTTGCTATGACAAGTTTCGACTTGAATAATATTCTCCCATAGTTTGGCTATATCGCCGAAGCCTTCTTTGCGAGCTATCTTTGCATACTCAGGATATACTCTTGTTGCTTCAATTGTCTCATCAATGCTTGCAAGACGGAGATTCTCTTGCAAGTCCCATTTTTCTTTGAATGGGTAGCCTGAGCAGATATCTATATTGTCTATTGTATCCTTGCTCCCATCTTGTATAAAGGTATAGAACATTCTTGCGTGGTTAAACTCGTTGTACACTATGTTGTCTATCATCTCAGCCAGAGTCTTGTGACCTTCCATTCGTGCTCCATATTCGATAAACTTGTATCTTACGTGTGCTTGGCATTCACCAGCATAAGACTTTGCCAAGTTAAGAAAAGTTTTACTATCCTTCAATTCCATTATTTTGTTCCTCCAAATGCTTTGATTATGAACAAAACAAATGTTTTTAATCAATAAGTTACATTATAGTTGTGCATAAAGGTGTTTTTTTGATATATTGATAATAGTTAATATGCACTAACTAGAGAGGGTGAGATGAGAACTTATTCAAAGCTAACAGATGAACAAATAGATAAAATGTTGTCAATATATAATAATAGTTTTGATTTGATAAAGACTGATAAAAATATGTTTGTCAAACGATTAAAAATCAATGCTGGATCAAAAGTAAGCATAGAAGACGATGTGGACTATGGTTTCGTTGTGTTCGACAAGAGCGCAATACTATTGATATGTGTTGCCCCTTCTTCACGCAACAAAGGATTGGGAAGCAAACTTCTTTATAAGGCAGAATCAGAGATTGCCAAGACTTCTGATAAGATAAAGGTTGGCAGTGGTAGTACATATTTGATTGCTGGCATTCCACAAGACCCACAGAGTGATGCTAGTGAGTGGTTTGCCCGCCGTGGATACAAAACAGATTGGGTATGCTTTGATATGATAGTTGATTTGGGCAAGTTTGCGCCAGTCATACAACTCGATAGTCTTCCAAAAAATATATCAATAAAGATAAGAGATAATACGAACTGCTCTGAGGTCGAAGAGTCTTCTATAACGGCAGAGGATATATCTCAAGGTTGGGGAGAAGTTTATAACAATGAGGACAAAATGGTTATGCTTGCTCTTGACAAAAACAAAGTAGTAGGCGTCAATATGATAGAAAAAGGTTGTTTATTCCCTAAATCTTTGGCAAATGCTGGGATATTTGGATGTCTCGGAGTTAAGGCTGAGTATAGAAAACACGGGATAGGGATGAAACTGTATCAAGAAGCACTCATCCAATTAAAGAAAATGGGCTGTAAGTTTTGTCATATTGGATATACATATCTAGATTGGTGGTATGGCAAACTCGGAGCCAAAAAGTATATCAATTATACTATTTGCTCTAAAAGTATGGAGGGAAGTAAATGGAAAAGTTAGCAGTACTTACGCACAATGCAATAAGGATTGGCAAAGATATATATTTTGATCCATATGCAATAAGAGTAAAGACTTCAAAAGCTAGGTTGATCTTTGTTACTCATTCGCATTATGATCATCTGAGTGAAGATGATTTGCGTAGAATAATAACTCCTGAGACCAAAGTTGTTTGTCCAATAGATTGTGTACCAACTTTGAATAAGCTTGGAGTTGAGATTAACAAAATAGTGATAGTTGTTCCTAACCAGACTTTGACTGTCTGTGGGATAAAAGTCAAGACTATACCTGCCTTCAATCTTACCAAACACTTTCATTCAATCGACAAAGGCTGGGTATCGTATATTATCAATATCGATGGCGTCAAATATGCAGTACTAGGCGATACAGATATGAATGAGGATAACCAAAAGATCAAGTGCGACGTCTTATTTGTACCAATAGGTGGAAAGTTCACTATGGATCTAAAAGAGGCGGCGGAATTAACTAATATTATTAAACCCAAACTTGCCATTCCTACGCATTATGGAGAGATCATAGGAGATAAGAGTTTTGGCAAAGAATATGCCTCTCTTGTTGACAAAAGTATTAAGACAAAAGTTTTTATTAAATAAAAAACACCATAGAAATGCTCTATGGTGTTTCTATTTAATTATTGTATAGAGTAACTCCACCTTTGGTACTGAACGTCTTGCCAAAATCATAATCTTTTGGTTTGCCTTCAAAGTACCAATTGATAACTCTTGCATTGGCTGCGTGAGTTACTACAAGAACATTTTTGCCTTTGTATTCATTGACAAGCATATCGCAAAATGCTGACGTCCTAGCAATGAAGCTCTTAAAAGTTTCAACTCCTTTGCTACCATCTTGAGCAGCTTTAAAAAATTGTCTAAAAGATTCTGCATTTTCATCAGTTCCTTCGAACTCTCCACATATTATCTCAATAAGCCTTTTGTCATATATGGGAGTACCTTTGTAGACTATTTCACAAGTCTGTTTGGTGCGAGTCTGTGGACTGCAAAAGCACGCATCAAAGTATACTTTTGCAAGATTACTTGCTTGCATGTTGCATTGGTCAATACCGGTTTGATTAAGAAATGTCTCGGTTGCTCCGTTGAACTTCTTGAATCTGTTCCAGTCAGTCTCGCCTTGTCTAAGTAGATATACCATTATAACCTCCAGTCTATTTAATAATCTTATCTAGCACTATATCAAGAGAATTGTTATCTTGGTAACTTATGTAATTTTCTGAATCATCTAATTCTTCGAACATAGAGCTAAGCGTAATATAGGTTGGTTTGTCCATAAAATACTCAGTAGGCTTGAGCGATTTATTTCTTTTTTGTATTTGATTGAATATTCTTTTGTCATCATAATTGAGATAAATAAGAATAACATTATGTTTGGCAAAGCGTTGTTTTATTGCTTGTCTTTCAGCTTTTTTCCAAAAGCCAAAATCAAGTACAATATTGCTAATCGGCAAGAGCTTGTCGCATAGGGTATATATGTATTCTTTGCAGGCTTGAAGTTTGCTGTCAAAGAGCTCCCTGTCTTCGATGGCATCGAACAATCGAAGCATCATATCATCAGCAGAGAATGGAATCGCAGAGTATCTGCTCTCAATATGTTTAGATAAAGTGGTCTTGCCACAACCCGGCTTGCCACATAGTAGTATAAGATTACCCATATGAACTCCTAGTACTTAAATATTATTGAGGAACAAAGCACTGCTTGAGCGAAGCATGATTTGACCTCTTCTGGTGGGGTACCAAGTCTGTGTGCGATAAATGCAGAGAGATTGACTCCACTTGTTATGCATATAATGTTAGCATCGGTATCGCGATACTTATTTACTATCTCATCTATTGCATCCATATTGCGTTTGCAAAAAGTTGTTAAGTCTTCTTGATTGACAAAATCTTTTTCGTTAAATCTTGGCTCAACAATAACCGGAGCATTGATATACTCGTTGATAATATCTGCTGTGCGAATATATCTTAGATATTCTCCACGATAGATTGCTTCAATCTTAATCTCTTGTAGTGCTTGTCCAAGTAGATCGGCTTGTGTAGCACCGTTATCGGTTATATCATCAGATTGACTCCACTTGTTATCAATGCGTTTGCGTTCTGCATGATGAACATATATGATATTCATAGGCATCTCCTTACGTAACAATATTAACATAAAAAGTATTTTGTACCAACAAAATAACCAAAAAGACATATGAATATGTTAATTTTGTTTGTTTAATTCATTAACTCTTGCTATACTTTATCTATAAATATTATACAATATGCCGAATGCACTTATTTGAGTGTGTCTGGTGGGGAGATTTATGGCTCAGTTTCTTAAGATTACTCTTGACGTATACCTAATACTATTAAGTGTAGCTATTGCGATGTATATCCCTCGCTTATTTTTTCTTATCTACGGATTTTTCAAGCAAAAAGCTCTACCTGAAGCGAAGAAACTCAATAGGTATGCTGTGATACTTCCAGCTAGGAATGAGAGCAAGGTAATAAGAGAGTTGTTAACAAGTGTAAGGAGTCAAGACTATCCACAGGAACTACTTGATATCTTTGTTATTGTTACTGATAGTAAGGACCCAACTCTTGAGATATGTAAAGAATACGATAGAGTTAGGACGTTTGTTCTCCCTGAAGGGCAGAAGGGTAAGGGTAAGTCTCTAGACTTTGCTATGAAACAGATAGTAACTGAGACCCCATATAAATACTCTGCATTCTTTGTTTTCGATGCTGACAATGTGCTCAAACCTGATTTTATATCTCGTATGAATGACGTATATATGGCAGGCTATGAAGTAGCTATGGGAAGGAGGCTTAATAAGACTTGGGGTAAGGGCTGGGTGTCCAATTGTAGCGCCCTCACATTCTCATTCGTCAACACTCTTAACAACAAGCTAAGGAGCGCTTGCGGGTCTTTTATCACCATCTCAGGCTCTGCTTTCTTTGTGTCTAACAGATTGGTTAGAGAGTGGGGTGGTTGGCCTTTTTATTCATTGACAGAAGATTATGAATTGACCAAGTATTCTATCCTCAATGACAACAATTCGTATTATTGTGAGTATGCTCAAGTATACGACGAACAAGTTACTTCTGTCAAAACTTCGGTTAGACAGAGGCTCCGTTGGCTTAAAGGTCACGCCGATGTTGATAGAGCATACAACTTCAAACTTCTCAAACAGCTTAAGCACAAGACCCCTCATAGATTCATCAAAGTTGACTATTTGTTCAACCTTATACCCGTACTTGTGGCAATACTAGCTTCGACAGCATTCTGTCTCATTAGTGCATTTACTTGCATCTCCTGGGCAATACAGGGTTCTGCATTGTGGAGCAAACCTCTTATATATCTTTGTGTGACTATTGCTGGCACGTATGGTGTCCTAGTATTGTATACGTTCTTAGGAATGATGGCAGATAGAAAGATTATTAAGTTTACTTTCCTCAACTTCATGGGGATGTTACTCCTTAATCCATTGTTTATGGCATTATGGTTGCCAACATACATTATCAGCTTTTTTAGAAAAAGAGTCGAGTGGACTCCAATAGATCATAGTATCAGTATGTCATCAGTTGACAAACAAAAAGAATTAAAAGGATAAAAAATGAAATTAACAATTTTGGGCACAGGTTGTGCTTGGACAAAGAGAGAATGTGCAAGTTATCTTATTGATGACAATATTATTATTGATCCAGGGTATGGAAGTATCAAGCAGTTGTTGAAGACCAATGATACATTGCTTCACCATGAGAAGATTGAGAAGATTGATTTAGTTCTTATAACTCATTTTCACTCAGATCATTACTTTGATATGCCATATATATTACAGAAAGAAGCAACAGGAAGATTTCCTGATGATAAGCTAATGATAGTTGGACCAAGTGGATTGCAACAGAATTTAAAAGATCTTTGCAGGCTTGCAATAAGCGAACATTCTAATAAAAAAATTGATGTAGACAAATGGTGTGACTGCGTTATTGCTGAAGAGAACAAAGTTATTAAGCATAAGAATATGGAGATCCGATGCTTGCGTATGGACCACGATGATACAGTCGACTTCGGGTACATCATCAAATTACCTAATGGCAAAGTGATTGGATTCACGGGAGATACATGTATGTGTGACAACGTGATGAAGATGATCGACATGTGTGATATTATTGTACTCAATATGGCTGATGTGAAGAGAAGCAAAGCTCATTACAACATCATAGAAGGTATTGAACTTATGAAGAAGTATCAAGGCAAGAAGTGTATTATACCTGCTCACCTTACTTCTCAAGCTTGGGACTATACAAAAGATAAAATCAATGCGCCATATGACTTGATGGTATTGGATCTTGATAGCAACCTTCCTTATGACTTTGAACGCAAAGGCAATGTAGAGGAAGAGTATTATACGCCAGATGTGGAGTACAAACATAAAGAGTTTGAGACCTTGACTGATGGAGTTGTAACACTTAAGGCTTCTAGGTGTGCTCATTCTGTATCGTATGACTTACCAACATATTATTTCAATGTCTTTAATGAAAAAGATGAGTTTGTTGGCAAAGCAAGTGTATGTATTGGATATAACAAGAATGTTCGCCATATAGGCAATATTACTACTCATATTAAGCAAGAGTTTTTGCATCAAGAATATGAATACAATATCTACAAGCTTCTTCGCAATATCCCTAAAGCACATGATATCAACTGCATATATATCAGTTCGACACCTAATGATATGCGTCAACGTAGGATTTGTGTTAGACTTGGTGCTGTACTCAAAGAGATGAGATTTTTCTCCAACCGCGATAGAGAGAAGTATCATACCGAAGATCTTGAGCGTTGTATATGGAAGTGGGACATATAAATATATATAATATATATAAGATATAGATCAATATATAATCTTTGGCATAACAGCCAGAGATTTTTTTTTGCTATTGACAGCCTGTTTTGTGTGATATATAATGACAAAGAATTATATTTTGGGAGAGAACAATGAAACTATCTATATCTGATAGAGAATACCTTTTGAAAAAAGGTTATGATATACGGGATATTTTGACTCGAGTAGGCTATGGCGAGCATGCTCAAGTATATGATTGGCTTGATGGATGTGAATATCCACAACACGTGTTATTGTATTCTATGGAATATAGAAAGAAAGAACTGGACAATTTGATATCGACAACTCATGAACTTGCTTACAGGAATGTTAATCTACCAAAAGTACATGACTATATGCCACTTAGCTATTGGACTTCAGAAGATATCTATAAGAGAGAATTGGCAAAATGTCCTGTTATCTGTCCAGAAGAGATTGACGGCACTATTGATACTATTGTGGTACTCGAAGATAAGATTGAGGGGCCAACTTTAAGAGATTGCTCGCGTGATAAATGTATGTTGCTCAATATGCCTAATAGTAGTTATAAGAAATTGTTCGAAGATGCATATCATATGATCAATGCGGGAATACGATTGGATTTGAATAGAAGTGCGAATATAAAAGTATGTGATGACCAATTCTATTATCTCGACATACATATGCCAGTTGATGGTGCAGATAAAAGAAAATATCTTACTTATAATACAGAAGTTGCATATGTAAACCTTATTGACTTGCTAGTAACAGGACAAAAAGGTGGGAGGTGGTACGAAGTACTGCTAGAAGATTGCCACAATATAGATAGTCAAGATGTATATGAAGCATGTGTAAGATCAAAAATGTATTACAAGGCAAGGCAGGCGTTGTCTTCTATAGACTTCGATATAGAGAATAGAGATAACGCACTAAGATTTCTTGATGCGACGTTGTATGCAAAACAAATATATCGTAATAATAAGTTTTTGAAAGAATCAGATTACGAGATAGACGATGAAGTATTTGCAATTGATGAGCTTGGATTATCAACATCAACAGATGCTCCAGCACTTCCTTCACAGGATCCATGTGAGTAATAATTTGATAAAAGAGCAGTGTATTTATTATACTACTCTTTTTTTGTCAAATGCCCAAATCGTATAAAAAGGCATCAAAAATGGTCAAAAAACAGGCGTTTTTATGGTCATTTTGCGAACACACGGCGAAGTGTTCGCATGCCCCGAAAAAAAGGTAAAAAAAACGAAAAAAATCTCAAAAAAGTTGTTGACACCAATATTTGGATATGATATTCTAACACCGTCGCACGAATGAGTGAGGCAGGGCCGAGGGCCTTAAAATAGAACATTGACAACTGCATAATTTATAATGACAAATATCTTTTATAACACACGTTAGTTTGAAATATAACTAACAACAAATTATATGAGTAATATGTATTTTCAATTAAACCATTAACAAAATTTTTTAATGCTGTTAATAAATGCGAAAATTTACGTTGAGTCAAATCATAACAAGAAAAAAAACAAAAATTAGTCAAGACAAATTTGGATAGCAATATCCAAATGTCGACGATACGATCAAGCTACAAAGAGCGTATGGTGGATGCCTTGGCACTTGGCGCCGAAGAAGGACGTGACAAGCTGCGAAAAGCTACGGGGAGTTGCAAATGAACTATGATCCGTAGATGTCCGAATGCGGAAACGCACTATGGTTAATCCCATAGTATCATTACAGGAATACATACTGTAATGAGGGGAACCCGGAGAACTGAAACATCTTAGTACCCGGAGGAAAAGAAAGTAAATGAACGATTGCCTGAGTAGTGGTGAGCGAAAAGGTAAGAGCCCAAACCAGAGGTAGCAATATCTCTGGGGTTAGGACCCAATAAGGTAGGAAAGTTGATAGCCGAACATTGCTGGAAAGCAGGACAAAATAGAGTAATAGTCTCGTAGGCGAAATCAATAATCCACTGTGGGTATCCAGAGTAGCACAGGACACGAGGAATCCGGTGTGAATATGGGAGGACCATCTCCTAAGGCTAAATACGACCAAGTGACCGATAGTGTATAGTA
>CAYJCR010000016.1:0-8126 GCA_964368755.1 uncultured Lachnospiraceae bacterium
CTAAAATATCAATTTTTTAATGTTACGATTTTTGCCTCGCACAATCTTACCAAGGTGGTGCTCTACCCCTGAGCCACATTAGCAGATATGCAATAGTTTTTTTAGTCAACTGAGATTATTATATCAATTGCAGGACAATTGTCAAGGTTTTGTGATAAGTTGGGCATAACTTATTTGCCCTCACAGTATAATGATAATAAGGAGAATATATCATGGAAAACAATCAAAAAACTTTTGGCTCGAGCATTCTTACTCTCGACAATCGTTCGCTCTTATCCTTGAGTGGAGTCGAAAAAGTCTTTGGTGCCAACGAAAACAAGGTGGTGTTGAAGGTAAGTGGCTCTGCCTTACAGATAATTGGACATACCCTCACTGTCGAAAAGCTAGACATAGACACCGGCAATATCTTGGTGCGTGGCATTGTTGATGAGTTGAGATATACCAAGTCTCACACCAAAGAACCTTTGCTCAAGAGAATATTCAAATGACAGATTTGTCTCAGTTGTACACAATCATTGTTGTTTGTTATTTTGGGGTGGCATTTGGTGTCATATCCGACGTGGGCAGGCTTGTCTACTGTTTGTGTGTTGGTAGTCAAAAATTGGCAAATACCACCGTTTGCGAGTCAAAAACAAGCAAAAATACACCAAAAACTCACAAAAAACCTTCGTGGAGGGCAATAAAAAGAGTTTTTGCTCGCACAGCAACGATCACACTACGATCAATATTGGACATTATCGTATGCGTGTCGGGCTTTGCATTGTTCACGTTGTCTCTGCACAAATGTAGTTATGGCGCCTTTCGGCTATATTTTGTTGTGCTTTTCTTTGTAGGGTTTGCACTAGAAAAAGTTAGTGTTGGCTTTTTTGTTGCAAAAATTATCAGAAAACGATACAATGGTATTGGGTGGAAGGGGCCTAAAGAATGTCAAAAGGAAAACTCAAGACAATAGTTGTATCTATCACAATAGTTGCAATGCTTGCTATTGTAGGGATGGTAGTTGGACTAACATCTCAGTTTGTCACGCTCTCTTCACTCAAAAAACAAAACCGTGCCTTAGAGCAAGAGATTGCTCGTATACGAGAGTACACTCCTAGCGTAGAAGATGAGATTAGCTTCTTCTCCAACAAAGAGGCTCTCGAAGATTATTATCGCCAACAAGGATATTCGAAGAGTGGCGATACAATATTTGGAGAATAAAAAAATAGTCATCAGTTTAAGCTGATGACTTTTTTTATTACACATTACTTTATTCCGAAAAACTTCTTGATGAAGTTCTCTTTTTTGCTACTATATGGAGGATACTTGATAGAGAGTTCTAGTTTGCCTTTTTTGAGTACACTCTTGGCATGGCTAAACACCTCAAAAGACTTTTTGCCATGATAACTACTCATTCCACTATTGCCTACACCACCAAAAGGCAAGTTCTCTTCTGTAAGGTGCATAATAGTATCGTTGATACACCCTCCACCAAAGGAGCAGGTATTGATAACATACTCTGCGATATCCTTAGATTTGCCAAAGTAATACAATGCAAGTGGCTTCTCTTGTGCCACGATATCTTCAACTACTTGAGTAATGTCTTCAAACTCCATTATTGGCATAATAGGTCCAAAAATCTCTTCTTGCATTATAGCATCAGCTCTTGTTACATTGTCCATAATGGTTGGCTCGAGTAGCCTACCCGATACCTTGCCGCCATATATGACTTTGTCTGACAACAAGCCTTGTAACCTTGCAATATGTTTGTCATTGATTATGTACGGGAAGTTAGGTGTTATCTTGCCATCGATATAATAAAACTTGTCGATATATTCCTTACATTTGTCTATAAACTGTGTCTTGATGTTCTTATGTACATAGAAATAATCCGGTGCGACACAAGTCTGTCCAGCATTGAGATATTTGCCCCAAACCGAACGCTTCGCAGCTAGGTCAATGTCACAGTCTTCGTCAATAATACAAGGAGATTTGCCACCAAGCTCTAGTACAGTAGGAGTAAGGTTAGTACTCATCTTCTCTAAAAGCAACTTGCCAACTCCGACTCCACCAGTGAAGAATGCAAAGTCAAAACGCTGGTCAAATAGTTCTGCGTTCTGCTCTCTTCCACCCATAACAACAGCAACGTAATTATCTTCAAATACAGACAATATTTTTTTGATAACAAGCGATACATTTGGACAGTAATTTGATGGTTTGACAACTGCTGTATTGCCAGCCGCTATAGCCCCAACTAGTGGGCTAAGTGCAAGTTGGATAGGATAATTCCATGGAGCAACAATAAGGGCTACTCCATAAGGCTCCTGATAGATATATCCATGGCTAACAAGATTGACAAGAGAGGTCTTGACTTTCTTAGGTTTTGCCAAAAATCTTAGGTGCTTTAACATATAGTCTATCTCGCCTATAACCAATGCAACTTCTGTCGATATGACATCAAAAGAACATTTGTTATAATCGATCTTGAACGCATCTATCATCTCCTGCATATTGGAGACAATCGATTGCTTGAGAAGCTTAAGCGCATTCTTCCTATAATCAATACCTTTGGTTACTCCAGATAAGAACAACTTCCTTTGTTCTTCTACTAGCTGTTTTGTTTCCATAACTCACCTCTTGCTTTTTTGTAAAATCGCCCGTTGTTGTCAACGAGCGAAAATGTGTTAAACTTTGATTATTTCGTATGAATCTTTGGCATCTTTGATCTCGTAGCCTTTCTCAGACAAACTCTTACGAAGAGCATCGGCCGTTGTCCAATCTTTGCTCTGCTTTGCTTGCCATCTTTGCCTTGCCATATCTTGTATGTCTTGTGGAATAGAGTCTACTGGTTTGCTCTCAACTTTTTTGAATACAAAGCCTAAGGCTTCTTCCCCAAGTTTGGTGACAATATAGTTGAGTTCTTTAAGTTTGCCCATATCATGTGAAGCAAGCTCTTTGGATATGAGCTTAGGCAATTTGACAAACTCTGCCATTGCAACAACTGAGTTAAAGTCATCGCTCATAGCTTCTACAAAATTGTTATATAACTCTTTGTATTCGGCAGTCACAAGTTCTGTTGTGCAGTCTACTATCTCTCTCAAAGCACTGACGCTCTCAGATATCTTATCGAACTGTTTACGAGCAAGCTCAAGGCCTTCTTCGTTGATATCTATTGGTGAACGGTAATGGAACTGTTGTATATAATATCTCACAGCCATAGGTCCATATTTGTCAAACAACCCATTGAGTGTCATTGAGTTGCCCAACGACTTACCCATCTTCTGACCATTGATTGTAACTAAGTTGTTATGCATAAAGAAATTCATTGGTATATGCCCAAGAGCAACATCTGCCTGAGCACATTCGCACTCGTGATGAGGGAAGATATTGTCCAATCCGCCGCCGTGGATATCAAAATGCTCTCCAAGGAACTTCTCTCCAAGAGTTGTACATTCTATATGCCAACCTGGGCAACCAAGCCCCCAAGGAGAAGGCCACTTCATAAGTGTATCAGGGCTGACACTTTTCCACAACGCAAAGTCCTCTGGGTTGCGTTTGTCATCAGCGACTTCTATTCTTTCTCCACTTACAGTCTTGTCAATAGATCTATTGGACAATTGACCATACTTAGAATACTTCCTTACATCAAAATATACGTTATTCTGATCTGTTACATACGCATAGCCCTTATCAAGAATGGTCTTAACAGTCTCTATCATATCTGGAACAAATCCCGTTGCCCTACAAGATATGCTAGGCCTTAACACTCCTAGTGCATCCATACTCTTGAAGTACTCTACTTCATACTTGTATGCTATCTCATAAGCATCAAGTTGTTCAAGCTTGGCTTGTCTTGCTATCTTGTCTTCACCACTATCTCCATCTCCTACAAGATGTCCAACATCGGTGATATTCTGTACATACTTAACCTTATACCCAAGGAACTTAAAAAACCTGTGTATAGTATCAAAGTTGACATATGACTTTGCGTGTCCCAAGTGAGGCAAGCCATATACCGTAGGTCCACACACGTACATACCAACATGCCCAGGGGTTATAGGTACAAACTCTTCTTTCTTGCGAGTAAATGTATTATATATTTTCATTATTATCTCCTATATTACAGTATAATCAAAACTTCTTCTGTAAAGTCTCGACTATATCACTTATTTGTTCTTCAAACTTCTTATTGTCCTTGCAACAGGCAATAGTGTTGTTCTGAATATAAGCAAGCTTCTCTTCGAGAGAGTTGGCTCCTTTGTCTGTAATAGTATAATATATGATACGCCTATCATTCTTGTCAGAAGTAGCAACAATATACTTCTCCAACAAAAGTTGCTTGCAGATAAGTGCAAGATTGGACTTGGCTATATATAGTTTGTTAATAAGTATAGTTGGAGATACCTTATCATACTCCCCAATCAAAAAAAGCACCTTATCCTTCTGAGTGAGTAAGGTCTTCTTAACCCCAGAAAAACCTTCGCAAGCATTCTGCGAAAGGATCTCGAGTTTGAGCATATTCTTTGCTAAATCGTTATTTGACATTTTATCTCCACATATTTTATGTTATTATTTTATAACAATTGTTTCAAAAATACAACCATATAATACAAGTATTTGAAATTATATTTTTACCCACCCAAAGTTGTATTGTTAAATCGCTCAACTCTAGACTTGGGTATAAAAAAACAAGGGCAACAGTGTCACCCTCGCTATAACTATTACTTAAGTGGTTGAGATATACAAGTTAGCTCTATTGTCTGTTGAGTATGAGCTTGCATATCTTTGAGGGTAACTGTATTATTAATAACTTCTTCTTCGCCAACAATCGCTACATATGGCACTTCTTGACGGTTGGCATAGTTAAGTTTGTTCTTAAACTTCTTGTCTTCGAGATATACTTCACAGTTTATGTTATTGTCTCGAATGGCTTTGGCTACTTTGAGAGCATATTCCATCTCGTTACTAGTCATAGGAACAACAAGGACTTTTGTCAAAGGCTCTGCTTGTTGAAGTTTGCCAATCTCGCCTAGCACATAAAATAATCTTGTAAGCCCTATACTTATGCCGACACCTGGATATTTCTTAGTAGTGTAATAACCTGCCAAGTTGTCATATCTTCCACCTGAGCAAACACTTCCTACATTCTCATTGCCTATCAAGAAAGTCTCATAAACCGTACCTGTATAATAATCAAGTCCACGAGCAATCTTATAATCAATGCTTATAAAGTTGTCATCTCCACCTAACACTCCGGCATACTCAACCACTTCACTCAACTCTTGAAGCCCAAGGTTGTATTCTTCATTGTCTATACCAAGAGCCTTTGCCTTAGCAAGTTTGGTACGATTGTCTCCTTGTATTGATATAAAAGCAACTAATGCATCTATTGTCTTTGTATCGAGTTTTGTATCAGCAAGGCACTCTCTTACCCCCGACTCGCCTATCTTATCTATCTTGTCGATGATACGCATAACATCGGCTTTGTTGTCAATATTATAATAAGCAAAAAGCCCATTAAGAATCTTCCTGTTGTTGATCTTGATAATGAATTTGAGTCCAAGTCTGTCAAATATGTCTTTGATGATGCAAGGTATCTCTGCATCGTATACGTTGGACAATTCTCCATCGCCAAGAACGTCAAGGTCACATTGATAAAACTCTCTGTATCTTCCTCTTTGAGCCTTCTCTCCACGGTACACCTTGCCTATCTGATATCTTCGGAATGGGAATACAAGTTGCCCTTGATTCATAGCAACATACTTCGCAAGTGGAACAGTCAAGTCAAATCTTAGACAAAGATTGTTGTCACCTTTTTGGAATTGATAAATCTGCTTCTCAGTTTCTCCACCAGCCTTAGCAAGTAGGATATCTGCACCCTCTATAATAGGAGTGTCAAGTGGCAAAAAGCCATAGCGCTCATAAGTGCTACGGATAGTGTCATATATCTTGTTGAATTGCACTTGATTCTTTGGCAACAATTCCATAAATCCTGGCAATGTATATGGTGTAATCATGATCCTTCTCCTGATAAAATCAGTTTAGCATTGACATATAGTCCAAGTCAAACAAAAAGCCCCCAAAATCATTTTTTGGTAGGCTTTAATAAACAAATATTATTGTTCTTGCGACAAAGACTTGCTTGCTGCTATCATTGCATTACCAATACCTTGGAAGTTACTATAACGAGATTTGAATATTGGTTTGCTCTCGCAATAATCAAGCGAGCTCTCCTTAATATCTCCATTGGCTGGTGCTACAAATATTTTCTTCGAGTCTCCAACATCAGCGTCCATCATAGGAAGATCTTTTGACCTAATATCTCCACCCATAATATACAATGGCACTTCTTCTTTGGGCAACAAAGATATCATATTCTCAACACCACGTTTTTTGTCCATACCATAATCACTATCAACAAACACCGGATTGCCATTACCTACCCTATATATCTCTTGGTGGTTCTGGCAAACAATGTATTTGAACAAGTCTGGGAAGCCATGCTTCTCTGCAACAATATTATACATCTCAACGGCATCATATATGCTGTCATACGTCGTACCTGTAACAATGAAAACTTCTGCCGTGGCATTGAACTGTTTTTGCAATCTCTCAAGAGCAGTAAAAATCACTGGCCTTGATACCAAAGGGTTATAATCTGAATATCCCCATTCATCATCTCCAAAGCCTGCTACCATGTTATCAAAAGTACCATTCCAATCAAGGAAAACTCTTATTTTGCTCATATTTATATTATATCAAATATATGTACACATTGTCAATATGGAGCAAAGCATAAAAAACAGCCCCTCAGGGCTGTCAAAGTCTAAGTTATCTTAGCTAAACCACTTATGTTTTTTCTGTTTGTTGTCGTGTTGACAATTGTCAATAGCAAGAGCAACAGCAACACAAAGAAGCATCTCATCATCGTCTTTGATATCGATGCAATACGTGTCTGTAACTTTAAGAATTTTTTTGCTAATATTGCAAAGGACTTCATCATTACGTTTGAAGTCAAAGTTCCAGCCCATTACACTACCTTTAACAGAATAGTCGCTATCGTCACCTTCGATAAAACTCTTTATCTTATACTTTGCTTTGAACCAAGTCCATTTCTTCTGAATCTCAGCAAGAACAACCCCTTGATTGTCACGAATAGAGAACTTAGGCAACCAGAAAGTAGCTTCTCTCTTCAATGTAAGAAGGATATTTCTGTCTTTGTCCAAAATGTCATATGTTGTAAAAATGTTTTTCTTTGGCTCTACTCTAAAAATCTCTTGATTGTTGGCATCTTTTACAGAAAAAGACTCATGCCAAAAGTTGATGTAATCTTGTCTAATAAATAGTTTCAATATAATATACCCCTCTTTTTTGATCTATGCAATGATTATATCATGCAAATGATCTTTTTCAAAACAATTTTTACAGATTTACTGTGAAATCTTGGTTTTTCTTTTGATAAACTTCGATAACAAAACTATTAAAGAATATATGATTGTAAGACCTATGCCTATAACTGCCAAGTATAGTGAGCTATTGTCGAAGAATAAACAGACTAAATACATAAGTCCCGTTGCTACAAAATTACCTACAGCAATTGCAAGCGATGATGACAATGCCTTACCGTTGCCAAAAGAACCAAATGCCGCTCCTGACCATACTCCTGTCATTGGCAAAGGTATCATTATAAAGAAAGCTAAGTTGACAAATCCACTCATACCCTTACTAAACTTACTCTCAATATACTTTGTTATCTTGCCTGCTTTATGTCGCTTTTTTAATGCCCTGCATATAGGACTTAGGATAAAGAATATTGCAAGCCCTACAAGTGTTGAGCCCAAGTAACAAGCAAGAAATGACATCTCGGCACTTAGTGCTCTATCTCCCCATATTGCAGTTGACATTCCCATCGGGAGAGCAAGCTTGGTCTCTGTTATTGGCAACATAGCAAGTAAAAATGTCGCAACAAATACTATCTGCCCACAATTGGCTATTATCCAGTCTGCCACTTATCATCCTCCTGCTATATAATATATTCACAAACTTACTTCTGCATACCAAACCTTTTTTGTTGATAATTGAATTGAGTTTGTGCTATTATTGTTTATATGAAAGAAGTACTAAGGAAAACCCTGTGTATAGCAATG
>CAYJCR010000016.1:8226-14526 GCA_964368755.1 uncultured Lachnospiraceae bacterium
CTTGGAACTAATCCTTGGGCAATACAGCAATATCTGTCCTCGCAAGGATTTGAGACAAAAACATATACCAAGCGTTCAACTTTTGATCAAGTAGCAAAATCTGCAGACGTATGTATAATGGCATCGTTTAGTCTTCATGCTCCTGGACACATATTCATGCTCGACTATGAATGGGGAGATTATTATAGGACTATTGGACCAAGAGCTTTCCTTACTATGGACCAAATAATGAACTTGCGATTTGTATCGGGCTCAGTTATTCTTATCACAGTTAACAAAAGGACATAATTTATGCAATACAGATGTTTACAATTCTATAGATTACTTTCGAACATTGCTACGAACTTAATAGGGGTCTTTGTACCACTAATAATGTTCAAATTTGCAAGTAATTATTTTTCATTCCAAGTATCACTTATATTCGCAGTTCTTTCACTTGTTCTTGATAGATCTTTGAGTGCGTTGTTTATATTTATACTTCGAAAAAAGCTATTCAAGTATCCTCAGATATTCTTGCTACTTAGAGTTATTCCTCTTGTAGGATATATTCTCTGTATTATATTCCTATCTCAAGCCTTCTTGCCATGTGCAATATGTTTGGTATTGTTCTCGTCAATAAGTTATACATTCAATCAGATCCCATCAGAAGCCATATACAACTATACTACTGTAGAAAAAGATGGCAAAGCTCTAGGTATAATTAAGTTTGTTGAACAAATGGGATTTGTAGGAGCAACTATCATCGGAGGATTGTTCTTAGACAAGATTGACGAAAAGTATGTTGCCATTATATCTCTAGGGCTATATCTAATCAGTATAATACCATTAGTCATATTCTATATTCAGAACAAAAAAAATCCAACTTTCAATCAAGAATCTGTCAGCAATATGACAGAGTATTACCAAAAAACAAACAACAAAGTTTTGTCCAAACTACAGAATAAGTTTTGCTTCAAATATTATATTTCGTATGTCTTGCTTTGTTATATAGATAGTTTTTATTACCTTATTAGTCTATATCTATATCTCAAGACGGGCTCGTTCTTTATGTCAGGACTCCTATGTGGATTGTTTGACGGAGTATATGGTATAACAAGTTTCTTCGCCGGTTTTGTACACGAAAAGCATGACCTAAAATATTGGTCTATGGCTATTGCAATTATCATACCAATACTCTATTGCATAACTCCGTTTGTCAATATTACATGGTTTACCTATGCAGTATTTATATTCAATGGTGCAATATACCCATTCTTGGTTGTCTATTTGCAACAGACAATGCTTGTTAAGTCTCGTATCTTAGGAGTAAGCAACAGGGCGATTCTTTATAGATTGGATGGCTGGCTAACAAGTGAAAGCACAATATACTTATTTGCTTGTTTTGGCACTATGGTTCCATGTTTCTTTATCGCATGTGCACTAAGTGTCTTGGGTGGGATAATGGTTCCTTATAATGAAGAAAGTACCAATCGTATGTTAGTGGACTTTATTAATCAGAACGAGATCCCAACAAGCACCAAAGGAGTAGCTATTGAGAACAAAAATTAAACAGAAAAAGAGTTGGTTAAACGGTAAGACTGTACTTATCACCGGTGCTTCTAGCGGGATAGGTAAGCAACTTTGTCAAATACTTATATCTAAGTATGGTTGCAAAGTTATCGGCATTGCACGAAGAGAATCTAAGCTTATAGAAATCAAAGACGAACTTGGTACAGAGTTTGAGTATTATCCAATGGACGTCTCACAACTATCCAATTGGCAAAACTTATCACAAGAACTAGATGCTAAGGGTATTGCTATCGATGTGCTTATCAACAATGCTGGCATAATACACGAGTTTGCTGCTTTCGAAAAGATCCCACTAGACAAGGTGAATGACGTAATGTCAACCAACTTCAATTCGGTTGTGTATGGCGTGAATACATTCCTTGACCATATCAAACAATGTAACGGTGGCATTCTCAACATCAGTAGCGCCGCTGCCCTATCACCAATACCAGGAATGAGCATCTACTGTGCTAGCAAAAGTGCAATATACTCGCTAACAATGGCACTTGCTAGAGAAGTGCCAAAGGGCACTTATGTTGGAGTAGTTTGTCCGGGATTTATTAAAACAGAGCTATTCGATGCAAAGGGCAAGAATAGCGAAGTCATCAAAGCCAAAGACAGATCTTTTGTCAACAGATTCAGTATGAGCACCGTACGTGCAGCGACAAAGATTGCTCACGTCTTACATAGAAAACGCAAACGTGCAACAATAGGTCTGGACAGTAAAGTTCTTAGTGCGGGAAGTCGACTTATGCCTAATGGTGCTGTTAGCATTATGGGTGGGGTTATGCGAATGACTCACCTTGAGAGCTTTGAACAAGTTTTTGATAAAAAGAAAAAGAATAAAGAATAATCAAATAATAATATAAAGTCCCGATTCTTGTTGGGACTTTTTTGATTGTCTTGACAAGGTTTGTATTTATGTTATACTAGTGTTATCAAAACATATTGGAGAAAGATATGCAGAAAGATTTTATAGAAGCAAAAATAACTGATAACGGCTTAAGATTTGTTGTTTCAGAAGGTACCACTTTTGATAGCGTTGCAAAAGCATTGGAGTCATTATATTACGCCCCAAGAGACAAGGAAAAAGTTGAAAAAATAAGAGATTACACCACATATTATGATTTTGGCGACAAAGCTCTTTTGGAAAGGAACTCATTATTGAAGACATCTCACGTTTTTAGAACAGATGGCAAATTAATAGTTGCAGGAAGATTTGCAGAAGACAACCATATATTTGACTCCTTGTTGACCAAAGACACTGATCATCCACTTAACGAACTACTTGACAATGCCACAGAAGTAGAGGTGGATATCAACCCAGATGAATATACAGGTTGTAATACCACGGACGGACTTTGCCCAAGCATATGTGCAAGTGGCGAAAGAAAAACTATGATTTTTAGCGACCCATACGAAGATGAATGTCGCAACGATGCCTTTGTCAATTCCAAATCAATTAAAGTAATAATTGCTGAACAAGATTATGCATTGCCAGTATACGGAGATGTCCCACAGCATCAGAAGCATGCCACATTAACAACTTTGGAAATAATGCCAGTTTGTATCAACAACTGCGTTTTGTATGGCAGTCCATTTGATATAATCAATACTACCATATTAGCTAATCTTCAAGACTCCTGTGCTACCGATAGTAGAGATTATCTTCTTGGATACAAAGCTCTCACAGCCGTTGAACATGAGAACCTAGGCTTTGTACCAGAACCAGTAGATAACTCAGGGCATTATGATCCAGAGTACTGTACAGACTAATATTTGAGTGCAACAAAACAGCCCTTCCATAAGAAGAGCTGTTTTTTATTACCGTACTAGTTTTTGTCAAAAGTTCTTTTGTATGACTTCATTACATTATTGAGTAACATTGCGATTGTAAGTGGCCCTATTCCTCCAGGAACAGGAGTGATGAGAGAAGCTTTCTTCTCAACGTTTTTGAAATCAACATCTCCACACACTTTGCCTTTTTTGTTACGATTGATGCCCACATCTACAACAATGGCATCTTGTCTGACCATATCGCTAGTAATGAGCTTCTGTTGCCCAACTGCGCTCACTACGATGTCGGCTTTTTTTGTCATCTCTTTGAGATTCTTCGTCTTAGAATGACAAATAGTTACTGTTGCGTTGTTCTGTAGCATAAGTAGAGCAAGTGGTTTGCCTACCAAGATACTTCTCCCTACTATTGTGACTTTCTTCCCCTCAAGTTCTACACCATACTCTTTGAGTATCGCAACTACTCCACTTGGAGTACATGAAACAAAGCCACTTTTGTCTCCTATAAGTAGTTTGCCTAGGCTCTTGTTGGTAAGTCCATCAACATCCTTCTCGGCTGAGATATAATTGAGTGCTTCGCTTGAGTTGAGATGGTGAGGTAATGGTAACTGCAACAATATTCCATCGATATCTTTGTCTCTGTTGAGCTCTTTAATCGTTTTGTTAAGGAACGATTGTTTTGTCTTCTCTTCCATGCGGAAACAATCAACTTTGATACCAACAAGTTCGCATGCTTTGACTTTGCCAGCGACATATATCTGACTCGCCATATCATTACCAACCAATATGACTGCGAGTCTTGGTCTGCGATACCCTAATGGTAAATAATTTTTTTCTAAATCCTCTTTGAGTCCTTGTTTTATCTTAACGGCGAACTCTGTACCGTTCATAATAGTTGCCATTCGGCCTCCTTATCAATAAACACTGCTTATTATGTAATTATTATAGCACATTTTATATTATTTGCAATCGTATTGCTTTTATATTTTTGTGCACAATTATTTTGTCTTTTTGAGTCAGGTATGCTACACTTATCTCGAACGAAACTTAAAGGAGGACATTTATGATAAGTAACAAAAAATTGAGATATGCAGACAAAGAGATATTCGACGCAATAGAGAAAGAGAAGGGCCGTCAACAAGAACATCTAGAACTTATTGCCAGCGAGAACTATGTATCAAGAGCCGTGCTCGAAGCCGTGGGAAGCCCACTTACCAATAAGTACGCAGAGGGTTATCCAGGGCATAGATACTATGGCGGATGTGAGTTCGTAGATATTGCTGAGAACCTCGCAAGAGATAGGCTCAAACAGCTCTTTGGTTGCAAGTATGCCAATGTCCAACCACACTGTGGAGCCAATGCTAACTTTGCAGTATATGTTGCCCTACTCAGTGCCGGAGATACAATACTTGGAATGAACTTGTCTGATGGTGGACACCTTACTCATGGTAGCAAAGTGAATGTCTCTGGCAAACTATTCAATAGTGTATGCTACGGAGTTGATAGTAATGGATATATAGATTTTGCACAAGTTAGGACTTTGGCAAAAGAGTGTCATCCAAAAATTATTGTAGCAGGAGCAAGTGCATATTCTCGTAAGATTGATTGGACCAAGTTCCGCAAGATTGCAGATGAGGTCGGTGCATATCTAATGGTAGATATGGCACATATCGCAGGACTCGTTGCCGTTGGTCTTCATCGTAGTCCAATAGGCATTGCCGATGTTGTTACTAGTACAACACACAAGACTCTTCGAGGCCCTAGGGGCGGTATTATCCTTACCAATAATGATGAAATCGCTGCAAAGATTGACAAAGCAGTATTCCCTGGCTCGCAAGGTGGTCCTCTAATGCACGTGATCGCCGGTAAAGCCGTTGCTTTTGGCGAAGCACTTCAGCCTTCATTCAAAAGGTATCAACGTCAAGTTCTTAAGAATGCCAAAGCTCTTGCAACTAGACTTATAGAAGACGGCGTGGATATAGTAAGTGGTGGAACAGACAACCACCTTATGCTTATAGATTTGTCCAAACGCGACATTACAGGCAAAGAACTTGAAGGGCTATTACAAAGTGCAAATATCTCTGCTAACAAAAACACCGTTCCGAACGAGAAACGTTCTCCATTTGTAACAAGTGGACTAAGAATAGGCACACCGGCTTGTACAACAAGAGGTTTCAAAGAAGAAGATATGATAGAAGTTGCCGATTGTATTGCTGATATTATTAACAGAAAAGATAAGGCTGTTGCAAGTGTGAAGAAGCGTATTGCAGTTCTTTGCAACAAATATCCAGTTAAGTACTAAAATGTATGTTTTTGTAAAATAAAGTATTATTATTTTACATTTGCATAAAAACATATTATACTCAGTATATACTAATAAAGGAGAAAATGATTATGGCAAAGAAAAAAATGAACGGCATAGTTCTATTCCTAATCTGCCTATTCTTGGGCTGGTTCGGCGTAGACAAACTTGTTATGGGAGGAAGCTGGAAGATAGCTCTTGTTAAGTTCCTTCTTATGTTCGTAGTTGTCGGAGAAATCTGGAATATCTACGATATGGTATGTGCTCTTATCGGCAAATACAAACTCAATCCACTCAAATAATAAACGAAAAATAAAGGTCCCAAGATGTTGGGATCTTTTTTTTATAAAAAAAGTACTCTTGACAAAGAGTACAACTGGTGACCCCGAGGAGGGTGGAGCGTAAATAAAAGTTGCCAGTGGCAAGTTTTTAGCGAACACCAAGCGTCGCAAAGCGAAAGCTTCGCATGAAGCAGAGTGAAAGTAATAATATAAATAAAGATAACGGAAAAACTATCTTCACTCAATGAGTGGCGAACTTGTTCAGCTCTCCAAATGAATAAAAAAAGTACTCTTGACAAAGAGTACAACTGGTGACCCCGAGGAGAGTCGAACTCCTCACTCCGCCGTGAAAGGGCGATGTCTTAACCGATTGAC
>CAYJCR010000017.1:0-13516 GCA_964368755.1 uncultured Lachnospiraceae bacterium
TTAAGCATAAAGAAGAGTTAAACACCGAAGAAAATAAAAAAATCTCGTCTAAACTATTAAAGTTCAAACGAGATGCTCTTGGCGGAGAAGGAGGGATTTGAACCCTCGCTACAGTTGCCCGTACTACCTCCTTAGCAGGGAGGCCCCTTCAGCCACTTGGGTACTTCTCCAGATTATTGGTTGTTAGACTCGGTTTGGGCTGATGCCCTTCCTTTGTCGACTCCATCATATTAGCAAACCGACGGAAGTTTGTCAATAATAATGGGAAGATTTTGGCGAAATTTTTGAAAATTTGTGTAATATCTTGACTTATGTTAACAATAATGATAATATATACAGGAAAATTAATACTGAAAAGTAAGAAACGTTTTTGTAATTTGCTCTTAAGATGCTATTCTATTAGGGAAAAGTAATGACAGAAACGCGTTTTTGGCTCTTTGTGGTCAAAAAGAAAAGGATATAAAATTATGATGAGATTTAGAGGTAGAGATATCAATATTGTCATTGGTGCGTTTGCATTATTCATTGCGCTTGTACTAGTGTTTTTGCCAGTTGGAGCTAAGGCTTCAACAAGTGCTTCGTCTGGAGGTAGTCAAGGCGCTACTTATAAGTCACAGTATGCCAACAACCCTATAGTATTGGGGCCAGTTGCAAGTGACTTCGTTGACAACTCAGCTTATATTACTGAGATGTTGAAGTCTCCTGAGCAGACATTTGCTCTTGCACTTGCCAATCTCAATAGAGCTACATCGTTCTATTCAGTTACGACAGGAGAGGCTAGAGCCAATGCAGGACTACTTGGCACAACTGTTCAGAAGATCAAGAATATCAAGATTGTCAATTCTGATGGTAGCAGGTATTCTGAGTCTGTTTCAAAAAAAGTTAGTGGTAGCGTTGGTGTAGATACTTCTATTCAAGTATATGCACGTAACGATGCTGTTAAGTATAGAAGCACAAGTTCTGTAAATGGATCATTGGGTGCAAATTATACTGGAGGCTTTACTTCAACAACTGCTAGTGGGTTCTATGATATGATGGGCAAGAATGTATGTGGATTTGCTTATAGGACAAATGGTAACATATCTGATTACAGCGAGATGATAGATAACGGTGATGGCACACATTCATTCTGGGTTTACCTTGATAATGCAGCAGCTGATGGATACAAGAAGGAGATCAAGATTTCTTCTGGATACGCAGTCAATTCTATTAAATATCTTCGTATGTATGTGACAGTCAATGACAGCAACTTGTTCTTCAAATCAATCAAGTACGATGAACAATATGCTATCAAACCAATCAGTAAAGAATATGTTACTACCAATGTTATTGTAGAAGAGTTTAAGTCATTTGGAGAATATACAGAGATACCAAGTGCCAACAACTTACCATAGTATTAGGAGGAGAGAATGAAAAGATTAGGTAAAATATTTACTTGCTTGCTCATTGTATTCTCCTTTTTTGTTATAGCAGTCGCTATGACTGAGAAGGATATTGCGTATGCCGAAGACGAAGAAGTTGCGGCACCAACTACTGAGATAACAAGCAGACACCTTGCCAATGGATATATTGATAACTATCTTTATACCGTATTGTGCGAGATTATCAAGCAAGACACAGGTACAAGTACTGATGTTATTCCTACCAATTATTTTCAAAGCAGAACTACTTTGGATTTGAGTGTAGATTATCTTAAGACAACATATGGCATAACAGAGAGTGCACGTAAGATTGCTAGTCTTGAAGGTTTGCAGTATTTGACACTTACTAATCTTCAGACATTGATTGTAGATGGGCATAGTATTACTGAGATTGCAAGTGAGCAATTTACTTCGGTTATCAACTCATTGACAACGTTGAGTGTACAGAATAACAAGTTAGCATCGGTAGATATCTCATCGTTAACCAAACTCAATGTGTTGAAATTATCAGGCAACTATATCTCTGAGATAGATATCTCTACTATGGTTGTCAAAGGAACAGATCTTCCTACTTGTGAGCTTGTAGACAACAATATCACAAGTGCAGATAGCATTGTTCTATCCAACTATACTAAGATGAATCTTAAGCTTTCTAATAATAGATTGTATACAACAAGTAGTACAAATTTCCCTTATAAGAATGCTCAAGGCGAGATAGTCAAAGTAGGTAACGTGAATCAATATCACAATGTGAGCTTGCTATATCAAGGTCTCAAGAGTGATGGTAAACTCGTCAATGGTAACTATCTTGTTGCTATACCTGATGCTGAATATCCTGACTTCAATATACAAGTATGGTCAGTGGGAGAGACTCCTACTAAGATAGCAGAATCTAAGACAATCGTAGATGATGTAAGAGCTAATAAAGTCAACCTATCTACTGGGTATTACACGTTGAAGTTCTGTAATGGGAACACCCCTATTACTTTTGCAGAAAATGAAGTTAGTATATACAAGAATATATTCAAGGATACAGCCATTGAGGTATATCCATCGGCACCAACATTCAAAGTCCTTCTTAATGGCAAGGAAGTTGATGCAACCAAGTCAATAGATAAGAAGTTCGATGTAGTAGCAACAAGTCCAGATAGCGATGTTAAGACATATGTTAGATACAATGGTGGAGAGTGGGTAGAGAATAATACTGTTGTTATCGGCAAGAGAGGCAATTATATCGTTGACGCCAAGGTTGTATATGGTACAGGAGTTGATGCTCTTACTTCCGAGATTGTTAGTATCAATGTAAGATGTAGCATATCTACCAATATCGTATGGGGCGCAATCATTGTTATTGCTGTCATAGTCCTTATAGTTGCTGGATGGTTCTTGATAAGATGGTTTAGAGCAGGAGCAGTCGTAGCTCCGATCGAGCCAAAGGACAAACGTAAGAGATAGAATACAATAAAGACACTTATGGGGTATCCTTGTAAGTGTCTTTTTTTGACTTTTGATGCAATTACTTATAAAGTATTTGTTTTTTTTGATACTTTAGATTACAATTATGTTAGGAGAAAAGAAACTATGAGAGTGGTACTAATAACTGGTGCATCTAGTGGCGTTGGCAAGGCAACTGCAGAGACCTTTGTTGCTAATGGAGACAAAGTGTATGGCGTTGCTAGAAGAGACTTTAAGTTAGATGGAGTTGAGACAATACTTGGAGATATAACAAGTAATGAAGATATTAAGAGGATTGTTGGGACTATTATTGACAAAGAGGGACATATAGACGTGCTTGTTAACAATGCAGGCATGGGCATATCTGGAGCTATCGAGTTCTGCGATATTGACAATGTGATAAGGCAGATGGATGTCAACTTCTTGGGTGCTGTGAGATTGACTCAACAAGTATTGCCTTATATGAGGAAGAATAATGGTGGTATGATCATCAATGTCAGTTCTATTGCGGGTTTTGTACCTATTCCTTATCAAGCATATTATTCGGCAAGTAAGAGTGCTCTTGAGAGTTGGGCACTTGCATTGAGAACAGAAGTTAAGCCTTTTGGTATCAAAGTTGCAGTTATTCAACCAGGGGATATCAAGACTGGTTTCACTAGCGCTAGAATCAAAAGTGTTGGAGATACGGAAGGTGTCTACGAAGCAAGGGAGTCTAAGTCTATCGCGAAGATGGAGAAAGATGAACAACACGGTATGTCACCATATAAGGTAGCAAAGGTGGTACTCAAAGTAAGCAAACGCAAGAATCCTGCACCGACCAAGACTGTGGGCGCATTGTATAAGTTTTTGAGTATACTTATCAAGTTCTTGCCTCGCAGGTTGGTCTTGTGGGTAGTGAGCAAGATGTATTGAGAATAAAAAAAACATTCGGTTTGTTATAACTGAATGTTTTTTTTGTTACGTAATTATTTTGATACTCGAAGATCTTTGCCATCAAAGTTGAGTAAGACGGCGCTAGATTTGTTCATAAGTCTACTGAACACTCTCTCGCCATATCTTGAGAGTATTTGTTCTGGACTCAAGTTGGTAGTAATAATTGTTGCTTTGCCATTAAGAGATCTCTCGTTGATGATTAAGAATAGATATTCGATTGTTACATTCTTTAGTATTGATTCGCTACCAAGGTCATCTATGAGGAGAAGGTCACAATCTAACACACTATCCATAATAAGAGGTTTGGTATCATCGAAGGTAGTGTGATATTTGAGCATAAGGTTGTTAAAACTAAATGCTGTATAGGATTGGACTAAATATTGTCTTGATGTAAGACTATTGCAAATACAACTAGCAAGATAGGTCTTGCCAGTACCTGTATTGCCTTGGAAGACCAAAGTTTTAACTTTGGTATTTGGGAATCGTTCGCACCAGCCTTGCAACTTCTCATATATATTGCGTGTTGTTGGAGATAGCTTAGCTCCATTGCTTTTAGCAAAAGTATAATCGCTAATAATAGATGATTTGTTCTCACTAGCAAAGGCTTCATTGACCATTTGTTCAAAACATTTGCAATACTTGTCTTGATATACGCCTGTATCTTCGCAATGAGGACAATGATACTGAGGCTTCAAGTCCTTGGACGATAGACCCATTGTGCTTAGAATCTTGGTCATCTGCTCTGTACATCTTGCAAGTGACTGCTTGTGACTAAGTGTATCTTCGTTGTTCGCTATTGCTATCATATCAATATTTGCTTGTCGATCAAGCGCTTTGTACTCAGTGTTGCTTAGAGCTATGTTACGATTGTTGAGGGCTGTCTGCTCGGCTTGAGAACGATATCTAGATATTCTATCTTTGACTTTCTTTATAATCTCTGCTCTTGTCATAGGTTCACCTCATCTAAGTTGTCGAACAATGCATTGAGTTCATCTTGTGAATAACTCCTGCCGACAAAGGAGTTGGTATTCTGTGATTTTGTCACAACTGGTGCAGAACTTGTCTTATTCGAAGATTTGGCTTGAGCAAGAGTTTTGATACCACTATCGTGCCACGAAGACAATATCTTATTCATATATTGGATAGGACTTGATTTGTCTACTGATATACTACCTGCATACGTGATGGTGTCTTCATCAAAGCCCCAGCTATCTGTCCAAGTCTTATAATATTCTCTATCAAACTTATTGACTTTGCGATCAAGACCAAGGTTATCGATAAGCTCCTGTATCTTGTTGTCGAACACGACGACCCCTCCAATATACTTAGCTATACTAGAAGAAGAGAGAAGTCCGAGTTTGTACAACTTACCGATAGTCCTATCGATGTCTGCAAGGGTACGTTTGCTAGACTTATAGCAATACTCAGCGATCTCTATAAGAGTCTGCTCTGAGTAACCCTTCTTCATCCATTCTATTAGATATGTATTGATCATACTCTCAACATTGCTATACTGAAGCCCAATACATTTGAGTATCTTCCTTGCCAACTCTTCTAGGTATTGCTTGTTGGAATTGTATTCTTCTATCTCTTTGATACCGAAGAGTCCAAGTCCATAATATTGAGTGAGTAATTTGTCAAGATCATCGAAACTGTATCGTGATGAACTTGACTTGACTGCTTTGGCTACATATAGTATTGTGCCCAACTCATATCCATAATCTTTGGTCCACTTGATATAATTGTTGCGTTGTTCAAGTGATATATTTGCTTTGGAGCCAAGGGCTTTGAGTATCTGAGCAAGTTCACTACTTGTAGCATTGAGACTAGCTATCTTACTTTCGACTTCCTCGGTAGTGTGTACACCTTCATATGCCCAATTCTTGGCAACGGTGATAATGTATGGGTAGTTAATATTCTTGCCTTTGGAGTCGATGCAGTACTTGATGATCATAATAAGAGCATCAGGCTCGATGCGAAGGCTCTCAATAATAGAGTAGTATTCGTTGTACTCGTTGGGAGTAATCATACGGTCTTCAAGAAGCTCTTGAACTGTCATATTGAATGATGCGTATTTGTCAACTTTGTACTTTTTGAGCGCACCAAGGCTATTGCGTATTGGTAAATATCTTATCTCAAATGGTGTAACATTGAGTATCTGTACAAGATTGAGGTCTTGCCAATAATAGAAGGCAGACATAATATCTTCTTGAGAATAACCCAAAGTGTCGCAGAAGTCCTCTATTGAATTGTTCTCAACATTTGGATTGTTACATTTGCACAAGCCATATAGATAGATTTTGACGCAAGACTCGGGTGCCGATGGCATAAAGTTCGTTACAAAACTCTGGTCAAGAGTAATACTGTCGTTATGGGTGAGTTGTGTTGAATATTTGCAGAATGCCATTATCTTCTCCTTCATGTTTGTCTTCAAAAAAACAATCTTATAGACCAATTCTACCAAATACTGCGCCAAAATACAACTAAATAATATTTTTTTTGTTTTATTGTGATAGTTGCACAATTGTATTGGAGCAATTAAAGGCATATATTCATTGACAAAGACATCAAAACGCGATACAATTAAACTAACAAAAATAGGGAGAGTAGCTTGTGAAAAAAGCTTTGTTACGACTTTTAATAATAGCTGCGGCATTCGGTATAATCATAGTTGTCGTTGTATCTGTCCTTAACAAAAAAGACGTTGAGAAAAAAGTCTACAACGTTATTTTGGCCAAGCAACAAGAAGTAGAGACTACACAGTTACTCAACGATGCTAAGACTGTCAAATTATACTATGAGGGCGAGAATAGCGCTTATTCTATTGCAGTTGCTGAGATGATAGAAGAGAATAATCGAGCTAATGAATATTATCTCGACTTTGTGCCATTGCTCACTAATATTACAACAGAGGTTAAGGATAATCTTATCGCTACCAATGACGCATATATCAATGCACTCAAGACGGCTAAGACAAAATATACATCTTATATAGTTGCGTATGGAAGTACCAATGCGAACATTACTGAGAAGAATAATGCTATCAAAGCAACAGCAGTAGACTTTATTAGTAGTCTTAATCTTGCTTATCAGAAAGGCAGCCTATTCTTCAATCTCTTGAAGACAACTGTTAACAAGTATGCTTACAATGATAGTGTTAATGATAGCTGGGTAGTCATATCATACCAATCAGTAATATATCTTGGAGATTATTTATCTACTTATGTCACTCAGCAAATGGCAAATCAATTGGACCCAGAAGGCGTTGTTGCTGTCCTTGCTGATCAAAAATGTTATAAGAACTTTACTGCAGCAAGAACATATTTCAACTCTAATGGTATAAGACTTAATGAGTTGAGGAATGAAAGTATATCTGCTTTTGTTAAGAATTATGCAAAAGTACCTTCTGCTAAGAACTTTTGGTTGAACGTCAATACATACATTGCTAGTTTGACAGAAGGTTCTACAGAGAAGACTGCAGCTAATGCACTTAAGAGTTTTGTTGTTAATAATATCACTGGATTTATTATTTAGTAGGGAGAAAGAATGAAGAAGTTTTTGTACAGCTTGCTCATCTTAATAATCGCTATCGTGCCTGCAATAAGTGTGGGGTGTGGTAGTTCGACTCATTCGTTAAAAGAGTCGTATTCTTTGTATGAGAATATGGCTAAGACAACCGTAGCGTCTGAGTTCTTTACTAATGGAGTCAAGAACGGTACCCCAAATGCCTCTAATAAAATCGTTGTTAAGTTCAATTCATCGATAATTACTGCCAATATGGAGAATGTCAATAATCCACTCTATATTCTCAAAGTTGTCTATGAACCAATGCTTGAGATATCATCTAAGTTCTATATTGCTACCAAGGGTGCATTTAAATTGCAGGTAGATTCGGGCAAAAAGTTGAATGTTAGCAAAGAACAATCAACGGAATTGTATCGCAGGCTAGAAGTAGTTAATTCGGCATTTGTAGATTTTAGTAGTCAGAAGGCAATATTTGAATTGCAAGAACAAGGTAGTGGTTATAGACTTAATGATTTCCTTGTTTACTACAAGGCACTTATCAATGCATTATTTGATTTCAATACTTTATATGCAGAGTTGTATGTAGATAACATGTTCACTTACAAAGATTATAGTTCTGTTAATGTTGATCTTAATGATACTTTTGACCAAGAGGCAGCTCGTACATATTATTATTATGAACAATTGATTCTTGGACAGATTGCATTTGATTATTATGTAGACAATTATACTTTCACAGCAGATCCTAAGAAGATCGGAAATATATCAAGTTGGCTTGATTCTTGTACTCAACTCAATGAGTTGTTAGACAACTTCGAAGAGAGCAAAGTTGGGGGATCTAGCAATAATGTATTTGGAGATATAACTTTTGGTATTACTGCTGCCAACCTTCCTCAAGTGAGAGCTGCTCTTATTGACTTCCAGAGAACAAGAAGATCGTTTGAGATAGATACAAAGATGTTTGCAGATGCATTAGATGGATTTGATTACAAAGAATATTTTTCACAATCAGAAGCTGGCAAAGTTTATTACCTAGAGAACGCAACCGATTTGGAGAAAGCTTATCACAATTTTGCTCAGACATACTTATCTAATCAGCTTACAACTCAGATAGGATGGCTTGATAGAATGTTAGAGATATTCTAATCGATAACGTTTGCAAAAAGCGTATTGTTGTAGTAAAATAAAAGCACATGATAAATGTGCTTTTTGTTTTGTAACAAATAACAATACAAGACTTATTAGGAGAAAGATATGGACTATACCAAATTAGCAGAATTGTTATATCCTCTTGTTAAGAAGGATATGGCTTATTATATAGATAAGTACAAACCAAGAGAACTTGCTCCAGGAACAGAGGTTACAAGGCTTGCCCCAAGCCCTACTGGATACTTGCACCTTGGAACCCTATATGGTGCGCTTATTGACCGATTAACGGCCAGAGATGGAGTGTTCTATGTAAGACTTGAAGATACTGATCAGAAGCGTGAGATACAGAATGCAGGAACTGTTGCTTATGAAATGTTAAAAATGTATGGAATCAAGATTGATGAAGGATACCATGGTGATAACGAAAAAGAAACTGGCGACTATGGTCCATATGTTCAGAGCAAACGTAAGGATATATATGCTGCATTTGCCAAAGAGTTAGTCAAACGTGGCAGAGCATTCCCTTGTTTTTGTGAAAAAAGTGAAAGCAAGGCCGATATTATTGAGCGCCGTGAACAACAGTTGGGCGTAGGTGACAATATAGAGACCAAAGATGTATGTAGGAATCTTACATATGAGCAGATTGAAGAGAATGTTAAGGCAGGCAAACCTTGGGCGTTAAGACTATTATCTATGGGCGATAATGACAAAACTTTTAAGTTCACAGACCGTATCAAAGGTGAGAGAGAAATAAGAGAGAATGACAAAGATATCATACTTGTTAAGAGCAACGGTATCCCACCATATGCCTTAGCTCACCTTGTAGATGATACCCTCATGGGCACTACTACTGTAGTGAGGGGCGAAGAGTGGTACCCATCACTTGCTGGGCATTTGGAGCTATTCAGAGCCTTTGGACTCAGACCACCTAAGTATGCACATACCCCTGTTATTTGTAAATTAGATGATGGCAATAAGAGGAAATTGAGTAAGCGTAAAGATCGAGAAGCCGATGTTAGATACTTTATCAACGAAGGATATCCAACTGAGTCTATATTGGAGTATTTACTTACTCTTCTCAATAGCGATTTTGAGCTATGGAGAATGCAGAACCCAGACAAAACGCTTTGGGAGTTCCCATTCTCTATCAAAAAGATTGGAAGCAACAACCCTATGTTTGATTTTGCCAAACTGAATGATGTCTCCAAGAATGTAATATCTAAGTATTCTCCTGAGGAAGTATGCAAGCAGACAATGATATGGGCTCAAGGACATGACCCAGAGTTCTATGATATCATCAAACGCAAAGAGGATTATTGTACAAAGTTGTTTGCGATAGATAGAGGTGGCAAAAAACCTCGTAAGGATATTGCTAAATGGAGTGATGTTAAGAGTTTGTATTCTTATATGTTCGACGACCTATTTGATTATGATAAGACAAAGTATGATTTTGAGGCTGGAGTAGCAAGTGATGATATTGCCAAAGTCACAGCAGGATACCTAGCAACATATGACCCAAGCGATGACAAACAAGTTTGGTTTGACAAAATCAAAGCCTTGTGTAAGCCTAATGGATATGCAGACGATATGAAAGAGTACAAGGCTAATCCTGAGAATTTTAAAGGTAGTGTTGCTACTGTAAGTGGTATCATAAGAGTTGCTTTGACTCAAAGGCAGAATACCCCTGACTTATACTATATTTGCCAACTATTAGGCAAAGATTTGATTGCAAAAAGAATAAGTAATGTTCAATAAAAAACTTCCTCGTATATTGAGGAAGCTTTTTTATTGTTCTTTTGTAATATTTTTGTTAAATCCTGGCATTGTAGATATATAGAAGCCTGCATTAACTTTTGGACCATCTTGGAATTCAAAGTCAAGATCAAGTTTGTCTCTATCGATACTATGAAGGTGGTTGTACCATTCAAAAGCAGAGGCAAATATCTGTCTGCGAGGAGATATGGCTTCGTGTGGCTCTCCACAGAGAGCTATAGCAATGTCTTTATCTCTCTCGAGGGCTTGCCTGATGAGTATTTCTGTTGCACCACATGGATAGTTGGCAACAACGAAGTCGTAATCATCTAGATATTTTGGATCATCGTCCATACTTATATATTTTCTGATTGGAGTAATACCAAGTTTTTTGCATTCTTCATCAGAGTATGAGATATTGTTGTCAAGGGCAAAAACTTCTTTACAACCCATACTTGCAAGTTTGCGTGCAAGTCTACAATTGTATCCTGCACCTAAGTCAAGTATCCTTGCAGCACTTATATCGCCGAGTTTGGATGTGAGGTAGTCTGCAAAGTAATCGATACTGTTCTTATATCCAAGAGTGTGTAATACAAAGTCAGTTGTAAGCAAGTTGTCAGATTGATAGTTAAAGTATTTGACTATTGTTCTAAAAAACTCCTGTTTTGTCATGTCTTTGACTTCAAAAGTACTGTTTTTGCAATATTCTTCAAACTTCTGCTCCAAGAACTCTTGCGAAGTAAAGTGGCTTTTTAGAGCCTCGCTTTTTTTGTATGAAGATAGATAGTTTTTGTCTACAATGATGTTATCAGGTCTTGCCGTGTTAATAAAACCCTGATATTTTTTGATAATATCATCGTGAGCTTCTGTATTAACTTTCCTATATACGGGAGCAAGTACTCCGTTAACGACTATATCTTCTCGTAACAATCTACTAAAATCTGCGTAGTCGGCAGGGGCTATGTTGAAAAAAGGTGACCCTAGTTCATCTGATTCTTTTGGTTCGGTACTATAATTGTTGCGAAATGAATCTGGGTTAAAAAACGGAAATGATGGTTGTTCCTCGGGTTTCTTGCGTTCAACAAAAGCAGCATAATCTTTTGGAGCAACAAAAGCATTGATTCTTTCAAGCATCTCATCCATATCTTCTGGCAAGATAGTTCACCTCCATATTTTTTATTATAAATATTGTATCACAAAAAGTGCAAACTTTCAATATATAGTTTGCACAATATTATTGTTTAGATTTTGTAAGCAAATCGTTGAGTTTTATCTTTTTATTTGTTGGGATTTGTTCTTGGTGGTATTGTCCGAGACTCCAATAACACTTGTAGGCATGGGCTGAAGCCTTGGATACAATGACTTCGGCATAATTGTCTATTACTTTGATAGCAGCACAATTATCTATGGCTAGAGCGACGATTTTTGGGGTCGAATGCATCATTTCTTTGAGAGATTCGTGCCTTGAGAGTTCTACGTCAAAGTGTGGGCAAAGAAGGGCGTTAATGAAGCCCAAACCCTTAACTTTGATCAATTTGTCGCTATTACTTGTAAATTTGCGAGAATCTGAGTTGCCATAATTACACCAGCATATTGCTCCTGCACTTGGCCCACAAAGAATAATATCCTTGTCTCTAGCAACAGTGAGTATCTGATCTATATGATAACGCCTTAGGGCTGTCATTAGTGACAAGGTATTGCCACCACTTACATATATAATGTCCGAGGATAATATTTTGTGGCTTGCAATGGCATAGTCTTGCATATCTTCAAGAGTAAGTACAGAGCAGTTACATCCAAACATTGCCAAGTTGCGTTCTGTAGTAGTTGCAAAGATGTCAGGATGAGAACTGGCATAAGGCACAAGCAAGACTTTTGGATTAATCTTGTTTGATAATGAAACAATATGCTTGTCTATCTCTTTGATTTCGTATGGCCTATTTGGGTTGCCATACTTGCCACCGCCGATAAGTACTATCTTCATACACAACTCCTATGTTGATATCTTAACACAAATAATCTGTAAATCAAAATATTAATAGATTTTTTGTATAAAAAATGAAATATTTCTTACACTATGAATGTAAGGAGGTTGTGGTATGTTTATAGCAAATATTATTGCATTCATTTTAGTGGCAATAGGAAGTATCAACTGGGGACTTGTAGGGATTTTTAATTGGAATCTAGTGTCAGCAATATTTGGTGCTGGTATGAATGTAGGTAGTTCCATAATATATATCCTTGTTCTGCTTGCTTGCGTATGGTTGATAATATCTATCATATTAGGCAGAGGCAGATTAAACTTCTGGAGATAAGGCTAGAATAAAAAAAGAGTGTTGTTATTAACACTCTTTTTCTTTGACTATAATCTTGTGTATGGAAATGTCGTTCAATGAAAATGATTTAACCAAATGTCCACTTTTTCCTAATGACATATTAATGCTAAAAATATTAGAAGAAACAGAAAGCAATGTTCCTTCAAAGCTTAATATTTTTTGATTGCCTTTCTGAACGCCTTCTCTAGAGCAAACAATAACAGTTTTGCCAACAAAAGCGTTGAGCTCTTCTTTTATGATTGATAACGGCTTATAATCAGCGATATCGACACTTGAGTGAGTTGTTCTCATGATACTTCTCCTTTGTTATTATCAAAAAAACAAGCATAAGCTTAACAACTGGACTTATGCTTTCGCTACACGCTGTATTGGCCTAATTATTTTTTATGTTATGATTATATCACATTTTTTGGAAAAATGGTACCCACAAATTTTTTGTTCTCCAAAAAAAATCATAAAAAACAAACGTTCTATTACTAAAAATAAGGAGAATTAACATTATATTATTTTGTCAAAAAAAGTTAACAAAAATTATTGACAAGACAATTTAATAATGATAATATTATAGAGCATTTTACTTGGGGGTATAGCTCAGCTGGCTAGAGCGCCTGCCTTGCAAGCAGGAGGTCGTCGGTTCGATTCCGACTATCTCCACCAAAAGAAATGCATACGTCGGTATAATCAATATCACATAGATGGGACGCAGAAAGAATAGATTATGTTAATACCGATGGAATGTAAGACACGCAGTGTCTTGGTGACACAAGCAACGCTTGTTTTACTAATGCTCAGCTGGTTAGAGCACCACAATGAAGTAGAGCGGAGCGTCGCCCAGGGTGGTGAAGAGATTAAGTAGAAAGAATAGATTATGTTAATACCGATGGAATGTAGCTCAGCTGGTTAGAGCACCACAATGAAGTAGAGCGGAGCGTCGCCCAGGGTGGT
>CAYJCR010000017.1:13616-13727 GCA_964368755.1 uncultured Lachnospiraceae bacterium
AAGAATAGATTATGTTAATACCGATGGAATGTAGCTCAGCTGGTTAGAGCACCACCCTGATAAGGTGGGGGTCGGTGGTTCGAGTCCACTCATTCCAACCAAAAATGGCAG
>CAYJCR010000018.1:0-13313 GCA_964368755.1 uncultured Lachnospiraceae bacterium
TTATATTATCTATATTATTATCAAAAAACCACTTTGAAATAATAGGTATTTGTGATATAATAGAACATATAAAAAATAACAATAGGGACAACATATTATGGATATAAAAAAACAATGGGAAAATGTATTAGATAAGTTAGAGAGTGAAGTCACAGCTGTAAGTTTTGACTTATGGATTAAGACTTTGGATCCACTAGACATTATTGATGACAAACTTGTATTACTTGCATCTTCTACAACAGCTAAGTCCCAACTTCTCAAATTACATAAAGATAAATTACAAGCGGCTATTGAAGATTGCTTTGGCACAATAAGTGATTTTGTTGTAATAGACCCTCAAGAAAAAGATGATTTCTTTAAAAACAAAGATGTATCTAATCTTGAAGTACATGAGGAAGTTAAACATAATACACAATTTAATGAAAAATATTCTTTTGATAATTTCGTTGTAGGTAAAAGTAACCAATTTGTATATGCAGCAGCAAGAAGTGTTGCTGAGAATCCTGGTACAAAATATAATCCATTGTTTATATATGGTGGTGTCGGACTTGGTAAGACTCATATCCTACACGCTATCGGCAACTATATATCTAAGACACGTCCAGAATTAAAGATACTTTATGTTACTTGTGAGAAGTTTACAAACGACTATATTATGTCTTTGAGATCAGGTAGTGATAATACTAACCAATTATTTAGAGGTAAATATCGTAACGTTGATGTACTTATGGTAGATGATATACAATTTATTTCTAATAAAACTGGCACACAAGAAGAGTTCTTCCATACATTCAATGATTTATATCAAAATAACAAACAAGTTATTATATCATCTGATAGACATCCAAAAGATATTGCAACATTAGAAGATAGACTTAGAAGTAGATTTACAAGTGGTCTTATACAAGATGTACAACAACCTGACTTTGAGACAAGACTTGCGATTTTACAGAAAAAAGCTATTATAGAAAGATATAGTGTTGATGAAGATGTATTTGTATTTATTGCAGAGAAGGTTGACACTAATATAAGAGAACTTGAAGGAATATTAAGCAAAGTTGTATTCTATGCTAGTTTGTTAGGTAAGAATACTGCAACACTTGCAGAAGCAACCGAAGCATTAAAAGATCATATAGACAGTGGTAAAGAGAAGATTACTTCAGATAAGATAGTAGATATTGTATGTAATTACTTCAATGTTCAAAAAAGTGATCTTGTAGGAAAGAAAAAAAATAAAGAAATAGTAGAGCCAAGACAAATATGTATGTATCTTATCTCTGATATATTAGATCTACCACTTGCAAGTATTGGTAACTTGTTTGGTGGAAGAGATCATACAACAGTTATACACGCAAGAGATAAAATATCTTCTTCTATCAAAACCAATAACAATATCAAGACAATGGTTAATGATATCAAAGCTATGATAAAAGTGGATAACTCATAAAAAATCTTAATACTGTGGATAAATACCGACCGATTGTCCACCAAAAAAATAATATATAACTATATGTCGGAATATAAGAAAATTACTCGCAAATATGGTTTTGTGAAAAAAGATATAAACATAGTTATCAACATTTTCACAGGGCTTATTAATAATACTATAATTTTATAAATAATAAAAAGGAGAAAGAAGATGCAAGTAGTATGTGACGGAGCAGATTTGGGAGCAGCAACACTAAAAGTTATTAAAGCAATTTCTTCCAAAACAACAACTCCAATATTGGAAGGTATCAAACTATCTGCAATAGATGACAAACTTATATTGTCAGCAACAGATTTAGAACTTGGTATTGAGAAGACAATTAGAGCTGAGGTAAAAGAAGAAGGAGAAACAGTAGTACCTGGTAAGTTCTTTAGTGAGTTTGTTAAAAAACTTAATAATGAGAATATTGAGTTAACTCTTATAGATAATAGATTAAAGATTGATTATACAGATAGTGAGAGTTTTATACAATGTTTTAATACTCTTGAGTTTCCTGATCTTAAGATTATTGAAGATGGAGATTATTTTTCTATCACTCAGAAGAACTTAAAGAATCTTATTAATAAAAGTATTTTCTCAGTTGCATTAGATGATTCTAGACCAATACTTAAAGGTTGTTTATTTGAAATAGGAGATAATTTTGTTAACTCAATTGCTCTTGATGGTTATAGACTTGCAAAAATAAAGAAACCTATTCTTTCTACTACAGCTAAAGCAAACATTATCGTACCTTCAAGGAGTTTGTCAGAGATAAGTAAGCTTATTGAAGAAACAGATGATGAAGTCAAAGTCTTTATTCAAAAGAATTTCCTTATGGTTGATCTTAATGATACAAAGATTATTACAAGATTACTTGATGGTGAGTTTTTGAATTATGAACAAATATTACCAAAAACTTTCAGCACTTATATTACAGTACCAAAAGTACAATTAGAAGATGCGCTTGATAGAACATCAATACTATCTAGAGTTGATAGAAATAATCTTGTTAAGTTTGACATCAAAGATAAGATTATGACTCTTACATCAAATTCAGATATTGGTAATATCAAAGAAAACATAACAATATCACTTACAGGTAATGATGTTATTATAGCCTTCAATGCTAGATACTTCACAGAATGTCTAAGAGTAATAGGTAATGATAATATTAAGATAAGTTATAACACTCCATCTTCTCCATGTGTCATCACTCCAACAGAGGGAGATGAGTTCTTATACTTAATACTTCCAGTAAGGATTATTAATAGTTAACAAAAAGTAACTCACAGTTTTGTGAGTTTATTTTTTTGTGCAAAAGTATTATAAATATAGTCAAAAAAAACATTGACTTTTGTCCACACATTCAATATAATAAGGTATACTTATTTTTTTAAGTATACCCCCAAACTAATCAAGTGATATTTGATAAGGAACGATTGAATATTACTTTGTTAATAAATTATTAGGAGCAGGATTATGAAAAGGACATATCAACCAAACAAAAGAAAGAGACAAAAGATTCACGGATTTAGAGAAAGAATGTCTACAAAGAATGGTAGAAAAGTATTAAAGAGAAGAAGAAATAGAGGAAGAGCTAAACTTTCAGCGTAACATCAGAATGCTCATATAATTTATTTATATGGGTATTTTTTTAGTTAGTCTAAAAAAAGCTTTGGAGAAAAACAAAATATATGTTAGAACAAAAGTACCGTCTAAAGAAGAATAAAGAGTTCGGCTATATTTTCAAAAAAGGTGATAACCAGTTTTGTAAAAATCTAGCGGTATTTTTTGTTAAAACAAAATACTTTCCTTCTAAGATAGGTTTTTCTATTAGTGCAAAGATAGGTAATAGTGTTATTAGACATTTAGTCAAAAGAAGATTATCTGAGATAGTCAAAAGTCTATTACCAAGAATTGACCAAGGATATAACTATATTTTTATGGCGAGGAAAGGTATAGAACAATTAGAATACAAAGAACTCCAAAAAAATGTTGAGTATGTACTAGACAAATGTGGTAAGTTAAAATGAAAGTTATACGTGCTATAATATTTGTAATAACATATCCAATAAGATTGCTTTTGATGGGTTTAATATATTTTTATCAATATTGCATATCTCCGTTTTTACCAAAAATGTGTAGGTTTACTCCAACTTGTTCTCAGTATGCCAAAAGAGCATTATCTGAGTATGGGATATTAAAAGGTTCCTTATTATCTATTTATAGAATATTAAGATGTAATCCTTTTAACAAAAATACTGGATTTGACCCAGTAGTAGATAATATAAAAGGAGAAATAAAATGGGTTTTATAAACTTATTTAGCTCCCTTAGTGCTGTGTGGCCAAAGGGCGTATGGGAATATTTTATAAGAGTGTTTTATGAAGGTATAGGCAACTATGCATGGGCTATCATTGTACTTACATTGGTGCTTAAGATAGTATTATCACCACTAGATTATCTTCAAAAAGCCTCTACTGCTAAGACCTCTCGTGTACAAGCACTTATTGCACCTGAGATGGCAAAACTTCAGAAAGTATATGGTAATAACAAACAGGTTATGAACCAAAAACAAATGGAGTTATACAAAAAACATAATTACAATGTTACAGGTTCATGTGTTGTTATGTTACTTAACTTAGTTATTACACTTGTTGTGTTCTTTACATTCTTTGCATCTATGCGTAATATTGCAAAGTTTAAGAATAACGATCAATATGACCAGTTACAACAAGAATATTTTATAACACAAGGTATAAGCGCAGAATCATATGCGGAGATGACTGTTGAACAGAAACTTAATACTATCAACTCTTATACTGATGAACAAAAAGCACTTTCTAATGAGGCAGTTAAAGTTAAGTATAATGATATAAAAGATAGTTGGTTGTGGATAAAGAATATCTGGAAAGCAGATGCTCAGACACGTGTTATATCATCATTTAATGAATATGTATCTGCATCAGGAGTTAAGTTCGAAGCTATCAAGAATGCTGATGGAGAAGAAATAAAATCTGCCGAGGCTGTTAAAGAAGAAGCAAAGAATCTATATGAGTCTATTATGAATCCACTTAACGATTCTATCAAAGGAAAGAATGGATATTATATACTTGTAATAATAGTTGTACTTGTTACATTGTTGTCACAATTTGTTATGAAAAAAGTTATGACTCCACCAAAATCTCCTGACGGTAAGACGGCTCCTAAGATGCCAGGAACGGGATTATGGATGACATTATTTATGGTTGTTATTATGGGAATGTTCGCATTTACATCTAACTCAGCATTCTCATTATATATGATTATTAACCAATTAGTTACTACTGCGATTACTCCACTTGTTGGATTAATTATAAAAGCTCAGAACAAAAAGTTCGAGCAAAAACAAAAAGAAAAAATACAGGTTAGCTATAGGAGATAAAAATAATGAGAATAGAAGTATCTGCAAAAAACGTTGAACAAGCGATAGAGAAAGGACTCAAAGAGCTTGGTAAGACACAGGAAGAAGTTGATATCAAAATCATCGAAGAAGGTGGTTTCTTCAAAAAGGCAAAAGTAGAAATTATTTATGAAGATGGTAAATCAACAAAAGTCGAAAAACAAGATAAAAAGGCCATAAAAGAATCAAAGAAAGCTGATAAAAAAGCTGATAAAAAAGAAGCAAAACAAGAAAAGAAAATTGTTGAAGAAAAGGCTACTGATAAGGTTTGTTCTTGTGGTACAGAGTGTACTTGTTCAGACTGTAAGTGTGGAGAAGAAGAAAGACTTGATGATAAATATTATGATGAAATGATACGTGTTGGAACAGAGTTTTTGACAGGAATGTTCGATAAACTTGGAGAGAAAAACACTATCGAGACTAATATCACAAAAGATGGATTATTCTTCAGTATCAACGGCGAAAATGTTAATGATCTTATTGGATATAGAGGCGAGGCTCTTAATTCTATACAATATCTTCTTAGCCTTGTAGTTCGTAACAAATGTGAGAAGAGTGTTAGAGTATTTGTTGATGTTGAGAACTACAAACTTCGTAGAGAAAATACTCTTATCAATCTTGGAACAAGACTTGCTCACAAAGCAGCAAAGTTGGGCAAACCTGTTAAGCTAGAACCAATGAATGCATATGAGAGAAGAATAATACACACTGCTCTATCAGAAGACAAGTTTGTTACAACGAAGAGTGAAGGCGAAGAGCCAAATCGTTATCTTGTAATAATACCTAACAAGAAGTAATATAAGAATAAGGGAAAGACATTCCCTTATTTTTTTATTCTGTCATTATGGTATACACAATATATTTTTGTTGTAAAATAATGACTTGCGTGATATAATCTTTGGGTATGAATGAAGATACGATTGTTGCAATAGCTACTCCAATAGGAAGTGGTGGTATAAGTATAGTAAGAATCAGTGGTACAAGAAGTAAAGAGATTGTATCACATTTTTGCACGCTTCCAGCAGTAATTGAACCAAGATATATGTATCTATGTGACATCAATCTAGGAGACATTGTTGATAAAGGGCTTGTAGTGTATTTTGTTAATCCTAACTCATATACAGGCGAAGATATAGTTGAGATACAATGTCATGGTGGTGTATATGTTGCACAAAAAGTATTAGATCAGTGTATATGTAACGGCGCGAGAATAGCCGAGAATGGTGAGTTTACCAAAAGAGCTTTTGTTAACGGCAAATATAGCCTTGAACAAGCCGAAGGTATTGCAGATATTATCTCTGCCGAAAGTGATGCTGAAGCACGTGCGAGTTTTGGACTTACGAGTGGAGAATTATATAACAATATTATCAATATACAGAAGATTCTTACTGACCTTCTTGCTAAGATAGAAGTATCATTCGATTATCCAGAACATGATATTGAATATGAGACAGCACAAGATGTAAAAAAATCTTTAATCACTATACAGGATAATTTAGCTACTCTTCTTCAAACTGCTGATATGGGCAAGGTTATTAAAAACGGAATCAATGTGGTTATCCTGGGTAAGCCTAATGTTGGCAAAAGTAGTCTTCTCAACCGTCTCCTTGGGACGAATAGAGCTATAGTAACTGATGTTGCAGGCACAACTAGAGATGTCATTGAAGATAGTTTTGTATACAATGGTATCAAAATCAATCTTATAGATACGGCAGGGCTTAGAGAGAGTACTGATGAAGTAGAAAAGATAGGTATTGAGAAAGCCAAACAACAACTTTCAATCGCTGATATTGTATTGTTAATAATAGACGGGTCTAATAGTCTAACTCAGGAAGATAAGCACAATCTAGAACTTGTTGATAAGAATAAGACAATTATTGTGCAGAACAAAAATGATCTTCCTCAGAAGATACATGACTTGGGCGCATCTTCTATCAAAGTAAGTGCACTTAACAACAATGGAATAACAGAACTTAAACAGAAGATATATGATACTATTGTAGATAAAAAAGTAATTGGACAGAATATTATTCTCACCAACGCAAGACATATCAAAGGGGTCAAGGATTGTCTAAATAATATCAACAATGCAATTGATAATATTGATAAAGTTAGTCTTGATTGTATTGCTCTTGATATCAAACAAGCATGGCTTGAACTTGGCAAGATAACTGGCAATGTAAGTGACGAGGAGATAATAGACAAGATATTTAGTAAGTTTTGTCTAGGCAAGTAGTATGGAAAAGGTATATGAGGCTATTGTAATAGGAAGTGGACACGCAGGGTGTGAGAGCGCCCTTGCTTTGGCACGCCTTGGACACAATACTCTCCTTATGTCTCTTAACCTTGATAATATAGCATTCCTTGCTTGCAACCCAAGCATAGGGGGTACAGCCAAAGGTCAACTTGCTAGCGAAGTAGATGCTCTTGGTGGGCAGATGGGTATCAACGCTGACAAATCGTTATTACAACTTCGTATGCTTAATAGTGGTAAGGGTCCTGCTGTTCAAAGCCTAAGAGCGCAAGTAGACAAAGAGGCGTATCATCTCAATATGAAAAGAACGCTTGAACAACAACCACTACTCACAATCTTACAAGACGAAGCTATGGAGATAATAGTTGAAGATAACGCTGTTGTAGGAGTAAAGACAGCTCTTGGCAATACATACAAAGCACGTGGAATTGTAGTGTGTTCGGGAGTATATCTTAAGAGTAAAATAATTATTGGAGAGTTCCAAAAGGAGTCTGGACCAAGTGGGTTTGCTCCTGCTAGAGGATTGTCAGAATCGTTAGTCAAACTTGGGCATACAATACGAAGATTTAAGACAGGTACACCTGCAAGAGTGTTGGGCGAGAGTATAGATTATTCTAAGTTTGAAGAACAACGTGGAGATGATAATATACAGACTTTTTCTTTTGTAACAAAAAGACAGCCAAAGAACACACACTCTTGTTATCTTGGTTATACCAATGCTTTAACTCACAAGATAATAAGAGAAAATATACATAGAGCCCCATTATACTCAGGAGCTATCAAGGGTATAGGTCCTAGATACTGTCCTTCTATTGAAGATAAAATTATGAGATTTGCTGATAAAGAAAGGCATCAATTATTTCTTGAACCAGAGAGTGCTTCTACCGATGAGATATATGTACAAGGTATGAGTACTTCTATGCCAGTAGATGTGCAAGAGCAAATGTATAGAAGTATAAGTGGCTTCGAGAATGTGCAACTTATGCGCAATGCTTATGCTATTGAGTACGATTGTATTGATTCGCTAGAATTATACAACACACTAGGTTCGCGCAAAGTTCAAGGCTTGTATTTTGCAGGACAAGTTAACGGTACAAGTGGATATGAAGAAGCTGCTGCACAAGGCATTATTGCAGGTATTAACTGTGCTATGTATTTATCAAATAAACCCCAGTTAGTATTAGGCAGAGATCAAGCATATATAGGAGTGTTAATAGATGACCTTGTCACCAAAGGTACAAACGAGCCATATAGAATGATGACGTCACGTGCCGAATATAGATTGTATCTAAGACAAGACAATGCTGATATAAGGTTGACAGAAATAGGCCGTACGATTGGTCTAGTAGATGACAATAGATATAAGTCATATTGTCAGAAGTTGTCTAAGATAAACAAACTTATGTCTACCCTTGACAATGTTATATCCCCAAAAAATCTTGGGTTCTTAGCTAAGTATGGAGAGAAAGTAATATCTACAGGAGTAACAATAAGAGCACTTCTCAAAAGAAGTAATATTACTGCTAAAATCTTACAAGAAGAATTGGGATTGTTTGGCAAAACCAATGCGAAGATACTTGAATATATAACAACGGAAGTCAAGTATGAAGGATATTTGTCTAAGCAAACTGATCAGATAGCCAAGATGAAAAAATCTGAAGAATTCGCATTGCCAACTCCATATGATTATTCTTCTCTCAAAGGGTTAAGAATAGAAGCTATTCAGAAACTTAATAAGTTCCAACCTACAACTTTGGGGCAAGCATCAAGAATAAGTGGTGTATCCCCAGCAGATATTCAACTATTGACAGTATACTTTTTTAAGAAGAACAGAAAATAATTTGATAAATCTCTAAACTGTGTTATTATGACTATAATAGGAGAATAAAAACAATGGATTTTGAAGAAAAACTTGATACCAAACTCAAGGCTTATAATATCTATCTTACTCAGGATCAGTTATATAAGTTCAAACTATATTACAAACTATTGGTCGAATATAGCCGTAGATACAATCTCACGACAATACTTGAAGAAGATGATGTTATTGATAAGCATTTTGTTGACAGTCTACTTGGACTCAAACTCATTCGCGATAAGAAAGTTATCGATGTGGGCACTGGAGCAGGCTTCCCTGGGCTTGCAATCAAGATTGTAGATGATATTGACCTTACTCTTGTCGACTCTGTGAAGAAAAAAGTTGATTTCCTTAATATTGTTATTGCTCAACTTGGACTTAAGAATGTCAAATGTATCCATTCTCGCATAGAGGATCTTGCCCATAACAAAGAATATAGAGAACAATACGATTATTGTCTAAGTAGAGCTGTTGCTCCACTCAATGTGCTTGCTGAATACTGTTTGCCATTCTGCAAAATTGGTGGCAAAATGATCGCATACAAATCAAAACAACTTGATGAAGAGGTGGTTAAGGCAAAGTTCGCTATAAACAAACTTGGTGGTGCTGTTAGTAATATAAATCAATTCTCTATTGATGATATGGATAGGAAGATTGTTGAGATTAACAAAGTGACCCCTACCCCAACACTTTATCCGAGAGACAAAAACCAACCTAGAACAAAAGCATTATAAGTAGGAACAATCGAGTATTCAAATTGATATAAGAATATTCAATATGTATGGTCGGTCGTTAGTAAATATTTTTGTCATTTATCATTTATTATTATAAAAAAGCAACAAAAAAACACCTAATATAAGGTGTTTTTATTATTTTTATTCAATTATTGTTCATCTGGAAGACATGGAATACCATCTTCTTGATATAATTCTCCCTCAAGATCTTCTTCGTCAAGAACATTTCCATCTTCATCAATTCTATCGCCATATTCATTGATCTCAAATCCATTCTCATCATAATAAGGGCCGTTATTAGATTCTAATGCAAGATCTTCATCGTCAAAATATTCGTCTTCGCCAAGAATGTCCATATCTTCTTCGTGAGTAAGATATTCTTCATCTTCAAGATGAAATCCCTCAATCTCACCTTCGGCATCTGCTTCAAGATACCACTCATTTTCCTCATCTTCTGTGACAGGTTTTTTGTTGCGTAAATAATATTGTGCTATTGATTGATCGCCTTCTTGTCAATATAAATTGTAAAAATTTGCTTTCATTTTATCCCCCTAAGTTTTGTTAGATATTGAGAGTATATCGCTATTCGGTAATCTTGTCAATACCGAATTTGTATTTTTATAAAAATTATTATTTTTACGATAATTTTAATAAATTTGCGTCAAAATGCCTAATTTAATAAATATTGTAAAAAGTTATTAGACTTTTTTATTAATAATGGTATAATGAAATTAGTATAAAGCATATTGTATACATTTAACAACGAGGGAGTATTATGGGAAAAATAATTGCTTTTGCAAATCAGAAAGGTGGCGTTGGCAAAACAACTACATGTATCAACTTGGCAGCATATCTTGCAAAGTTGGGCAAAAAAGTTCTTGTTGTAGATATGGATCCTCAGGGCAATGCTACAAGTGGCCTTGGAATTGACAAAACATCGAAGATTCCTACACTTTATGATGCTATTGCGGGCGAAGTTATGATAGAAGATGTGGTCAAGAAGACTTGTGTAGATGGACTTGATATCATTCCTGCAACTGTAGACCTTGCTGGTGCTGAAATAGAGCTTGTGCAGATGGATAATAGAGAAAGAGTGGTTAAGACAACTCTTGATAGAGTAAAAGATAGTTATGATTATATAACTATCGATTGTCCTCCATCGCTTGGTTTGCTTACTGTCAATGCTTTGACTGCTTGCAATACTGTTGCTATACCTATTCAGTGTGAGTTCTTTGCTCTTGAAGGATTGAGTCAACTTATGAATACTGTTAAGCTTGTTAAGAAACATCTTAACCCAGACATTGATGTTGAGGGTGTTATTCTTACTATGAAGGATAATCGTTCCAACCTAATTGCTCAAGTTTCTCAAGAAATCCAAAGATTTTTTGGTAAAAAAGTATATAATACGGTTATTCCAAGAAATATTCGCCTTGCAGAGGCTCCAAGCCATGGACTTCCAATATCTTTGTATGATAGCAAAAGTAAGGGAGCAATCGCTTATGCAGACCTAGCGGTCGAATTTTTAAAGAGAAACGGTCAAACTATAAGAAAATAACGAGGTATAATATGATAAAGAAAGGTTTAGGTAGAGGTCTTGATGCTCTATTCTCTGTATATAATGATGAAGAAACCAAGGAAGAGAAACAAGTTGTTACTAATGTTGTTGAACGAGCCCCTCGTCCAGCAGGAGTAACTGAGATTGATATCAAGCTTATCGATCCTAATAAGAATCAGCCACGTAAGACTTTTGAACCAAATGCTTTGAAAGAGATGTCTGAGTCTATCAAACAACATGGCATTATTCAACCTATCGTTGTTAATGATATGGGTGGTAGATATATGATAATTGCAGGCGAAAGAAGGTTTAGAGGAGCCTTAATTGCTGGCCTTAAGACCGTACCTGTTGTTATTAAGAACTACACTGAGAAAGAAGTTAAAGAAGTATCATTGATAGAAAACTTACAGAGAGAAGATCTTAATCCAATTGAATCTGCTAGAGCCATCAAAGAACTTATGGAATCCTTTGGTTTTACTCAAGAATCTGTTGCAGATAGGATTGGTAAAAGTAGACCTGCTATTGCCAATACATTGAGATTGCTTTCACTTTATCCCGAAGTTCTATCTTTGGTAGAAAAAGGCAGATTGTCTGCAGGACATGCAAGAACTTTGGTTACTATAAGCAATCGTGAGGCTCAAGTAGAACTTGCTAATAAAGCTTGCGATAATAAACTTACTGTAAGAGAGTTAGAGAATCTTGTTAAAGAGTATTTTAATCCAAAAACTCCTAAGATTAAGGAAAAACCTCAGCAAAGCCGAGAACTAAAAGGCCTAATCAACGATATGCAAAGAACTTTTGCTACCAAAGTATCTGTTATTGGTAATGACAAGAAAGGTAGAATATATATTGATTACTATAATAGAGATGATCTTGATAGAATAGCAGATGTAATAAGTAAATATAATAGATAACGTGTGGCTTATGCCACATTTTATTTTTGTACACTTCCCCATTGTTTCACGTGAAACAATGGGCTTTTTCTTTTAACCAATAAGTAATAGCTGTGATATGTGTTGTAGTATAATGTTTCACGTGAAACATTCTTAATCACTATTTTATATAGAAAGTTGTCATATTAATTATTACAGTAAGTTGCTTATTATCAGTAATAATGCTGGATATATTGTTTCACGTGAAACATCGCATATCTTAATCACTGTATTATAAATACACAAATAATATAATGCTCAATATGTGCAATTTTCAGGCTAAAAACGATATTTATATTGTAAGATAATACAAATGTATTAAGATTACGAGCAATTTAACAAGTAATGATATATATGATCATATATAGATATTATTACAATTAAAATATAGATGTAATTTTGTTAAATGTAGAAATAATAATAATCAATTCAAAATATAATATATATAACATATTCAATAAGACTCCCCTTCGAACTTTATGAACAAACAATTTGTTTACAAAATAAACAATTAATCAAACATAGTTAAAATATATTTTTTATATCAAAAACCCCAAAATTATAATAAATTATCAAAACCACAATAATTTTGTGCAAAATGACAATAAAAAGCCAAAAATTGACCCTCAGTATGACATAAAACGGCCCCTTCTCGACTAACTAATCGAATAAAACATAAAATGGCAAATACCCACAAAAGAAAGCCAAGAACGATATAACAATAATGTGGTTTAAGATTCATAACGTTGTCTATATAAAATTACAAATATATTGTACGACAGCTGACATATGAAGCACGTTCTATCTGATATTGATATTAATTTTGGCTTTTTAATATCAATCAAACAAAATTACGTTTGTCATAAAGCATATCGGTAGTACTTCTTTGGGTATAAGTGGTATAAATAATTTATTGTAATAGAAATTGCCAAAATATTAATTGAATATTTTTGTACAAAAATAGTTTCAAAAATGAACGTTCGGACTGTAAAATAATATTGTTGAATATACTTATGAAAGCCAAATGTGTTAAATGAATTATATATGTTGTTAGCTCAGTAGGATAGAGCG
>CAYJCR010000019.1:0-10349 GCA_964368755.1 uncultured Lachnospiraceae bacterium
AAATAATTGTAAAATTACGAAATAATAAAATATTTGGTCGTTGTTAAATATGAATGCAAACTAATTTGTATTTTGAAAATATTTTGAAAAACATTAATTTAGTACCGAAATACTTTGTTGCAAGTAACAGTAATATATATAAATATTCCATACAAAAGCAATGTTTCACGTGAAACAATAAATTAACGAATGATAGTATTGTAATGACAAACATGGGTTTGCATAAATGTCCGACCGATTTGTCAGACGACATCTAATATTTTTCATATTGTTGCAATAAGATAATGGTGAAATTGTAACAACTGAAGAAGTTTTTCAATACATATGAAAAATCATTCTAGTAGATAATATTTGTTAATGTCCTGCATAAGCATATAAGACAAAACAATTACTTTGATTTTTGCAATGAATATTGTCAGATTAGTAAGAATCGCATTTATAATTTAGTAGTAAAAGAGATGCGTTAATGAGCATATGATTAGTAGCGCCCGAACATTCGTGTTGGACGCAAAAATTGCTTGCGCTACTAAATATTTTATAGCGCTAATATTATAATCAATACAAGATGTATCATAGTGATTGCATCTTTTGTAATATTATTGGAATAATTAGTATATTAATAATTTTAGTAGTATTAATAAACCAATTCTATTGCAGTTATTGATTTTATGTGTTAGAATATAAGCAGTAAATGGTAGAATATACCAATTTGTGTTTATATGGAGGTTATGCGATTTGAAAAAGAACAACACAAGAACTTTACTATTGATACTTGCATTAGTATTGGTAGTCATTATGATATTTTATTTTACGGACAGTTCGGGTAAGGGCGAGAGGATCAATACAACTCAAGCCGTACAGCTTATCAACGAGGGTAAGGTGTCCGAGCTATACATGAGCAACGGTACGGGCAAGATATTACTCAAGACATCTATTGCCAATGCCGACAAATTCCCTTCTAAAGCTGATTTTTATTTTAGTTACAGCTCATCTGCAGATCAGACCTTGTTATTAGAGGCATATCAAAGTTACAATGATAGCGTCAAGGATACAGAGCCTGAGCAAATGATAGGCTACACTTCCGAAGTACCAAGGGAGAGCTTCTTTGCCAAGGCATTACCTTATCTTAGCGTAATACTTTTGCTTGTATTTGGATTCTTCCTAATTAGATCAATATTGGGAGCGAATAACAAAAATCTTCAATTTGGTAGAACAAAAGCCCAGATGGCACAGAATGTCAAAGTAAGATTTTCTGATGTTGCTGGTATTGATGAAGAAAAAGAAGAGTTGCAAGAAGTTGTCGAGTTTCTTAAGAATCCACAGAAGTTCACAGAACTTGGAGCAAAGATACCAAAAGGTATACTTTTGGTTGGTCTTCCTGGTACAGGTAAGACATTGCTTGCTAAGGCAATTGCAGGCGAAAGCAATGTTCCATTTTTCTCGATTAGTGGGTCGGACTTTGTAGAAATGTTTGTTGGTGTTGGTGCTTCTCGTGTGAGAGATTTGTTCGACCAAGCCAAGAAGAATAGTCCATGTATTGTATTTATTGACGAAATAGATGCAGTTGGTAGACAAAGAGGCGCCGGACTTGGTGGTGGCAATGATGAAAGAGAACAAACACTTAATCAATTGCTTGTTCAGATGGATGGCTTTGAGGCCAACGAAGGTATTATTGTCATAGCAGCAACCAATAGGAGTGACGTACTTGATCCTGCTCTTACTCGTCCAGGAAGATTTGATAGACAAGTATTTGTCAATCTCCCAGATGTCAGAGGTAGAGAAAAGATTATTGAAGTTCATGCGAAGAACAAACCAATTGATTCATCTGTTGATTTCAAAGCATTAGCAAGACTTACAAGTGGATTTACAGGAGCAGATATTGAGAATCTTCTTAATGAAGCAGCAATAATAACTGCTAAGCAAAATCGTAAAAAGATTACAATGACAGATATAACAGAAGGCATCAACAAAGTACTTATGGGACCACAGAAGAAGAGCCGTGTCATTACTGATACAGACAAAAAGATTACTGCTTGTCACGAATCAGGACATGCAATAATTGGTAAGGTACTCAAGAACTGCGATGAGGTACAAGAAGTATCTATCATCCCACGTGGAAGTGCTGCTGGATACACAATAAGTAGACCAGAAAATGATGATAGTCATATGACATACAACAAGCTTAACGACATGATTGCAATGATGCTTGGAGGCAGAGCTGCAGAGGAACTTATTATCAAAGATATCTCAACCGGAGCTCAAAACGATATCAAACAAGCAACCAAACTTGCTCGCAAGATGGTTACTTCTTGGGGTATGAGTAAGACTCTTGGCAACGTTGACTTTGGAACATCGGAAGAAGTATTCATTGGTAGAGATTATCAGACTCAGAAAGGTTATAGTGAAGACACCGCGAAGAAGATTGATACTGAGGTCAGGGCAATCATTGATCGCAACTACAAACGTGCCAAAGATATCATCACAACCAATTTGAAAAAGCTAGAAACAATGACAGAAGTCTTGTTAGAAAAAGAAACAATATATCTTGACGAAGTAGATATGATAATGAAAGGTCGCAGTGCAAAATCTATTATCAAACAAATGGATGTCAATGCTGAGAAAAACAAACTCAAAGCCGAGAAGGAAAGACTTGAAGCTGAGTTTGAAAGAGCAAAGAAAGAACAAGGCATGAGACTCAAGACAGCTTCAGCGTTGCATTCAGCTGGGATTATATCCGAAGAGGAGTATAAGAAAGTTAACATAGAAGCCGAGCTTATCGTTAAGAAAGCAGAATCTCAATACAATGAGATAATGTCCAAAAGTGATAAGCCAGCTCCTACACAAGCAGAAGCGAATGCTCCACTTGTTGAAGAAAAAAGCTTGAACGAAAAGCCTCAAGAAGACAAAAAGCCAAGCAAAGAAAAAGCAGTTAATCCAGAGCCTGTTGAGAAAAAAGATATTAAGTCTCTCACAAAGAAAATTATTGCAAAGAAAGAGACAGAGAAAACTACGGTGAAGAAGACTACAAAACAAACGGATAAGGATAAGACTGATAAGTAAAACAATTATTTGAATAAAAAAACAGCACTATAACAAGTGTTGTTTTTTTGTTGCATTAAGCCTTGTTGATAACGAAGTATTTTGTACCTTCAATGGTTTCAAAACTATAATCGTTCGCTCCAACATATCTCAAATATGATGCAAATCCATCAGAAGAACTTGTTCCAATAGCAATAGAAGCGAAAATCTCAGCAATAGAATTACAAACCGATGAAGGATCGCCGATATTAAGTGTTTTGAGTACTGCAAAAGTTTTTGCCGTTTGATCGCTAGTAAGGTTGTTAAGAATCAACGTTGTTGGCTCTACCGTATATCCAAAATTATCTTGTGTATTGGTTATTGAGAATGTTGCTTTTGCATAGATATAATTAGGAAGTTTTTTGGTTACAATACTTAGAGGAAACTTTCTTAATGGAGCTGCGATAGTGCTTATATTGAGTTTGACTATCACTTCCATATTGCAAGAAGTTTTGTTATACAACTGTGTAGCACCTTTCGTTATATCAAGGAACTTCACTTGTAATAGTTGTATGCCGATATTCTCTGCGGAACTCTCCAAACTACTTGCAAGAGATGTTTGTATAACATTGCCAAGTATTGCTCCAAGTTCTTTGTCTGTAAGTTGAATACTACTATTAAGACTTGCCTCAGGAGAGTCTTGTTGGAGGGCTTTTATAAGTGCCGAAAAGTCTCCATCATCAAATAACGATTCTAGCCCAGCATTTGTAAACTTAGTCTTTGCTGAAGATAGATCTGTATTTGAATAAGGCACTGATATATATGTCGCCTCATCTGGCAATACGCTAAGCAAGTTAACCTGCTTGCGTATGGCGAAGATATCTATACCTATAGCAAATCTCAGCACAAGATACAGCCCAATGAGTAAGGCAACAACTATTGCTACTATAATAATCAGCACTTTGAATAATGTCCAAAGTCCACTTCTTTTTGCTTTTGCCATAATATTTCCTTTTGACATGTAATTTTTTGATTACACCATATTGTACAATTAAAGTTGTCAAAGTGTCAAATCAATACTTATAGACAGCAAAAATAATAAAAAAAATTAAAAAACAAAATGCCTCTAATTACTTGATTGATGCGAGGGATTAATATATAATAAACTTATCAAGAAATGGAGGAGATATGGGAGAGATATTGGGTAGAAACCTACTTACATTACGAAAAAACAAGAACTTATCTCCAGCCGAAGTCGCAGCCAGTCTTGGTATGACCCCAGAAGAATTGCAGTGTTATGAGTTCGGTATTAAGATACCAAGTGAAGAAGCTCTAGCCAAGATATGTAAGTATTATGGAGTTGACAGTGCAGAGTTGCACATTGCAGGCAACTTCGACAAACCTCAAACTGTGACCAAAGTCACTCCACAAGAACAACCTAAGATTGTAGCTAAGCCAGTTACTGCTCAACCAATCCCAGCTCAGCCTCAGCAAGTGCAAACTAAAGTGGTTCCTAATGACAATGTTGTTAAATCACAACCTGTTCAACCTGCCAAAGAGACCCAAGGCCCAACTCTTGTAGTAAAAGGCTCTGACAGCACGGGCATTGTTGCTGGACAACCTATGGAACAAGTTGATAAGAAGGCTCAGAAAAAAGCAGAAAAAGAAGCCAAACTTCAAGCTCTTAAAGAGTCCCAAGCAAGATATGCAGAAGAGCAACGTCAGAAAAAACTTGCTAAGCATAATGCAACCGTAGATACAACATCAGAGATTATAGCTGATAGCGATCAAGGTGGACAAGTGGTAGCAAAACGTTTCCCTAAGAAACTCCACATATGTTTGCTCATACTATCGATAGCTGTAGCAGTTGGATTATTCTTGCCATACTATAAGTCAGGAGATATTGGTATATCGCTATTTGATCTAGTTATGGGTAAGGTAGAAGCCAAGATATTGTTTATATCTATTACAGAGATTATTAAAGTACCGATTTTTTACGAAATAGCATTTTATGGTGCAATCGCACTAACTTGTATCTTAGTATGGAATATTGTTATGTGTATCCTTACTATGATCCCTTGTATCAGAAGGTCCGGACTTGTTGTCGTACACAAGATTGTGATGATAATAAGTTCCGTTGGAATATTCTTGCTCACAATAGCTTATTTGATGTCGTATATATTCTTTATTATTAACTCGGGAAATATCGCTTCATATAAGAATATCGGAGTAGGAGCATATATAACTATCTCGGGAATGTTCCTATCCTTCTTCTTCCTTGTATGCACATTTGCGCGTACAAAAACAGACAAAATTATAAAAGGAGAAAAATAATGAAAAGTGGAAAGAAAGTAAATATTGGACTAATCATTGCAATACTTGTATTCGTAGCAATTGCAGCTGTTGGTATGTTCTTGAGTTATATTAGCCCAGAGCTAATGAGTGTATTGGCCGACGAAGAAACTGCTGGCGGAATCACAGTATTCGGACTTGCAACAAAGAATGATATGTCTTTTGGTGGATTTATGCTTCTTTGCCTCATGTTTGAAGATGCAGGCGAGATCGTTTTCCAAATAATGTATTATTCTTCAATCGTTACTCTTGCAATACTTGTTTGGGATGTCGTTATGGGAATCCTTATGTTCGTTCCAGTTATTAGAAGAAGCTTCGTTGCTACTATCTACAAAGTCTTCACAATGATCACTGGTCTTGCTATGTTATTCTTAAGCTTGATATTCCTTGTTATCCCAATCTTCTATTTGATTGCAGGATTACCATTCAGCGCATTGTTCCAGTTCTTTGGTTTTGCATTCATACTTCTCTTTGTTGGACTATTCGTAGCTTTCATCTTGAAGATGTGTGCTTTTGGCAAAGTTGGAAGAGAGCAATAATAATTAAAAAAAAGACTCGACCCCGAGGGGTCTTTTTTTATGCTGTAGAACAATGTGTCTTAAGTATTATAAATAGGCAAAACTTCATTGAGAAGTAATAGTATCCGATAACTAATCAACACGAACAGTCTTCGATATAATATATATAATAAATTATAATATTTGCACAAGAAAAAAAATTACTATTGACCATACAGAGTAATTGTGGTAGAATGATAACAATATTTAGGGGAGAACTATATAATATGGCAAAACAACAACCAAAGAACGGATACAACCCACGCAAGTTGTATAGAAAGCTGGCAGCTGATAAGAAAATTCAAGACAACACGCTTGACGATATACAGCCAATGGCTCCTGTAGAAGAGACTGTAAGTGTATTCAAGCCACTTACTGCTGAGCAAAAAGCTATGATACAAGAAGCAAAGAAACAAATAGATTATGCTCTCGCAGAATCTTTTGTTAGAGAGGAAGATTATCCAAGAGAAGACGAAGAACTATCTTCAAAGAAACTAAGTGAAGAAGAGCGAAAGTTAGTATATGGACATAACTATGATAAATTAGTAGAAGAAAGAGAAAAAGAAGCGAATAGACGAAAATATAGAGAACTATTTGATTTTTATGATAAGACACCTGTTGGTGGGGATCCAGATGTAGTTGAGCAAGAAGACCCTAAGCCAAAGATCACACAAATGCAAGACAACAACATTGGAGAGTTCGTAGCAGAGTCAGATGCAGAAGATGATATAGTTGTAGCTGAGATATCTCCAGTTATCAAGACTCCTCAAGTATATATCAGCAATGATAATGTCAATATTAAGAAGGCACATTCAACTATAATCAATAGATTAGAATACAATGTTCCAAGCAATCCAAGAGCATCTATTCACAATACTCCTATTGGAGATATGGTCAAAGTATTTGATATTGTTACAGGCACAAGAGATGTTGAAGAATGTCAGAGAATGACAGGGCTTAGCAGAGATGAAATTATTCAATATATGGATTTCGCTGAAGAGAGTTATACGGAGATATTTACTCACATAAGAGAACATCGCAGTTTATATATGTCTGATGATAACACTTTTGATATGTTGAGAGCGAGAGTAGTATCTGATATCAACAAAGGCAAAACATTTAATCAGTATGATAAAAATAGCGATTTTTCATTATCTGACAAATATTCTAATGCAGAGTTGGCAACAGCTGTAGTCACTTCGTGTTCTGTAAGTTTCCTCAATTGGGCATATAAGTCAAGAAAAGATTGGGCTAATATTATAGATGCAGTATACAATCCTACTATACCTATCAAGTATCTTGAGACCGAGAGCCGTAACGGAAGGGTAAATAAGGCTTATGAGTTTATCAATGGAGACTTTATCGTAACAGTTTCTGCTGATGATAGTACGATGCTTGCTGTGTACACTCCAGACTATGACAATATCATGAGAGCAATCAGAGTAAGAAGTGATGATCCAGAGAGTCAATCAATGCTCAAGTCTCAGTTCGGTGAGATCATAAGAGCTCATAACGAAGCGAGAAAAGACGAATATATGCTTGGAAAGAGAATGGTATATTCCTCTTCTTCCAACAACAACAATGGTTATTATTCAAGATTAGACAATGAACAACGTGTTGGTGGTGCTAAGGATCCAAGCCAATTTGACGATTAAACAAAGTGTAACTAATAGCTTTAGGGATAACCTAAGGCTATTTTTTATTTTGCGATTTTCTTTGAGTATAAAAAAAGATGGAAAGTAATCTTCCATCTTAATTCAAAAACATAAACTGATTATATTAGCCTTCAGTTGCTCTTGTGTATTTGTAACTGTATTCAACGAAACCTGTCTGGCCTACTACACTCATTGACAAACCTACAGTAGTAAGAGTGTCTGAAGAGTCTTGATACTTCAATTTTGCTTGATAAGAACTGCTTCCAGTCTTGTACAATTTCAATTCTTTGTTACTGTATTCCCAAGTGCCAGTATAAGAAGATTCTGTAGAAACTGTTCCGTTAATAGTAAGTGTAGCTACTACTGTCTTATCTTTCTTGATATCATAAGACCAGTGTTTCCTTTCAATATCATTCTTTGTTACTTGAGTTGCTAAACTTTCTCCACTAGTATAAATTACAGAGTCAAATTCCTATTTGCCAACTACTGGGCTTGATGATGCGCCACACGCTGCAAGAAGTGTACATGATACGATGAGTGCAAGTGACAAGGCGATAGATGTAATAATTTTTTTCATTTCAATCCTCCTAAGATTTATTACTTTCAATTTATCACATATCAAGAATTATATCAAACGAATGTGACAAATATTTTAACCAATTTTGTAGAAAGTTTTTAATAATTATTCTACATTAGTGGGGCAAAAAGCTTCAATATTCTAGCAATAACTTTCTCGTACCACTTGCGGGACTTTGCGTCTTTGAGAGAGATCTCTTTACATTGTGATAACACGGATTCTATGTCAGATTTGATAGCGCCAATACTCTTGGTATTGTATAAGACAACAGCGTCTTCAAAGTGCAAGAATAGACTTCTAAAGTCAAAGTTGATTGTTCCAACACAAGCGGTTATGTCATCGGATAGTACAAGTTTGGAATGAACAAATCCGTTGCGATACTCATATATCTTGACACCAGCAAGAAGAAGCTCTTCATAGTACGATCGGCCTAGCCAATAGACTAATTTCTTGTCAGGGATACCAGGCATAATGATACGGACATCAACGCCACTTTTTGCACACAACTTGAGAGCTGAGTTCATTGCTCCGTCGATGACTAAATATGGAGTTGTGATATATATATATTTCTGAGCATTATTGATCATACGGATATAGTTGTTACGAGCGATTGGCTCAGTATCCATTGGTCCTGTGCCAAATGCTTGAACGAAGCCATCATCTGCAGAGTACTTTTTGACTGTACTCTTGAGTCGGACTAGGTCTAATTGTTGCTTGGTTGCTAGCATCCAACTACTTGCGAATAGTACAAGGAAGTTAAATATTACATCGCCCTTGACCATAATGCCAGCATCTTTCCAATGCCCAAACCTTTCTAATATATTGACGTACTCATCTCCAATATTTGCTCCACCAGTGAAGGCAACTCTGCCATCAATGATAGTAATCTTGCGATGATCTCGGTAGTTGATATATCGGTTAACAGATGGCCTAATCTTATTGAAAGCACGCGCCTCAATGTTCTTCTTGGCAAGGGCTTTGATTGTCTTGCGAGTCACTCTATCTATACAACCAAAGTCGTCATACAGTATCTTGACCTCTACACCTGATTCTGCTTTGCTTTCTAGTATTGACAATATGTTGTCCCACAACTTGCCAGGTGAGATAATGAAGTATTGAAGATAGATGTAATCTTTTGCCTTGTCGAGTTCTTGAATAAGCTTTTTGAAAAACACCTCGCCATTCTCTAGATATTCAGAGTACGTCTTATTACAAACTGGCATCTTGGCAGTGTTGTATAGATACTCTGATTGCAAATCCTGACTGTTGTTTTCTGATTGCAACTGTTGATGGATTTTTTTATTCTTGGGAATGTAGTCTTTGTAAGTATTGTGTATTGTCATCCATTGTTTGTGTTGTCTTCGTGTACCACGAGAACTCTTAAGATAAAGATACAACACCGTACCGTACAAAGGAACTAGGACTATAATAAACAACCACGATATTTTGTATACAGGTTCGTCTGTGCTTCTTGCAAGTACTGTCAGAGCTATTAAGAAGGCAAACGCAGAAATAATAGGATATACATATAGTCCAATAAAATATGTTAACAATATAAATATTGCTAAGTTGATAAGAAAAGAAAGAAACAATATCCATCTCGAAGATATAAAGAACTTGAGAATTTTTTTCATAATGACTCCTATGTAATAATACTAACAAATAATTGACTAAAATACAAGTCGTTAGTCAAGCAATAAAAAAAACGGTTTATAAAAACCGTTCTTCATTCATTCGTTTGTTACGAACGAAAGCAACTATTAATAGTTATTTCTATTTTGTTGCTTTCTTGCTTTGTTAGCACGTCTGCATTCAAGACAACGAGTAGGCTCGTTTGTGAAGCCTTTTTCTTGGTAGAAAGCTTGCTCGCCTTCTGTGAAGATAAACTCTTTGCCGCAGTCTTTGCATACTAGGGTTTTGTCAGCCATTATTTACTCCTTTTAAAATAATTTGGGAAAAAATGGCGCGACAGGATAATATTGGTTCTATACATTCATTTCTTCTTCTTATTTGATTTCTCTGCAAAGGCGATAGTCTCCCATAACCTTTACTGTGAGTAGTATATCACAATTTTTTACAAAAGTATATGTTTTATGCAAAAATATTTTTTAATTATTTTATTATTTGTGCCCAAGAGTATGATATTCAAGAAGATGTGTTAGTAAAATTTTTATACGATAACAAGTATTT
>CAYJCR010000020.1:0-9216 GCA_964368755.1 uncultured Lachnospiraceae bacterium
AACAACCAGTCTTCAAACAAATCACCAAAAGTTTTATCGGTTAATTGAGAATTTTTTAATATGTTAAGTCGTCCTGTTAATTCAACAAGTTTTTTTGCAACTTCTGCTTGGCTATGTCCATACACCTTCTTTCTTATTTTAACACCATTATCTTGCTCTATCCACATCGATCCAGTCCAATGACCATATTTATCTTGATAGATAGAACCCTCGCCATTTTTTCTTCTAGTTCTTTCAACAACTTGATTTTTCTTTTTTGTCATATTAATTCCTCATATTTTTTATTTGCCATGTAGCAAAACCAATTACACTTACAATTTTTCTCTTGCCAATTTTCATCGTAGGAAAATCTTTACGATTCATAATTGTCCTAACATTGTCTTTGCCTAAGCCAGTAATTTTCATTATGTCGCTACAATCTAAATAATCTTTTCCATATCTATCGCTAAGCCTTTTGGCTTCAGAACTAATTAAATCTTCAATTTTTAAATCGTTCATAATTCTCCTTTTGGCAAGTTTTCAGTCCGTGACAAATAATCACGGGCTGAATTGCCAGTATTGTTATTCTAGTTCTCCATCTTCATCATCTTCGTCTTCAAAGAAATCGCCATTGAATTCTTCTAACAATTCTTCGCACATTTCATCATAGGTGTAAGAACCATCAGAATCTAAATACAACTCATATAACTCATCAAGGATAGACCTCTCAATTGAAGAAAGGTTGTCGATTGTTTCATCTTCAACAATTTTTTCATTTTGCAAGTAGTTTGTTATATAGCACTTAAAATTTATTTCAAATGATTTTTGAAATATTTCTTCTTTTGATAATTCTATAATTTTTGTTTTGAATTCATCATATTCTTTTTGAATTCTTTCATTAAAATCTTTTCTGTTCCTAAAAACTTATTACTTTTTTCTTGTTCCATAATTCCTCCATAGAAAATAAAAAACAGCACACGTTAGTTTGCTGTTTCTAATGTTATACGCAAATTATAGCGAATGAAATCTTTTATGATACTTGCGTATTTTAACATAAACAAAAAATTATTTCAAGCACAATAAATGATATATTTTCAAAAAAATTTTCTTTGATATTCAACATTTGTTCATCGAATAATTATTGATTCTGTTGTTATTTTTTTATGAAGTTGGTGAACACGAATTGCTCATCATGTGGGAGTTCGATGCCACTATTTTTGCCTGCTTGGATACACTTGAGGAAGTATGCCATATTGTTGCCAAGTATACGCATTGTCTGTAATCCTTCTAAGTCCTGAGCTACGTCTTCTGGACAACTTCCATGTACCATATTCCAGTACCTCGAAGAGATAATAGGCATCTCTGATATACCAAAGTATTTGTTCATCTGGTCATATGCAACTGTTGTGCCAGCACGTCTTGCTGAGATACAACAAGCAGCAGGCTTGTATCTAAAATAGTCTTTTTTGCCACTATGGCTAGAAGAGCAGAATACCCTATCCATAAACGATGACATTGCACCACTAATTGAAGCATAGTGTACCGGAGATCCAAATACAAAACCATCGCAATCCTTAGCTTTGGCTACAAACTCATTGACGCTATCGTTATATACGCATTTGCCAGCCGTATTACAGCCAAGACAGCCCGTACATCCAACTATTGGCTTAATACCTATCCAAAAGATTTCTGTGTCAATATCGTTATTGTTGAGAGCTTTTGCTACTTCGCATAGAGCAGTATAGGTGCAACCATGCTCATGAGGACTGCCATTGACTAACATTACTTTCATATTATTATTCCTTTTTTTGACTAAAAATTATTCTGTACGTAGGGCTTTGACTGGATCTTTCTTTGCCGCTATACGCGCTGGAATAAGTCCAGATATAAATGTAAGGCAGGTGCTTATTACAACCAACAACAAGGCATGCAATGGATTGAGAATAGCAATGCTACCCGTTATGCTGTCTCCAGCCACACTAGATACTATCGCATTGATAATAGGGCAGAACAAGTAGGAGATTGCGACACCTATTACTCCGGCAGAAAATCCTATGATAAGTGTCTCAGAGTTGAATACTCTTGAGATATCTTTCTTTCTTGCACCGATACTTCTCAATACACCTATTTCTTTGGTTCTTTCGATAACGCTTGCGTATGTCAATACGCCTATCATTACGGAGCTGACAATTAGAGATATGCTAGCAAAAGCAATCAAAACATAAGATATAATGCTTATGACATTACCAAGTGTGCTTGTTAAGAACTGTGTTGTATCGCTGTATACAATCTCAAGGTTTTTGTTAGTCTGTTTGTTGTTATATGCGTCTATCATTTCAACAATAGAATCTTTTGCAGCAAAGTTCTTTGGATAGAAAGCGATGCTAACCGGTATAGTGCTTATACCTATCTGTTGCATAGCAAGGTTGAAAGCATCGTCTTGTGACAAAGAGTATCCATATGCACTCATAAGGAACATATTGATCTCTTCGACTGTTCCGAAACCGTCTGCAGGCAATATAGATGACATCTCTGATATAGAAAGCACATAGTTGTCATAGAAAGTGTAACTAGACTTGTTGGCAAGTTGTTTTCTTGCAATAACCGAGTCAGAGCAGTTGTCAAGGTAGTGAGTACTCAAACTTGGCATATAAGCAATGCCTGCACTTAGAAGCTCAGAAGGTGCGTTGTCTTTGACCCTGATGACACCACTTATCTTAAGTGTAGTAGAAGCATTGTTGTATGCGGTAGTCAAAGATGATTGAGAAGTGCTGAGTTTGCCAAAACTGGTTATGTCATCGAAGTTACTACTATCTGGAATATAATAATCATCATTGTATAGGAGTTTGAACTCTTTGGAACAAATGTCTTCGAAGTTGATCTTGTTATAATTGCCTTCGCTATCTGTGGAGGTTGTTATGCCAAGGGCTTGCAAAGTCTGTATGCTAAGTTTGTTGCCTTTGCCTACAACAAGCAACATCTCAGTTGAGTAATCAAGGCCTTCGGCTTGTTGTGGCATTTCGCCATATATCAAATCATATGAGTCCATAACAAAATCTGTATTGTCAAGAAGTGGATAGAAGGTCTGACTTGGAGATCCAGACAAAATGCTTGTTTCGTTCTTGTTGTTATAGAAGACTATTGTGTTATTGGCAGTTTTTGACAAAATCTTAAGTGGGGTATAATAGTTGTATTCAATAGTGTTGATATTGGATTTGGAGCCTTTGTCTGACTCTGTGCTTTCGAACTGTTTGACATGATCAATGAAAGCGCTTGTTATGTTATTGTAATGTCCATATTGAATAAACTGTTGCATAGGATTGTATGGAATAACCACATCTTCATCAACATTCTCAGCATCATCTCTTCCGAACTCCATACTGGTGAACTTATTCATGTCGACGGAGATTGCAGATACCGTTATTGGATAACTACCAAGAGCATCGCTTTGCATCTTGTTAGTGTAGGAGGTGAGTCCATTAGATATCGCTAGAACAAGTGCAATGCCTATTATACCGATAGAGCCAGCAAAAGAGGTCATAAAGGTTCTGCCTTTTTTGCTAAGTAAGTTCTTGCCTGACAAGCTAAGCGCTGTGCCATAACTCATTGAACTTTTCTTTTTCTTAAAAAACCCAAGGCCATTTTTCTTTTCTTTTTTGCCTTTTGATTTTGGTTTTGTTTCTACCTGCTCAGACTTGTGTTCTTCTGTTTCGTTATCTTCTGCATTCCTTACATATTGGTATGGATTGTTATCATTGATTATCTCACCATCTTTCATAGAAATGATCCTATCAGAATACTTTTTGGCAAGGTCTGCATTGTGAGTAACCATTATGATAAGCTTTTTGTCAGAAATCTTCTTCAAAAGATTGAGGACTTGTATGCTTGTCTTTGAATCAAGTGCTCCTGTTGGCTCATCTGCAAGTATAATATCTGGATCGTTAACCAAAGCTCTTGCTATAGCAACTCTCTGCATCTGACCACCAGAGAGTTGATTTGGTCTCTTGTTGGCTTGATCCTTGAGTCCGACTTCTTTGAGTACAGCAAGCGCCTTGTTGTGGCGATCTTTTTTGGATACTCCAGATAGGCTAAGAGCAAGTTCGACGTTACCTACAATACTTAGGTGTGAGATGAGATTGTAGTTCTGGAATACAAAGCCTATAGAATGGTTTCTATATGTGTCCCAATCCGAACTTTTGTATTGCTTGGTTGATTTGCCATTGATGATCAAATCTCCTGAAGTGTATCTATCTAGTCCACCAACAATATTGAGCAAAGTTGTCTTGCCACAACCAGATGGTCCCAATATGGAGACAAATTCTGATTCTTTGAAGTCAATGCTTATGCCTTTTAGGGCTTTGACTGTAGTGTCTCCAGCTGTATAATGTTTGACGATGTTTTTTAATTGTAACATAATTTTTTCCTCTATTTCTTTTGCATCAATTTGTTCTGTAAAATCTTTCATATTTATATTTATGTTAATAATTATAACTATATATATTGAAAAAACAAATATATAAGGTTGTAAATATATTTTTGTTCAAAATGTCATTATTTATCTATGCATACAACCTTGTATTTGGTAGTTCCTAAGCCAAGCTTCTCGGCGGTAATTACGGTGTGAATGGCATTCTTTTCTAGCATACGGGCGACCAAAGAAGCCTTGCCTTTGTCAACAGAATTGATAATTGCATCATAACAGCATTGATCAAGGGCAACAGGATCTATTGATGCAAATATGCCGATATCTTCCATCTCTGGATCGTGTGGGTTGGAGTCGCAATCGCAATCGATCGACAATTTGTTGGCGACATTGATATATGCCATATTTTTTGGCGAAAAGTATTCTACAACGGCTTTGTCGGCCTCTGCCATACTTTCCAAAAATCCATCTTGATTGTCAACATGATCCCAAAGTATATCTGGGTCTTTTGTGTATCCTGCAGAATGTATCCATGCTTTGCCATTCTTGGATGCGACGCCAATGGACATATTCTTGAGTGCTCCACCAAAACCTCCCATCGCATGACCTTTGAAATGCGATAGCATTAGCATCGAGTTATATCTAGGCAGATGTGAACCAACATAATTGATGCCTTTAAGATGTGAGCCTCCTGTGAAGTGTAACTCCATCTCCCCCTCTTCATCCATTATATCACAAGGTGCTATGTCAACGAAGCCGTGATCTTTGATCGCTTGCCAATGACTTGTTGGTTCAAATCTTGCTCCGCGATATGCTGTACAACATTCAACTATTGTTCCGTTGAGTTTGTCAACAAGTGGCTTGATAAGTTGTGGATTAAGAAAGTTGTGGCCGCCTGGCTCTCCTGTTGATATCTTGATAGCCACTTTGCCAGTAAGTTCGTGACCTAGGGCTTCATATATTTTGATAAGCCCATTCGACGATATATCTTTTGTAAAAAATACTGTTGCAATTCCCATTTGCTTCTCCTTTGATAGTTTTAGTATATCACAGGATAAAATTATTTGTATCAAAAAAAAGTTTTATTATATTATTGAAATAAAAAAATAAGCCAGATGGCCTAAATGGAGTGTATGTATCTCGGCATTTTTTGCCGAGAACCTAAAGTTAACTAGATCAAAGTTGCGTTTATTCTTCTAGCTACAAGAGTAGTGTTGGAGAATGTTGTAGTATTTGCACCAGTGTTCTGCAAGCTAATAGTGGAAGCTGTCGGTACGTATAGTATGAATGAAGAAGACAATTGGCTTACAATGTTTGCTGTGCCATTGACAGAAGCAAGACTGCCGGCATATGCCACGCCGTTGACATATAGGGTAGAAGCTAGTATGCCTGTTGTTGTACTTACTGCGCCAGTATTGTAACTTATCTGATAGTATCCGGGTTGAAGTGTAATGATTGGACTACCTGCAGTGTGTGTGATATAGAGTGGAGCAAGATTGTACTCGTCAGTAAAAGGAATATTCGCTCCAGTTGCTAGCGCGCCACTAGTTGCCGATACAAAGCTAGCAATCTGCTCAGGTGGAACTATTCCAGCAGGACCTTGTGGGCCAACTGGGCCGGGAAGTCCACGGTATGGGCAATAATTGTTGCAGGGATTACATCTGTTGCAACAGCCAAAAAATTGAAAACACATATTATTTACCTCCTTTTGTGATATTTGAGACCTTTGTCTCACTATCATCGTATGCAGAAGGAGGGGTTTTTGTTATAGCAATAAAAAAAGACAAGGTCATCATTGTCTTTTTTATAGAAAAAAACTATTTCCTAAACTTGACAAGCATATCCTTATCTTCTTGGGAGATTCTGAAACTATCTCGGCACTTGGATATGCCCTTATTGATAGTGAACTTGTTGAGTTTGTGAGTTTGCAAGAAGTTGAGAGTCTTTTCTCTCTGCTTTGTAAAACATTCTGCAACTAGCCATGCATTGACCATATTGACATAATAGTCTTTCTCATCCTCAAAAGAGTTGAGAATGTTAAAAATCTCATCAATATATTTGTCATCATCTACAAGTTTGAAAAGGATTGTGATGCCAAGTCTTCGAGTAAAAGGCATAGCTGAATGTATATATTCCTTAGATAGTTCAAAGAACTGTTGTTTGTTCTTGTCATTGACTGGCAAGCGAAGACAATCACAAGTCGCCCAGTTATCACACTTTGAGATGTATTGCGTAAGATACTTTTTGAACAAATCAAAGTCTTTGATCTTGCATATTAAGTTGCCAATGATAGATGTGTTGGTGAAGTATTCCCATATCCACAAGTCGATGAACTCCATGAAGTTGCCTTTGGCAATCTTTTTGACAATGTCTCCAACTTCTTTGGATGGTACTGCAATGCAAGGCATCTTGGTGTTGATAATACGTTGCTCCCAATCTCCTTTGTCTTTGCCTTTGCTCAATGATAATAGATAATTTTGGAACTCTTTGCCATCTTGGCTAGTCCAATGATCTCTGATCAATTCCATAGATTCACCTCTCATGTCCACAATGTTAGCACTTCTGATATTTTTTGTACAATAATTTAATAAAAAAACAAGCAATTTGCTTGTTATTTGAGTTTAAGAATCTTTTTGCGATAATAGAACCATATTATTGTAAGCACTTGCAAAGGTATCGGTATAAGGAATAACAGCCAAGCGTTGGACATATTAAGTGTTAAATATAATACTAAGGCTGTTGTCCAGAATAAACCTGACAAACTTATGCATCTGTATAGATTGGTCCACCATAGCTCACAGTAAATAAAGGCCAAAGCGAATGATGCAGGAATGGCATAGATATACGCTAGCCATACCCCAGCAGTAGATGGAGAGAACATCTTAACTAATACAAATATTATTGTTGCAAGCACCCATATAGAGCCTATACTCATAACACCTACCATAAATCTACGCTGTTTGACAAACGATTTGAATGTAACAGGAGTCTTTGCCTTTGGCTCTCCTTCGGATAATAAATCCTCTATGGAAATATTGTAGATATTTGCAAGTTCTTTGAGTACTGTGATATCAGGAATAGACTCGCCTCTTTCCCACTTGGATACTGCTTTGTCGGAATAACAAAGCTTCTCGGCTACTTCGAGCTGAGTTAGTTTGGCTGCTTTTCTATAAGTTACAAGTTTATTTGCAATAGTATTTTTTATTTCTTCCATATCCGTATTATACCAAAATTATTGTTAATGTCAAAGCATTTATGCCCATAATTTTAAGAAAAATACAATCAACTCTACTAGCAGTAGAGTCCCAAAAACCTCACTCTACTATGCAAAAACAAACAGTATAGTAGGTGTAGAGTATTTTTGGTTTACTTTTTGGGTCTACAAAGTATACTAATAGCAGTTGAAAGCAAAAAAACATTTTGCTTTTGGACGAATTTCTATTGCTATAAGTTTGTCGCACGGCAATATTGTCTCGGGGCATATGTTGTGCGACAAGACTTCGGCATAGAATAATACAAATAATTGGGAGAAAAATATGAAAATAGCAATTACAGCAGAGAGTACAATAGATCTTACACCTGAATTGATAGAAAAATATGATATCAAAATTGTTCCATTCGGGGTGCTACTTGGAGAAGAAAGCTATCTTGATGGAGAGGTTACCCCTTCAATGATTTTTGATTATGTCAAGAAGAATAAGATATTGCCTAAGACAAATGCTGTCAACCAATATCAATATGAAGAGTTTTTCAAAAAACAACTAGAAAGTTATGATGCTGTTATTCATTTTTCGTTATCAAGTGAGATGAGTAGCGCTTGCTCCAATGCAATCAAGGCTGCTGAGAATATGGATAACGTATATGTTCTTGATACTAGGACTTTGTCAACAGGCATTGCACTCCTTGCTATATATGCTAACAAGCTTGCACTTCAAGGCTTGAGTGCAAAAGAAGTATTCGAAAAGACTCGTGCAAGAGTACAAAGTTCCCAAGTTAGTTTTATTATCAATAGACTTGACTATTTGTACAAGGGTGGTAGATGTAGTGCATTGCAATTATTCGGTGCTAATCTTCTCAAACTCAAACCACAAATAAGTGTCAAAGATGGCAAGATGGGTGTTGCAAAAAAATATCGTGGCAAGCTTGAAGAAGTGCTCAGAGAGTATTGTAGAGATATATTGGCAAGTAATCCCAATCCAGATCTTGAAGAAGTTTTTATTACATACACTACAGCAGAACCTTCTTCTGTAGAGGAGTTGAAGTCAGCATTATCAAATAGAGGGTTCAAGAATATTCACATTACAACGGCAGGAAGTACAATAACTAGTCACTGTGGCGAGAATACTCTTGGAATATTGTTCTTGAATAAGTAAGAGGCAAGTAATGAAAAACTTAAAAGATTATGTTATTACGGTCATAGGAGATTCTATATCAAAGGGCGTATATCTAGACAATGGCAAGATTGAAAAAGTTAATAATTCTGCAATAGATATTATTCAGAAAGAACTTGATTGTAATATTGTCAACGAATCATCTTTTGGTCAGACTCTAGAGAGGGCATACAACAAAAAATTGTTTGCTCAATACTTGGAATCTTTGGATAAAAGCAAAAAGAATATCTTGGTCTTAAGCCTTGGAGGTAACGATTCGGACTATGACTGGAAGCAAGTGTCTCAACAACCGACTCTTCCACATAGCTCTAAGACCGATGCGGACACATTCTATCACACATTGACTGAGATTATAACTCAAGCCAAAGCAAGTGGAGTAGAAGTAATAGTAACGTCCTTGTCTCCAATAGATTCGGAGAGGTA
>CAYJCR010000021.1:0-6587 GCA_964368755.1 uncultured Lachnospiraceae bacterium
ATATTTTTAATATTTTTTTACTAAATTACTGATTTTTAATAATATTAAATTAATTATGCAAAGCAATAGTATAACTAAAAGATAATTTTCTTCAAAAAATATTAATTATTTTTAATTTACCCCTTTTATACCATGGGGGGTATAGTATTATGAGTTTAACGATAAGAGAGTATAGTATGATGACTAAATCTAAATGAGAGAAGGTTGAATATATGCCATACAATGATCGTGAGAAGAAACAAGCGCTTACTCGTGTTAGACGTATCAAAGGACAAGTCGCTGCTCTTGAGCAGGCACTTGATGAAGGTACTGAGTGTGGTGTAATTCTTCATCAGCTAGCCGCAGTCCGTGGGGCTGTAAATGGTTTAATGGCGGTTGTACTAGAAAGTTATTTGCGAGAAGAATTTCCAGATAATGAAACTAGAACTAACTCTCAAAGAAAGTCAATTGACGAAACTATTTCTATCGTTAGATCGTATCTTCATTAATCAGCACCGACTTGATGTTCGGTGCCAAAAACTACATTTGGTCTAAGGAAACGACATCATGAAATCACGTGCAGCAGTTGCTTTTGAGCCGGGGAAACCCCTACAAATTGTTGAGATTGACGTTGAACCGCCTCGTAAGGGAGAGGTTCTAATTAAAATTACGGATACAGGTGTTTGCCATACTGATGCCTTTACTTTATCTGGTGACGATCCAGAAGGATTATTTCCAGTTGTACTTGGGCACGAAGGTGCAGGCATTGTTATAGAGGTTGGGGAGGGTGTAACCAGCGTTAAGCCAGGTGACCATGTTATTCCGCTTTATACAGCTGAATGTGGTGAATGCCTATTCTGTAAATCTGGTAAAACTAACCTTTGTGTTGCTGTTCGTGCTACCCAAGGTAAAGGGTTAATGCCAGATGGAACAACACGTTTCTCATACAATGGTCAGCCTCTTTATCATTACATGGGATGTTCAACTTTCAGTGAATATACCGTGGTTGCTGAGGTTTCTGTTGCAAAAATTAATCCAGATGCAAACCCAGAACATGTTTGTTTATTGGGATGTGGTGTAACTACTGGCATTGGCGCTGTTCATAATACTGCAAAAGTTCAGCCTGGTGATTCGGTAGCAATCTTTGGTCTTGGTGGTATTGGTCTAGCTGCTCTTCAAGGTGCACGTCAGGCAAAAGCTGGTCGTATCATAGCAATTGATACTAATCCTGCTAAATTTGACTTGGCACGTCAATTTGGTGCAACTGAATGTCTTAATCCAAAAGATTATGACAAACCAATTCATGAAGTTTTAATTGAAATGACTGGATGGGGTGTTGATCATACATTCGAATGTATTGGTAACGTGAATGTTATGCGTTCAGCATTAGAAGCGGCTCATCGTGGTTGGGGACAATCGATCATTATCGGTGTAGCTGGTGCAGGCAAGGAAATTTCAACTCGTCCATTCCAGTTGGTGACTGGTCGTACATGGAAAGGCTCGGCTTTTGGTGGTGTTAAAGGTCGTACACAACTTCCAGGAATGGTGGAAGATGCGATGAAAGGTGAGATTGATCTTGCTCCTTTCGTTACCCATACAATGGGCCTTGATGATATTAATAAAGCCTTTGATCTTATGCATGAAGGCAAGTCAATCCGTACGGTTATTAAGTACTAATTAACTAATCTCATATTAAAAATCCATGGTGTGAATTTCACACCATGTCGATCAATTCATCTTAAGGAAAGTAAAATGAGCGAAATTCATATACACCCTTCTCTTGATCATGGGATCCGTCCAAGCCAAGAAAACTTCGACGGTGGAATCTTAGAATGTCTATGCTCAACGGATAAAGTTCAAGTTGAGGTTGGTGCTCAAACATTGCATAACCATGCTTGTGGATGTACTAAATGCTGGAAACCAGAAGGTGCTACGTTCGCTGTAATTGCAGTTGTACCACGTGACAAAGTAAGCGTTGTAGCAAATCCACAAAAGCTTCATATTGTTGATGAGAATGCTGCAATTCAACGTCACGCATGTCGTGAATGTGGAGCGCACCTTTTTGGTCGTATCGAAAATAAAGATCATGCATTCTACGGTTTAGACTTTGTTCATACGGAGCTTTCTCCACAAGAAGGATGGTCTGCTCCTGGTTTTGCAGCTTTTGTTTCGTCTGTGATTGAAAGTGGAACTCCTCCATCAAATATGGATGCTATCCGCAATCGTTTACGTGAACTTAAACTTGAACCTTATGATTGTTTGTCACCGGGCTTAATGGATGCTTTAGCTACACATTCAGCTAAGCAGAAAGGAACGTATAAAGAAGCTTAATTCTCTTTATTAAACTTGAAAAACTGAGGTCGTGATGAAAGAAGAACCCGCTATCAAAACGACCCCACAAACTTCCTCGACTGCATTTGTATATGGTATGCCAGCACATGCAGATCGAGTGAGGGCTGTAGGAGAGGTACATGCCCGTCCACCTTTATTAATACAAGCTCCACGAAACTTATTGCAGTTAGCTTTCTTGACAGAGGGAGATCCAAGCAAGGACCAAATTGCGCTGGATGAACTATCAGATCGCTTTGGCTTGAAAAAAACTCAAAAAGAAGAATCACCACTTCATGGTTTGACTTGGGATGAAGGAAATTTGCATTGTGAAAAACACACAGAATTTTCCACATATCTTTGGTGTGCAGAACTAGATGTACCAACGGGATTGCCTAAAGGTGAAGATCCATTTAAAAATGGCTTTGTTCCACCAGGTGAAATTATCTCAGGTATCTGCTTGCAAGTATTGCCATGGGCTACTGAATCTGAAAAATTGGTAAATCGTTTTGATACAGTCAGTTTGTGCTATTCACTAGTAGAAAATGAAACAGCAGCTATTTTGACTGATTTCAGACAAGATAATGACGGTCTGACCCGGATTCTTATTCTTGATCGTGGTTTGACAGAGGCTCGTGCAGGCGCACTTGCTCAAAGTTTATTAGAGATTGAAACATATCGAACATTGGCATTACTTGCTTTGCCATTAATTCGAACAATGACCTTTGAACTACGTCAGATGGAGCTACGGCTTGCCGCGATCACTGATGAAATGAATAAAGGAACAGAATTAAGACGTGATAATGATGTACTGCTATTTGAACTTACGACGCTTGCAACTGAACTAGAAGCCAATGTGGCAGCGAATCTTTACCGATTTGGCGCCAGTCGTGCTTATTATGAACTCGTTGAAGAACGTTTGAATAGACTTTCAGAAAAGTCTATATCTGGATATTGCACATGGCACGACTTTCTTGAGCGTCGTATCGCTCCAGCGATGAGGACATGTCAATCTGTTAAAGAACGCCAAGCTACTCTTTCTGAAAAATTAACACGTGCTATTTCTCTTTTGCGTTCATGGATCGATGTTGAGTTAGAGCGTCAAAATCGAGATTTGCTCACATCAATGAATAATCGTGCTAGACAACAATTACACCTTCAACAAACGGTAGAGGGTTTATCCGTTGCTGCGATTTCTTATTATGTTGTTAGTTTACTTGCATATTTAGTGAAAGGTATACCTTCAGTTCATGATATAGCAGCGCCTGAATTCACAATTGCGATATTAGTACCGTTAGTGATGTTTTCTATTTGGTGGACAATGCGAAAGATTAGACAAAAGCATAGTGATGTAATACCAGAAAAATAATCATTTTAACGACAAACAAGACCTCTCTAAAAATAAAGGGAGATCACAACTTTTTTGTAATAAGGAAAACGATATGGATCGTGTTGAACATCATGCAATGTTTGGTGGTTGGCAAGACGTTTATCAACATAAATCTGAAGTACTCGGATGCATGATGAAATTTGCTATTTATCTGCCTCCTCAGGTGCATCAAGATAAATTACCAGTACTGTACTGGCTCAGTGGTCTTACCTGCACAGAACAAAATTTTATTACGAAGTCTGCAGCGCAACAATATGCGGCTGAACATGGAATTATTATTGTTGCACCAGATACTAGCCCTCGTGGAGAAAATGTAGCTGACGATCCTGCATATGATCTCGGTCAAGGTGCTGGATTTTATCTGAATGCCACTCAAGATCCTTGGGCTGCACATTTTCAAATGTATGATTATATTGTGCATGAACTTCCAGCGCTAATTGAGGCTCATTTCCCTGCGTCACAAAAACGCGGTATTAGTGGTCATTCAATGGGAGGACATGGGGCATTAACGATTGCCTTACGTAATCCCGAATTATATCTGAGCGTATCAGCTTTTTCGCCTATTGTTAATCCATCCATAGTTCCTTGGGGACAAAAAGCTTTCAATGCTTATTTAGGAGCTGATCAGGAATCATGGAAACAATACGATACTGTTGAATTAGTTAAGAATTCAATTCATAAAATTCCATTATTAGTTGATCAAGGCTTAGGGGATGAATTTCTTGATAGCCAACTTCAACCAGAAAGACTACGAAAAGTATGTACTGAAATGGATCACCCTTTAGTTTTAAACCTAAGAGAAGGTTACGACCATAGTTATTACTTCATTGCGAGCTTTATTCGTGCACATATTGTGCATCATGCTTTAGCTCTTAAGTGCTAGGAAATAGGGAGATAAACTCATGGTAAAGTCTACAGGACGTCATCGTGTTGTTATTATTGGAGCTGGTTTTGGAGGGATAGAGGCTGCAAATAGTCTCGCTGGTGTCAATGTCGATATAACTATTATCGACAGAAGAAATCACCATCTATTTCAACCATTATTGTATCAAGTCGCAGGCTCATCTTTATCAACATCTGAAATCGCTTGGCCTATTCGATATATTTTTCGAAACCGTCCTGAAGTCCGTACCTTAATGGGAGAGGTGCAGGGCATTGAAGTGGGTAGCCGACTAGTTGTTCTTGATGATGGCGAAAAGTTGCATTATGACACTTTAGTTATTGCGACAGGTGCTACTCATGCTTATTTTGGTCATGATGAATGGGAGCGATTTGCACCAGGTTTAAAAACCTTGGGGGATGCAACAAATATTCGAGAACGAATTCTGGCTGCCTTTGAAGAAGCTGAACGTACCAAAGATCCAATCTTAAGAAAGGCTTTACAAACATTTGTGATCATTGGAGGTGGTCCGACGGGAGTTGAGCTATCAGGAACTATTGCAGAACTGGCAAAAGATACGTTATCTCGAGATTTTCGTTTGATAGATCCTCGTGAATCTCGAGTGGTATTGATTGAAGCCGGTCCACGTTTATTATCAGTTTTCCCTGAAAAGTTGTCTAGCTATACCCGTCAGGCACTTGAACAACTTGGTGTTGAGGTTGTACTTAGAACACCAGTGACAAGTTGTTCAGAAGATGGTGTTGTTTATGATGGAAAACAGCTACCTGCAAAAACAATTATTTGGGCTGCTGGCGTACAAGCATCTCCAGCAGCTCGTTGGTTAAATGTTGAATCTGATCGTGCAGGGCGTGTGTTGGTTGATTCAAATCTAACTGTGACAGGGCATCCTGAAATTTTCGTCATTGGTGATACCGCGGCAGTTACTATGGAAGATGGTAAGTTAGTACCAGGTATAGCACCAGCCGCCAAACAACAAGGAAAATATGTTGCGAAAACCATTGATAATCGATTAAAAGGCAAAGATATAAAAGAGCCATTTAAATATCATCATCAAGGTAATCTAGCAACAATTGGACGTAGTCGCGCAGTTGTTGATATGGGTAAATTTCAACTACAAGGAGTACTCGCTTGGTGGTTTTGGAAACTTATACATATTTACTTTTTGATTGGTGTGCAAAGTCGTTTAAACATTGCCTTAAGTTGGTTGTGGAATCATAGTGTGGGTTATCGTGGTTCAAGACTTATCACAAATGTAAGAAAAGAAGATATTAGTAAATCTATTCCTAAGAATTAAGCTAACTTTAATTTTAGGAATTAATAGAAAATATTTTAATAATTATTAGCTTACGACTTTTTAAGCGATAGAGGGTAGAAACATGAAAACACATTCTTTTGGTGAACCCAATAACATTACTTTATCTAATAATTGTATTGAAGTTCGAGGTGCGCGTGAGCATAACCTTAAGGATGTAGATGTTTCTATCCCAAGAAATGCACTTGTTGTTTTCTCAGGTGTATCGGGTTCGGGAAAATCATCACTTGCTTTTGGGACTATTTTTGCTGAAGCACAAAGAAGATATTTCGAATCTGTTGCACCTTATGCAAGACGCTTAATAGATCAGGCAGGAGTACCAGATGTTGATGCTATTGATGGTCTACCACCAGCAGTAGCATTGCAACAACAACGTGGTGCAAGTAATACCCGTTCTTCTGTTGGAAGTGTAACAACTTTATCAAGTCTCGTGCGAATGATTTATTCGCGTGCGGGTGCATATCCTGCCGATCAGCCAATGTTATATGCCGAGGACTTTTCACCAAACACTCCTCAAGGTGCTTGTCCTACCTGTCATGGTTTAGGTCACATTTATGAAGTTACAGAATCGACAATGGTTCCTGACCCAACACTGAGTATTCGTGAGAGAGCTATCGCATCTTGGCCACCTGCTTGGCACGGGCAAAACTTACGCGATATCCTAGTAACCCTAGGAT
>CAYJCR010000022.1:0-5194 GCA_964368755.1 uncultured Lachnospiraceae bacterium
TCTGTGCTGTATGGAGTCCAACTGCGCTGGAACTCCTCTGCTGCCTGCTGGTTCCAGGTTTTCAACTTCCTCCGCCAGCTAAGAAGCACTGCTGAAGCTCTGGACATTCACGGAGAGATCCTAGTCAGGATCGCACTCAAGCAGCTCAAGACAGTCCCTTTCTTTCCCCACATTCGGAGTGCATTGGACCTGAGAGCCCCCGAGTTTCCCCCGTGGAAGGACTTCCAGGAAATGGTCCTGCAGACAGCAGAAGAGGCTGATGCAGCATTGGCCTTTCTGCCCAAGAAGAGCACATCGTCAGCTCCCGCCTCCAATGGCAAGCCCTTCTTCAAGGGGAAGCCAGGCGATCCCCAAACCAAGCCCCAGGCTGCGTCAGCCAACAACGGCCAGAAGAGAGGCCCCCTCACCCAGGAAGAAAAGGACCATCGACAGAGAAATGGCCTGTGTCTGTACTGCGGAACAGCAGGTCACATAGCCAGAAACTGTCCCCAGAAAAAATCGAGTCCAGTTCGAGCAGGCAGGAGGGAGCAGCTGCCGAATGGCAAGCCTCAAGTGGAGGCATACCCCCACTCTGCCATTGCCTCCAAGCCCAAGGCCAAAGGAGTGGCCAGCGTGAACGTGGCTGCTCAACCAGAGGACTCTGTTCATCCTGAAGGGCTGCCTGAACCAGACGCTGCCCATGGCCTGTTCACTGTTCTGGCAGACAAGTCCCAGGGAGTCCAGTCGTCTGCTGCCCTGTTGGCCCCTCCTCCTGAACAGGACAGGCGTCCCCAGGTGAGAACCACCCTTGTCGATGCCTCTGGCCTGCAGAAAGCAGTTGTCCTGATCGCTGACACGGGTGCAGAGGTGAGTTGTGCGAATGCAGCCTACGTCCAGGCCCTGGGGCTGAAGCCCCAGAGATGCGCCAGCCACACTCTGGTGGTTGGCAATGGGATGCAAGTGACCACGTCTACCATTGCTACCCTGACCCTGAGACTGACTCCCGAGGCTCCTCCCCAGAAGATCGAGGTGTTCGTCACCGAGAACCTGCCACCCGGTGGGTACATATTGCTGGGCATCCCAGACATGCAGGGATTTGCTATTTCGCTGGTCTCCAAGCCCAAGCTGGAATACCTCCCTGCCACTCCTCTGGAGCTGTCAACAGATGCGATGAGCCCCTCCTTGATCCCATTCAAGGATGATTCCAAGCCTGCGGCCTCTGCCCTGGACCAAGTGCAAATCGGAGATCATTTGTCCCCAGAGGAAGTCCAGGAAGTCAAGTCCATCCTCCAGACCTTTGCCCCAGCCTTCAGTCCCTTGAATGACATGCCTGCAGACCTCCCGGAGTTCTCCATTCAGCTCAAGCCACAGGCAGCCCTGGTGAAGGGAAAACCTCGTTTCTTGCCCCCTCACAAGCTCGACTTCGTCCGAGAGGAGATCAGCAAGTTGCTCAGGTTGCAGGTGATCGAGCCCTCAAGCAGCGCCTATCCATCCCCCATAGTTGTGGCCAACAAGGCTGACGGTTCATTTCGCATGTGCGGAGATTACAGGAACCTCAATTCTCAGACTGTGGTGGACAAGTATCCCGTCCCATTGTCCTGGGACATCCTGTCTTTCGTTGAGGGCCGTCCCTACCTTGGACATTTCGATTTCTCCAGTGGTTACTATCAGGTGCCACTGAGCAAAGAGTCTCGCCCCTTGCTGGCCTTCACCACTCCTGTGGGGATGTACCAGCCCACTCGGATGCCTTTCGGAGCAGCGTCAGCTTGCGCATTCTTTCAGCGGGCTGTGGCAGACTTGTTCTCAGGCCTGGTTGACCATGTTCGCTCCACGTTTGATGACTGCATTCTGGCAGCCAAGACCTGGTCCGAGTTCAAGGAAGCCTTGACCCAGTTCCTGACCATTTGCGAGCAGCACAACGTCCATCTGAATGCACGCAAATGCTGCATTGGCCCAAAGGAGATTCCCCTCCTGGGGCGCCTGGCTGGCCCCACTGGGGTCAGAATCGACCCAAGCCGTCTCGAGGCCATTCTAGGCCTGCAAGCACCCCAGAACAAGAAAAACGTCCAGGAGTTCTTGGGGGTCATGAGGTGGTTTGCCCCGTTTATCCCAGAGCTGTCTGCCATGCTTCTCCCCATCCAGGAACTCCTGAAGAAGGATGTCTCGTTTACCTGGTCCCCTGAGCAGGAGACAGCCTTCCAGGCTGCGAAAGGAGCAATTGCGACAGCCCCACCTTTGGCCCATGTTCGAATGGGAGCCCCACTGGTTCTCAGGACTGACGCCTCCAAGAAGGCAGTGGCAGGTGCATATTTTCAGGAATGCACTGATGGGTCTCTGGAACCACTGGCCTTTTATGGCCGCTCTCTCAATGCCACAGAGCAACGTTACCTCACAATCGAATTAGAGGCCCTCGCCATTCTGTACAGTCTGACCCGTGGCCGAACTTTGATCACTGGACCTGTCAGAGTGATCACTGATCACTCCAACCTGAGGTTTCTCTTTCGCTCTGCAAATGCAAGGGTCCAGCGCTGGGCCTTGCAGCTCACTGAGTTTGATCTGACAATCGAGTACTCGCCAGGCTCCACCAACTGCCTGGCGGATTACTTGTCACGTTCCATCACTGCAGCCAAGGATAAACAAGAGCCCCCTGCCTTCGATGTCCCCAAGAAGCTCCCAGAGGAAATTCCTGTCTTTGTTGCAGCATGCTCTGCTCCCGATGACCCATTGCTGCTGCCTGCAGAGATCGCAGACCTCCCACATCGTGTGGAGGGTGGAGTGGTCATTCTGAACGAGAAACCTCCTCCACCAGTGCTCGCCAAAGTCTGGGCACTGGCCCATGATCTCCCCTTGGCGGGACACTCTGGCTACAAGCGCACCTGTTCCAGAGTCGAAATGGCTCTCTCGTGGCCTGGGGTGCAGGGAGACTTGCACCTCCTGTACAAGCAGTGTCCCACATGCCAGAAGCTTCGTGCCAAGACAGCCTCAGCAGCGCAGATGGCTTCCACAGCAGCCCACAGCCCATTCGAGAGCGTTTTTCTCGATTTTCTCGGTCCCTTCCCCAAGACCTCTGAGCTCCAGTATGTGCTCACCATGATCGACCGTTTCTCCCACTATGTGGTCCTGGTGGCAGCAGAGGCAACAACGAGCGAGTTCACAGCCCAGACCTTCTTTGACCATTGGATATGCCATTTTGGCATACCTGCCCTGCTCACCAGTGACGGAGCTTCGTGTTTCACCTCAGCCCAGTTCAAGGCCTTCTGCTCTGTGCTCAGAGTCAAACACCATGTGTCTGCCCCTTATCACCCAGAGGGACATGGTGTGGTGGAGAGAGTCCACTATGATGTGACGCAGCTCTTGCGTGGGTTTTGCAGGACAAACCCTGACTGGTCCCTCTTCTTGGCACCAGTAGCCTTTGCAATCAACACATCCCCCAGCCGTGTCCTGGGTACTACTCCCTACGAGGTAGTGCATGGGTTCAAGCCAGTCCTGCCTCTGAACGCTGTCCTGAGACCCCTGTCCAACTCTCCCCAAGATCTTGAAGATGACCCAGCCTCCTTTGCATCCAACCTGGCCACAGCAGCTGTCGAGATCTACAACCAAGTCCGCCAGCTGCAAAAGACCAACTTCGAGAAGTCCCTTGCCAGGTACCAGAAGGAAGCAAAGGGACGCCAGGCCTACTCCCCAGGCGAGTTTGTGCTGGTCCACTGCAACAGAAAAAACAAACTCGAAACAGAATGGACTGGCCCATTCGAGGTGCTTGAGAGGGAGGATAACGGCCTCATCTATGTCCTCCAATCCCTCGTTGACAAACAAAAATTCCGTGCCCACCTTGAACGCCTGCATCTGTTCTGCCCTGGCGTTCTCTCCCCTGAGCAACTCCTGAGGGAAACCTGTTCTGTGGGCGAGTACCTGATCGACCAGGTGACCAACCATGAGTATCGTGGTGGAGAGCTTTGGCTCTCAGTCATCTGGACAGGGTTCCCCCCAGGAGAAGAGCCCTGGACGACTTACCAGTTGTCCAAGGGTTCCCCAGCAGTCCGTGCCTATGTCAAAGCACACCGTCTCCGCCCACGTCTTCCTGCCAAGTGAAGTCTTCCTTTCCCTCTTTGTTTCCGCAGGCATTTTTCCCTGCTCATGTTGTTTCCCTCTTTTATGTTGTATGCCCTCTGTTGAGGACCTCATTCCCCCTTCCCTTCCCTCTTTGATGGAGGCAGTGTTGCACCATGTGTGCACACCCCGCCCAGTAATTGTCTTTGTATTACCCATTTTTGGGTTCCCCCTCTTTTGTGCCCTGACTCAACTGTCTGTGTTCTCCAGCCATGCTTCTTTATGGCTGGCTTGTTTCCGTGTTCCCCCTTCCCCTCTTTCCTTTGTTTTCTCCCTGAACACAATTCTCTTTTTTTTTATTCCCCTTTGGTGCCAAAGAGCATAGGCGCCACAGTGTACACTCAAGCCTGGTTCTTTGTCGTCCCAGTCCCTGCTGCCCTCCTGTGGGTGTCCCCAGTTGCCAGGCCCCGTTTCCAAGGGATTCCTGGTGTCCTCGTGTTTTCCCAAGGGGCAAACTCGTGTTCCTTCGCCCCTGCCCTTGTGTAGTCCCTGGCTCCTGCTGTGCTGCCAGTGGACTGTCCCCTGTCACCAGACGACCCCGAGCTGGTCGTCCCAGGCTGCCCTGTTGCCCTCCCGAGGGCCATTCCCGTTGCCCCGTCTGTGATAGACATCAATTGTCTTTTCGGGCCTGCTCCAGCCCAACCCCTGTCCTGAGCAGAGCTGCCCTTCTACTGCTCTGCTGGTGAGAGATTTGTGAACCAAGGTGGTCTCTGCCCTGTCCCCTTGTGTTCTGTCACTGAACAGCCCCTGCTTCCTGCCCTGATGTCCGAGAGGACTCGCGCCCAGAAAAGGGGGAAGAACCCCCCATCCTCTGAAGGAGATCTGACTCTCCTGCCCCCAAGCAGCTCAGCCGAGGCTGAGGCTGCTGTAGCACCCCTGCCGGAGGGTGAGAAGCATCCTGAGCTGTGCTTCTCACCCGATTCCGACAATTCTGACAAAGACATGAGCCCGAGAAACTCCCCTTGCCGTTCCCCAGATCTGGCACAGATGCCTCAATCCAACAGAGGGTCCTTCATACCCTTCCGACCAGATCTGACAGCTTACCTCTCCTTTCCTCCCCTGACCATCCCCAAATTGGTCAGCTGGACAGCCAAAGTCAGCCAGGAAC
>CAYJCR010000023.1:0-3898 GCA_964368755.1 uncultured Lachnospiraceae bacterium
GAAGACAAGCTGAAGTACTACATACCGCATGCGAAGCAGGAGCAATTTCACCGGTGCATGAAGCGGAACCGGTGGGCGCTGGGTGGAAACCGGACGGGCAAGACGGAAGTTGGTGCTGCGGAGCTGGTATACTTTGCTCGGGGCAATCATCCGTACCGGGAGATCAACCGACCGATGGATTTGTGGGCGGTATCGCTGACGAACGAAGTGCAGCGAGACGTTGCGCAGCGGAAGGTGCTGTCGTATTTGAATCCGGCATGGATCAAGTCGGTAAAGATGCGTGAAGGCCGGGCGGACGATCCGGAGCACGGGGTTATAGATTTTATACTGGTGGAGTCGCTGCACGGCGGGAACTCTGTGATTGGTTTCAAGAGTTGCGATCAGGGTCGGGAGCGGTTTCAGGGCACGTCGAAAGACGGGATATGGTTTGACGAAGAGCCGCCGAAGGAGATTTACACGGAGTGTCTGATGCGGACGCTGGACTGTCAGGGCGAGATTTGGGGGACGATGACGCCTCTGAAGGGCCTGACATGGGTTTATGAAGATATTTACTTGAATTACGGGAACGATCCCGAGGCGTGGTACATTGCGATGTCTTGGGAAGATAACCCGTACTTGTCGGCGGATGAGCGGGAGCGGATGCTATCGAATCTGACGCCCGAGGAGATTGAGGCACGGCGCGACGGCAAGTTCGTAGCGATCTCGGACTTGGTGTACAAAGAGTTTGACGAAGCGGTGCATGTGGTTGAGCCATTTGAGATACCGCGCGAATGGCAAGATGTGATCTCGATTGATCCGGGCATGGATCATCCGCTTGCGGCGTTGTGGTGCGCGGTGGATCACGACGGCAACATTTACGTGGTTGCGGAGCATCATCAGCGGGGCTGGAACATCACGCAGCACATGCGTGCGATTGAGCGGATATCGAACGAGCTGGACTGGAAGCGCGACATACGCGGGCATTTGAGTTGTTTGATGGATGCGGCGGCAGACCAGCGGACGCTACAAGGCGAGCGCACGGTTGCGGAGCTGTTCCGGGAAGCGGGTCTGAACGTGAACACGCGCGTCAACAAGGCGCGCTGGGCGGGCATACAGACGGTCAAGAACTATCTGACATTGCAGCCGCACTTTGACGAGACGCGCTGGCCGAAGGGCAAGCCGAAGCTGCTGATATTCTCGACCTGTCCGAACCTGATTCGAGAGATGAAGGGGTATCGGTGGAAAGAGAACAATGACGCGACGGGCAAAGACGATGTACAAAAGAGCAATGATGATGGTGTGGATGCGCTGCGGTACTATGTAATGTCGCGGCCTGACGGCAGCGCGCCGGTCAGCGTGTTTGAGAATCCGCTGCTGGCGCACAAGAAGCGGCTGGCGAAGAAAATGCACAAAAATCGGCGGTGATTGAATGGCGGTTGCGTGTTTTGTGGTGCTGGTGCTGATCTTGGCTGGTATTATGGCGCTCGCATGGCTTTTGTATGCCATTTTGAGGGCGCTTACGGTTAACGGGGCTGGCGGTGTTTCGCTGGCCCCTGTTTTTTCGGGACTCAAAGCGCGGATCATTCACAAGAACCGCGTGAACAGCCCGACGAAGCGCGCGAAGAAGTGGATGGAAGGGCGCATGCCCGGAGGTAAGCGATGAAAGAGCCGAGAAAGAGGCAATTAGAGCGGTTTTTTCGGCTCTCGCACGTTGATCCCGAAGTTGGGATACATCGGATCGTGCAAGAACCGGAAGTTGAGCAGCTTGTTGAACAGATTACGGCGGAATTCAGGCGTCGGCAAGAAGAAAGGCGGCCTTTTGAGCTGCAATGGCGGCTGAACCAGAACTTCATGAACGGGAATCAGTACTGCGACATCTTCGCGGAGTCTGGTGAGGTGGCGGATTTCCCGGCCTCGTTCGATTGGGAGATGCGCACGGTGTACAACCAGATAGCGCCGATTGTGGAGACGCGGCTTTCGAAGCTTTCTCGCGTGCAGCCGGGGCTTGTGGTTCGTCCGCTGACGGCTGATGCGAGTGACGTTATGTCTGCGCGGCTATCTACGCGGCTTTTGAAGGGCACGTATGCGGCGCAAGAGATGGCGTTGAAGAACAAGGTTGCGAATGCGTGGTCGGAGATTTGCGGCGGCGTGTGGTGGAAAAGCGTCTGGAACCCTTTTGCGGGTGCGATCTTGGGCTATAGCGATGACGGCAGGCCGGTGTACGAGGGCGACATACAGCCGACGGTGATTCCGTACTACGAGATTTTCCCGTCTACGAGCTACTGTTACGACGCGCAGGCGCTGGACAGCATCATTCATGCGAAGGTCTATACGGCTGACGAGGTGAAGTTGCGGTTTGGCATTCAAGTCGAGGGCCAGACGCTGAACACGTTCTCGATGGATGTTTCGGGCATGGTGTCTGGTGGCGTGGGTTATAACCCGAGCGTGATGATGGTGCAAGATCACATGCTGGACGATGCGGTGCTGGTGCTGGAGTACTACGAGCGCCCGAACCGCGACTTCCCGGAAGGGCGGCATGTGATACTGGTGGACGAGTTGGCGGTGCATATAGGGGTTCTGCCGCACCGTAATGGCCCGCACAGGCGGCGCGGCTATCCGTTCGTACATCAGCGCTGTCTCGATAATCCGGGCGTTCTGTGGGGCTCCAGCGTGATTGAGCGCTGCATCCCGGTACAGAGGGACTACAACGCGATTCGCAACCGGATCAACGAGTACATTGCGCGCATGACGATTGGCAATCTGGTTGCAGAGAAGGGCTCACTGGTGGACGAGTCGGTGCTGGAGGACGGACTTTCTCCCGGCACGGTGCTTGAGTACAATCCCGGCTCGAATCCTCCGATGTGGATGACTCCGCAGGAGATACCGGCAACGCTCTTGCAGCAGATCGACGCTTTGCAGAATGAGTTTGTTGTTATCTCGGGCGTGTCGGAGTTGTCGCGTTCGTCGGTTGCTCCGCCGTCTGTTTCGAGCGGTGTTGCTCTTGAAGTACTGAAAGAGCAAGACGACACGCGCCTTGCGCTGACAGCGGAGAACATCCGCGAGGCGCTGCGCGAAGTTGGTCAGCACTGGCTGCGGCTGTACAAGCAGTATGCAACAGCCCCGCGCATATCGCGGATTGCTGGCGAGAGCGGCGGCGATGTTCTGGCGACGATGTGGCGCGGTTCTGACATCACGTCGGACGATGTGGTTGTGGACACTGACAACGAAATGACGAACACACCGGCGCAGCGCAAACAGCTTGCATTGGAGCTTCTGCAAGTCGGCCTGTTCACCGACCCGGAGTCCGGGCGGATGACGCGCGAGACGCGCGCGAAGCTGATGGAAGTGTTTGAGCTGGGGAACTGGGAGAGTGCGATTGATATTGACGAGCTGCACTCGGTTCGCGCGCAGCGCGAGGCGATTGATATTGAGCTTGGCAAGCTCCCGCAGGTCATGGAGCTGGACAACCATACGACGCACATCTCGGAGCACATCAAGTACGCGCTTGGTGCGGAATTCCGTCATCTGCAAGAGGTCAAGAAAGAGCTTGCGCAGGCATGGCTTGCGCATCTTGAGCAGCACAAGCAGATTGCGGTTGAGCACGCGATGGCGCTGTCCGGGCAAGGCGGTGCAGCGAAGGCCTCTGCTGGTATGGGCCAAGAGGAAGCCATGAATATGGCGGTTGTCCAAGAGGGCAGCGTTGGAGCGAATCGACGGTAAGACGAGGAGGATTTTCATGCCTAACCAATACCTAAACCCCGAACAGGAAGCACAGTTTATGGCGCAGCTTGGCGGCGCTGGCGGAGAAGGCGGCGGCCTAGACCCGGCACAGCAGCAACAGGCAATGCAGCAGGGCGCGGAAATGGCCGCGCAGGACATGGCAGGAGCGGGAGCCCCGGCTCCCGAAGAAGCGCCTGCG
>CAYJCR010000024.1:0-3660 GCA_964368755.1 uncultured Lachnospiraceae bacterium
GTCCGGGCTCCTTTTTCCATGCTCTGTGCACTGCTTTTAACAAATTGGTACCCTTGTTTCTGTTGCCACCAAGATCTCAGGTGAGATGGAAGATGGTTGTGGAGGACAAAAGGGAAGGGTTTGTCCTACTCTGTGGGAGAGTAGCGGGGAATGGAAGGGGAAGAAGGGGGGATGACGAGTTGGGAAAAGGGGGAGGAAAAGGTGCAAAAGGTGGTCAGGTGACCAGCTTTTGCAGCTTTTCCGCTGTGTTTGACACAGCACTGCCTCTCCCGGGAAGAGAGGTGGAAACTAGCAAGGAGAAAAGAAAGGGGAAGAAAGAAACATAAGAACGGTCTGAGAGAGCGGTTCTTTAATGCAGGGTTGGATGGAGACCATGTTGGAGACAATATGCTTTTACTGCCGGCGAAAAGCGGCAGTCAGCATACGACATCCATTGCGTTGGGTTCTGAGAGTTTGCGGGCTCGTGGAGCGCCCATTTGACATGGAATTCCAATTGGGGGTTGACGCCGCGGTGCTCAGAAACTTTTTCGATCAATTGTTCGTTTTGGCGGATCGCGATTTGGCTGAGCTCGGCGTCGGTTAGGAGGCCACGGCGGAACGGAACCATGCGCGATGCGTGCGAGCGAAAGGTTGTTTGGTGGACGAAGTCGAACACTTCATAAGTGTTCGTGAGGTCGGTTATCTTTCCGCGGACGAGGAATGGTCCCTCCCATTCACGTTCAAGTTTGCTGGCGCGAGGAAAGCGAATAAGGACCAGGTCTTCTGGCTCGTATTGCGCGACTCCATGGGCCAATGCTTTCGCGACTCTGGTGTTGTTTTCGTCAACGTGTTGATTTATCGTGGTGACAACTGACCGTGCTTGATCGGCAGCATCGACCACAAGGTCAAGGAATTGAGATTTCGACGAGATGTTCTTGCGTGGAGCAAGGCCGAAAGCTGATTGGAGGGGGATTGTGGGGGCGTAGCCATGCAGGATCTGGAATGGCGAAGCAGCAAGCATACGCGAGTATGTTGTGTTGACAACGAACTGGACGGCAGGGAGTAAGGTGTCCCAATTTGGGTTCTTATCCACAAAGGCGCGGAGGATCTTCTCAACAAATTTGTTCCGTGCCTCGACAGCTCCATGTCCCTCAGCATGGTGGGGGGACGAGATATGATGTTCCGTCTGGAGGATGCGAACGAGGCTCTGGAAACATGTGGATGTGAATGCTTTTCCTCCATCAGAGGTGATGAGGCGAGGAATGCTAGCGACAGTGCAGATCCAGTTGCGGTAAAAGTTCTCGGCAGCACGAGGGGCCTTTGTGTCTGGGACGGGGTTCAGGATTGTGAAATGACTGAACCTGTCTGTGACGACGAAGATATGCTTGTTTCCGAGGGCTGTTTTCGGGAATGGGCCGATGAAGTCCATAAACACTGAGTCGAAAGGCAAATATGCGGCAGTTGATCCCGGTTCGGAGAGTTTCGGTGGGACGGCGTTTATTTTCTGGCATGTTGGACATTGTTGTACCATGCGCGTGATGGTTGTGGAACAGCCAGGCCAGGAGATTGTTGTTTTTACGTTTCGGACGGTTTGTTGGGTGCCAGGGTGTCCGGACAGAAATGCACAGTGGGCGTGGGCGAAGATCTTCCGGATGATATCATCAGGTGGAGGTTCCTTGAGTCGAATTATTCCACTTTCCAGGGTGTGGGGAGGGTCTTTGACTGAGTCACTGAGGTGCTGTTGCAGACACTGGTCAATGATCAGGAGAATTGAGTCAGTCGGGTTGTCTTTCTGAACGGGTAGACCTGGGTGTGAACGAGAGAGGAAATCAGCAGGTCTGTTATTGACTGGTTGGAACATGTCGCTATGTGTTTGGACTGTTCTCTTGACGGTTGTGGTCTGATCCTCGGTCAGGTAGTCGCCAAACTGGATGTCCTGGGTGGAATCTTGGGAGAGTTCCATGATGACATCAGGTAGCGAGCGTTCTTCTGGATCAGGCTCGTCAGTGAATGGTTTATCAAATGTGATCAACGGAGTGTTCGTTTTGAACGAGATGTTGTAGCCGATCATGTCGGGAAGGCCGAACAGGATGATGTCCATGAATGGCGACTTTTCAAGAACGACAAGAGATATCTGTTGCACGGGGGTATCTGGAGTGAGCTGGAGCTGACAGATGGTGTGTCCAATGACAGGCTCAGGCGGAGATTCCAGAGATGCACCACTGACCATGCGACAACGTGTGGGTGGCTGTATTTCAAGTCCGAGTTTGACAGCATAGTCCTTTCTGATACAGGATGCGAAGGAGCCTGAATCGATGAGTATTTTGACTGGTTCTGTCTGGTTGTCGCCATCTCTGTGGAGATGCAGGAGGACGTGGTTGTGTAGATAGGATGGAGGGGACTCAGACGCAGGAAGGAATGATGGTGTCTGTGGGTTGATGGTACACAGAGGATCAGCAGCCTTCTGGTCTTCGTAGATGCTGGTGGTGGGGTTCTCGGCTTGCAGATCTTCACACAATTGTAGATGGAAGATGGTTCCTATGGATGCAGGTTCGTTGTCTGTCGTCTTGGGAACGGCACCTTTCGCACGAGTCAGAACAGGGTCTCGTTGTTTGTGTGGGTTTGGTTTCTGCTTTGTTGGCGAACTTGGAGTTGGAGGAGCTTTGGTGGCTGCCTCCTGTTTGGCTTCTGCCAGTTGTTTTTCTGACAGAAGAGTGTACTGGTTGGGGCACTGAGCGATGGTGTGTCCTGTTTCCTTGCATCGTACGCAAAGAGAGTGGGCCAAACAGAAGCGTTTGACAGCCTCTTTTGTAGGAGATGGTGGAGGTGTTGGAGCTTTTGCTGTCACAGCAGGAGTCGTCGCTTTCGGTGGTGGTGACCAGTGTGAAGTCGTGATCTGACGAGGAGCAAAAACAGTTAGACCACATTCGCGGAGGGCAATGATCTGAATCAGCGTCTTTGAAAGGAAGTCGAAGAGCTGAACAACTGTTGCGTCTTCTTCAAGATCGACGAAGTGGATTGCAGGGGGACCAAGGATTGTTGCGGTAAGGCCATGAATGATAGCTTTTACGGCTGCCTTGTTCGTGGGTTTCAGGAGAGCATGAACTTCCATGAAACGTCGGCGATATGAGCCATAGGCGAGAGATAGGTTGTCGTTTTTGGGAAAGACAATCTTCTCCAGGATGCTTGTTTTCTCTGTTGCTGTTGCTGGGGTGAGGAGTTCCAGCAGCTGCCTTGCGAATTCGGTTGGGTCCGATGAAGGTGCCTTGGGTGCCTCGCCTGTCGCAGCTGACTTGCCAGAGAAGAAGTCGATGATTTCAGTAGCTACGCATTGTTCTGTTGTAATTTTGCTGTCAGGGTAGCGTTTCTTGGCCTTTTCCCAGTCGCCCCCAAAGGTAGCGACAGCCAAGAAGTCTGCCTTGAGCAGTTGTGGGACGACCACGGCATCAGTAATCGTTAGGTTGGGGCCAACGTATGACATCGTGGGGAAATTGGTTGCAGAATTTTGTTACCAATCTGTGAGGAAGATGTGGATGTCGGAAATCTGCTGGTGTGGGAGGAGATTTGCGAATTTCTGATGTCGATCTGTGATGGAGATGCGAGCACAGAAGATTGCTGGGGTTGGTGTTTTCGTGGATCTGATGCTGGTCTTGAGGAAGAGCGCAGGTACAGAGGTCCACT
>CAYJCR010000025.1:0-2882 GCA_964368755.1 uncultured Lachnospiraceae bacterium
GAACTATCTGGTGGAGAAGCGCAACGTATTAAATTGGCGACCGAGCTGCAACGCAATCAGCGTGGAAATACACTGTATATACTTGATGAGCCAACTACAGGTTTGCATCCATCAGATGTAGATCGATTGTTAGTTCAATTGCAGCGATTAGTCGATGCGGGTAATACCGTGGTTATGATTGAGCATGATATGCGTGCCGTTGCACAAGCTGATTGGGTGATAGATGTGGGCCCAGGAGCTGGAAATGCTGGTGGGCGTATTGTTGTGACAGGAACACCAAAACAGGTAGTACAGAACCTTGATAGTCGTACTGCATCATTTTTAGCAAATGAGTTGAAAAGTTCATATTAATCAATTTTTCTATGTCAATTTCATGCTTTGACCCTTGTTCAAGATATTCAGAAAGGGTTACAGCAGTCGGTTCAGGCTTTGAATTAAGTGAAAAAAAGAGAGTTGACCTCTCTTTTTTTGTTAGTAAATTGAATTTATTTAGTTTACATATTTAGAAGTCTGCTAAAAATTAAATTATCTAAAAATTTTTACTAATTTAAGGCATGATTTCTGTCTGTTGATAAAGACTAAAAATGCTGAATGAATAGTGGGAAAATATCAATAAATATGGTGTGAGTTGAATTTACTCGTTATAAAAATTGGCATCAACTATGGGGAAAGCAATGGATTATAAGTATTACGTTTATGTACATGAAACATTATCAGGTGAGGTATTTTATGTTGGCAAGGGGTGTGATGATAGGGCATGGCGTAAAGACCGGGATTTGAACTGGGATTTGTATGTTGAAAAATATCTAAATAATCAATACAACGTCAGAATTGTAATTGATCAATTATCGGAAAACCAGGCATTAGAAGAAGAGGAAAAGCTGTTTTCAAAATATGGCGATCAGTTGGTTAATCGTCAAAATATGAGTCGAAGCTTAAATATGGAAGCTTTGGGTCACCGAAATGAGATTGAGTCCAAGTTAAAGAAAGCTGAGTTAGATGCTGAGTTAGCGAAGGAGGTGAATGAAAAGGCTGATTTTTTTATAGAAGCATTGAGGTATCATAAATTATTTGCAAACACTACTATTGAAAATGGTTTACTGGCCGAGCTTCTTGCTCTACGCCCTCTGGGTTCTATCCAACTATTAGATAAAGCAGTCCGAGCATTGGTTGCTGCTGATAGACAGGAACAGGCCCAAATTGTTTTTGACCAATATTTTGTTGACTATCCTCATGAAAAAGAACTGACCAAGGTTGCTTTAATTACCAAGGTCATTGAGCGTGGAACAGTACGATTAACAGAGCAACAAGATTTTGTGCCACCCGAACCTTTGCCACTAGGATGGCAATACGCCAAAGAGCGAAATGAGCAAGTCTTACGATTAGACCACAAGATGTACGAAACAGACAAATCAGAAAGTTATGATCTAGATGTACTTAAAAATCTGATGGATCAAGACATATCTGCTGCGATGCTGTATGTGAAAAAGTGGATTGTTCAGGATGAAAGAGTTAGACGCAAAGACCCTTTGGATAATGCATTATGGTTGTATTCAGAAGCACGTAAAATTGCCAATAAGCAGAAGAATCTGCTTGAGGAATGCTTATTCCAGCAACGATTAACTAATTTACTAAAGGGGCGAAATAAACATTATGAAAAGAATCTAATAACATTAAGAAAACTTACAGCAAAACTTTCTAAGCAGAATACTGTGAAAAAATGAGCTAAAGGACTTCTCCAACAGACAAAGTAAGTCTTTTGTCAGTTTTTTCATGAAAATAAATTATGTAGGCATTAGTTTTATTTCTTAGGAGTTTATAGCTGATTAGAAGGTTATCTATTTTAAAATTATTCTAATTATTTGAATGAGAATAAACTTTATTTATATTTAAGTAAGGTGAATTTACGCTTTTTAATCACTTTAAATGGCTTTTTATTGCTATTAATTGGATGAGTAGTTGCTGTTTTCACAACTTTGGGAATAGCAATTGGAATATCTTGCTTAATCAGTTTAGCTTCTCCATTCTTAATTTTGACATAAATTTTATGTACAGTGGTATTATGCTCTTTGATTAATTCATTCTTACTCGCGCATTCTTTATATAGCTTTCTGAATGATCTCACAAAATCTTTCACTGTAGATAAAAGTTCCTCTTCATCCATATGTATATCTGTCAATGCTTGAGGTATACTTTCTTTTTTAATTTCAATAAAATGTAAAGGAAATTTTGCAACAATTTTAGGAGTGGCGAGGGTTATAAAATCATATCCATGATAGGGAATGATTGCATATTTTGTCTGTACTTTTGAAGGATGTTGGATGTAGCCTTGAACAACAACTTCCCCTTGATTTAACAGCTTGTTTAAATAGAAATCCTTGGTCTGATTTTCTACAAATGCAGTTTTTCTGTATAATTTAATTAAATCGTTGAGTTCTTGTTTTTTATTTTTGTCATTTTCCGAAATAAGCTCTAATTTTTGGCTCGATTGAATGAATAATGCATGATGATACTGTGCAAGTTCAGATGTCCAAATCAGAATTTGAGCAAGATTTTCAGGCATAGTAATAGGAATATTGCTCAAATCAAGTCTTTTCATAAGAGTAAGTTCCTCTTGATTAAACTCTTTTTGTAACAAACTTGTGTAAGTTAACATGATCACACCTGTATTTTTGAATAGTCCTTCATCTATAATTTTATCCTAAACAACCATATCCTCAAACTCATCTACCGATCTAAATTAGGCCAGAATTTTTGCAGTTTTTTAAGCCGTTCTTTCATTTGAAATGATATTAGCGTTTTTTAAAATTTAATTTATATTTGCATATTGGGGTTCTAGGGATTTTCCCCTCTAAAGTAACATAAATCGCCATACTCACCAT
>CAYJCR010000026.1:0-2377 GCA_964368755.1 uncultured Lachnospiraceae bacterium
TTGAAAACCGTTGAGGTGAAAGCCTCCTGGGGTTCGAATCCCTATCTCTCCGCCAAGCAAGACTCAGTTGAATCCATAAGCGAACAACTAAGTCTTATTTTTTACAAAAGGGATTTTAAGTATATGGAAATGGAAAAAATAAAAATCTTAGCGCAATCACCTTTACCAAAGGTGATACATGGAATTAATCCAAGAAATATAATGGGAGATAAAGCATGGAACAAAATAAAAAAAGAAAAACAAACAGTTGCTAACCATCATTGTATGATTTGTAACGAGTATGTTCCTCATATTCCAGGTAATTATTTGGAATGTCATGAAGTTTATGATGTAGATATTTCTAATCATATTTATGAACTGGTAGATATTGTTTGTATATGCAAAAAATGTCACGAGTATATTCATTTTGGAAGATTGCAAATGTTATTGAAAGAAGGTAAAATAACTTATGAATACTATCAAGAAATAATGGATAGAGGTGATAATATCTTATCTCAATATAACCTCAAAAAAGAAATATTTGACATTAAGGAGATTAATAACACAGAGTGGAGACTAAAATATAACGGAAAATTTTATTCAAATGATGCACAATTTTGATGGATTATATATAAGTTCAACAAAAATACAACTTGTCCCGCCAAGAGGAACCTAAATCTTACTAACTAAGATTTGGGGTTTTTATTAAAAAACTATTGAATGTGAGTTATTTTTCATTGTGTGGGAAAAGCACAATCAACTCAAAAAGCAAGCGCAGGCCGGGGTTGAAATTTGTTTAATTTTTAAAATTTGTCGAGAAAAAGGTGACTTTATGAAAATGAAATTTACAACTATTTTTGTTGCGTTTTTTGTATTGTTTTGTTGCGTGTTTGCAACCGGCTGTTCAAGTGATAATAATGACCCAAAAAGCAAGGCATATCCTTATATTCCAAACGAAATTTTAAGTGAAGTAGATGAAGTTCTTACACCTGAAATGTTTGGTGCTTTTGGCGATGGCATAACTGACGATACTTTGGCGGTGCAAAAGTGTTTGGAGCAAAATAGAGACAAAAAAAGTGTTTGTGTTTTGTCAAAAAAGTATGTAGTTTCATCTAAATTTGCAAGTGAGAGCAATGTTTTGCAAGGACTTAGAGTTTATCCAAACACATACATACATTTAAGTGGAGCGCTTTTGGCAAATCCAAACGATGGTCACGGCATTTGTTTGCAATTTTTTGAATATAACGGTGACAATTCAAATTTTAAGAATAAAAATATAACGCTCACTGGCGGCGGCTGTATTGACGGATTTGGTCAAGATGAAAACACAACAAGATATTGCTCTATGTTAAGAATGGGGCATGGTGAAAACATAAAAATTGAAAATATAACATTTAAAAATGCGGTTAGATATCATTGCATGGAAATATCATCTTGCAAAAATGTTGTGATAAACAAATGTAATTTTTTGGGATTTTTTGCTCATAATTCTTGCGAGAAAAAAACCGAAAAAAATCACAGTGTCATTGGTCCGCACGAGTTTATTCAAATTGAAGAGCTAGACAGCGGTGGTTCCGCTGGCATGACGCCATATGACCAAAGCATTCCGGAAAATATTACAATTTCAAATTGTCAGTTTTCTTCAGATGGCGGAGAGTTTTACAAGACAATTGGCGACCATGGCAAAAGAAAATATTCATACAAAAACATAAACATTGTCAAAAACACATTCAAAAGTTCCACCAAAAATGTAGGATATGATGAAAAAACAAATTCAAGCAACAACTGCATTGTCGGGTTTTATACCAGTGTTGATGGGCTTGTTATTTCTCAAAATGTTTTTCAAAACTGCAATGCAAACGCAATTTGCGCTTCTGGCAATGTCGAAATAAAGGATAATATTTTCAATGGCATATTGTTTGGCGGAGTTTCCGTTTTGTTTAACAGTCACATAACAATTGATGGTAACACTTTTGTAAATGTCGCAACACAAAATGCCGTCACTCAGCAAAACTATTTTTCTTACATAAAGTTTGGCAACAGCGAGAGTAGAATAAATGTCAATGCAACAATTTGCAACAACACATTTCAAAATGACAGCCAAATAAATGTGAAAATTTTGGAGTTGTTTGAATATTCCAAATCAACATATATCTATTCAAATAATGTGGAAATTGGAAATTTTGACCGGCAATCCATTGAGAATTACACGTCAGAATGAATATGCAACAACTTTTGATGGTCAGAGTTGATATTGACTAACCTATCAGCAAATGCAGTTTACTCTCATTTGCAATCCAATCAATAGAATCCAAAAGGAAGAAGTCAAAAAACTTCTTCTTTTTTATTAAAAACATGTACGGATTTTAGGAAATTGTGTTATTATAAAGATGAAAGG
>CAYJCR010000027.1:0-2343 GCA_964368755.1 uncultured Lachnospiraceae bacterium
AAAGCGAATGAATTCGATGAGTTAGTCATCGAGGGCATGGCAATCGAGAATGATGACAACGCAATGTATGTAGGTCTTCACGATGAATACCTTCAGCTGGAGAGCATGGATACGCTGACTAACGGAACGCTGAAAGCGATAGCCTTCGCGGGCTTGCCTGTCACAAAAGACGGCAAGACAAGGATAAATGCAATTGACATCAGACAACTACTGAACAATGACTGCGTAATAGACCTTACCTCCATAGATACCGTTCAAGGTCTGTATTCGGAATTGCTGACTTGCTTATTCGATACAGACCGAAACGGTTATAGCAACATGGGCATAACGATTATAGCCCCGGATTTGACGGAAACAGCGCAGATACCGTTCAAGGCTAACGCCATAGAAGCGAATAAAGCTGTGGGCAATGTTTGGAAAACGGTACAAGCCGCAAACTCGGTATATGACTGTTATGTTGAAGTGGCGGTGAACTTTGTAGCCAGAACGATACGGTTTAGAGTGAGACGCATCATAAACAGCATGAGTATCAAGCTGGAAGACTTCGGAGTCAGCAAGACAAAGCGAGATACAACAAAGACGAACAGAGCGGTATGCTATGAGAAAGGCAGTTATTCGAACAGAACGGTATACTACCTTCAGAGCGATGATACGGTGGTCACCGAGGCAAACATAACGGCATCTAAGGTGCTATACCCTACTGTGATTGAGGCGTTCGAAGAAGATACACTTCTTGAAGCACAAACGAAAGGCATACAAAAATTGTACCAAAATAGGTTCAAATCAAGTGTGGAAGTTCCGCTTGACAACCAAATGGGCTATCTGCTCCAAGGGATAGACTTGACATACATGGTCGACATATACGAATATAAGACGCTGCCCGTCATGGAAGTATATGCGGACTCAAAAGGAAAGAACAAAATCAAACTGGGCAGACTGGAGGAATACTGGTGGCAGTAAATCTAATACGAAAAAACAACCAAGAGAATGTATCAGCGTATGAAGATACTGTGCTGTTTCATCTCATCAAGGGAGAGAATGGGGTTATTCCGGGAGTGGGGGATTTATTTGCTTTATCCTACAACTCGGGTACGCAGAAGATGAGAATCAACTCTGGAATGGGGATCATGTATGGTCGGCAATTTGAAATCAAAGCGGGCGAGGAAGTAGAGATGGACTGGAGCGCCCTGTCGGGAGTCAAATACATATCCGTATATGTTGAAATCGACCTACGAGACCCAACGAATGAAACGGCAACCTTTAAGTCGACATACGCATCAGGCGCATACCCCGCCGTGTCTGCTGGGGATAATCTTATCACCACGACCACGGGAGTAGCAAGAATGCTCATGTTCTGGGTGTACCGAAGCTCATCCGGGCAGATGACAATCACAAACAAATACACCAGGCTGCGGAACAACTGGATAGCAAACGCAGACCTCGCCACAAACGCCACAAACGCCACAAATGCCACGAATAGCGCCAAGGTAGGCAGTAACACCATCACGGACAGTTCAGGACTACGAGTGACACGAAACGGGCAATCAGCGAGTGAAATAATAGAGACTAAAAGACTGCTATGGAGCGGGACCCAAACGCTCTATAACACATCCAGCAAAGGTGCAACAATAAGTCTGTCAGAAACAGTAAGCGTGGGCGATATTGTGGAAGTCATATACGCTTGCAAGAGTGCAGATACCAAAGTGGTGAGGGCGCGGGTACTTAGCAATCCGCCCGGATTAAGCGGGTCTGGCGCTGGGTTCAATCTTGCATCCTTATCGGCTGGATATGTGGCAGGAAATGGGTTCACGGCCACCAGCGACACATTCACGGTAAGTGGAACAACGCTAACCTACAGAGGCGGGTATTACTTGTTGAATTTTGCCAATAATGGTGGGACGCTTCTATCGAACAACACTATCATCCTATATCGAATTTATAAGATTATAGGCGGTACAAACTAATGAGACTACTTGAAAAATATCATGTGGAGCAAACTTTCTTCGATGGGGCGCAATTAAACCACTTCATAACAAACAACAGCGTAGGTCGAATATTCGGTCTTGCGCTGTCCCACACCTCCCAGCAGCTCTTGATAAGCGCCGGGCTGCTTGTGGTTCGAGGATACCGTGTCAGTTTCGAAAACGAAGTTCTGATGACCTTCGACTCTTACCCGGCACAAACTGAAACGCAAAACCTAATACTTCGCATAACGGTAACGCAAGACGACTCATCGGTTGCGATCACAACCGGGGCAATCACTTACATGGATGACATCGAAAAAGGTGTCGGAACATATGACTACTTGCTGGCAACCTTCGTCATAGACCAGACAGGCATCCG
>CAYJCR010000028.1:0-2234 GCA_964368755.1 uncultured Lachnospiraceae bacterium
GGTATACGCTTTGGTTTCATGTCGGCGCCAATATAGGCAGCGGTGCCATGCAGTATAGCATAAATTTCGTCGTCTTTCACGAACTTTTGTTCAATTTTTATTGATGCTGCGCCAATTTCTGTCGCATGAGTTTCGACAACAAAATTATCGCCCAATTTCAGTGGTTTCTTATATTTCATATTTAATTCGCGAATTACAAAGCCTATATCGCCATTTGTTGGCGCGGCGTCCATCATCCACTTCATCCGTGCGCGTTCTGCGATTTCAATATATCGTGCATGATATACAATACCGCCAGCATCAGTATCAGCATATGCAATAGAAAATGGGAAAATATGATTATGCATTTTTATATCTCTATTTCTTGTTCGTTATAACATACCCCAGCAAATCCCATTTGTTGGGCCATGGTTTCTATTTCTTCACGTTCTTGGATTGGTACGTGCATTAACCATGTTTTGGCTTTTATTTCTGATGGCGCTTGGTTCAAATTTTCAAGTGTAGTGTGCGCGACAGGTGTATTTAAACAAACTTCATGAATAATTATTTTTGCATCGCGCGCATAATTTGTATCTAATACGCTTTCATTGGTATCGCCACTATATAATATAGTATTTGCGATAAACATCGCATTATTATTTCCATATTCAGGGATATGTTTTGTTTGAATGATTTTAAGATTTAATGGATCGCTATGAGACAATGGTATAAAATCATCAGGTAGAACCTCCTGCTCTTTGAATAAGCCAGAAACATCTGTTCCGCCAATTATAATTTTATGTCCTTTTAAACGATGCTTTACAGCCAAAGTACAAAGACTGCCGGTATGATCTGCATGTAAATGTGAAATTAGTACAACATCAACATCATTTAACATATTGCGACGATTTAATTCTGGAAAGACTGTGAATCCACAATCTACTAAAACGCCACGATTCAACTCGTCACGAAAAAAGAACGAAGTATTTAATCCATCAAAAGCACTGTCTGCACCAATAATTTGTATTTTCATTTATAACTCTCTTTTTAGTTATAACTTAAACTATTGTAAATAGCGGGGATATAATATTTCAACATAGTTTGTGGCAGTTTTAAATAATTTTCAAGTAATTTAATTTTTTCTGGTTGAATAGAACAATTGGTATTCCCAATCATTTTTTTTATTTCGTGCAGTTGAGCATATTTAACCATAGCTATTTCAGATGAATTTATCTTCATAAATTTTATATCATATTCACCACTTGCGAAATATACCCAAAAATGTTTTGGCCTGTTAGTAGTGGTTAATCCTGGAAAATCACCCAGACAAGTAAAATCAGATTCCGGAATTATCAATCCTAATTCTTCAAAAGCCTCGCGTTTAATTGCCTGTAATGATGTTTCGCCAGGATCCAATTGACCGCTGGCAGAAGTTTCCCATTTATTAGGATTACGTTTTTTATTTGGTCCACGAAGTTGAATTAGAAATTCCCCAGTTAACGAATTCATCAGCCATAACGACACAGTCATTTTCATTTTTTTAATCCCAAATGTTCATATCCATGTTCTGTGACTATGCGTCCACGGGGGGTACGTTGAATAAAACCTTGCTGCATTAAATATGGTTCTATCACATCTTCTATTGTATCAGCGGGTTCGGATAAAATAGCACTCAGGTTTTCAATTCCAACTGGCCCCCCCGCGTAATGTTTTACAATAGCGTTCATATATTCACGGTCTATTTCATCCAATCCGCGCGAGTCAATATGCAATTGAAACAATGTTGTTTTAATGGTGTCGTCCGTAATATCTTTATTTCCCAATGCAGTGGCAAAATCGCGGGCACGTTTTAATAATCTGTTTGCAATACGTGGTGTGCCACGTGCAGACTGTGCCAGATTCATTGCGCCCTGCTCGGCTATTGGAATTCCCAAAATATTTGCACTGCGTTTGATAATTTTCCCCAGATCATCTGATGAATAAAAATTCAATCGCAAATCAATTCCGAATCGGTCACGCAAAGGATTAGAAAGTAATCCTGTCCGTGTTGTCGCGCCAACCAAAGTAAATTGTGGCAAATCAATGCGAACGCTTTTCGCAGATGGGCCCTCGCCCAGCATAATATCCAATTTGAAATCTTCCATTGCGGAATATAAAACTTCTTCTATTGCTGTGGGCAAGCGATGTATTTCATCAATAAACAAAACATCGTTTGGTTCTAGGGACGTCAAAATCGCTGCCAAATCACCCTGTTT
>CAYJCR010000029.1:0-2085 GCA_964368755.1 uncultured Lachnospiraceae bacterium
AAAATTGAATTTAAAAAAAAAAAAAGAAAAAAAAATGTTTTGTGTGTTCGCTGGGGAAAAAAGGAAAAAATCTGCCAGAAAAGAGAAGTGCGGTGGAGAAAATGTCATGGAAAACAGTGGGAAAAGTGAGAAGAAGAGGGGAAAAGGGGGAGGAATGAATGACGTCATATGATGCAATCAGGAAAAAGGAGCAGAATTGTTTTGAGAGCATTGGTGTGGGCTGCGAAAAGGGGAGCTCTCTGGGCCATCTGGCTGCCCAGGGATGGACGAGGAGGCGCCAGCCGCGGGCGCGTACCACTGCGTCAAGGTTCCCCTGGCGAACATCGTGCGGGACGGCGAGCAGCGGGCGAGAATCCTGGGGGACATAGAGGACGCTGTGGTGAGAACCAGTCTCATCACAGGCAGAGTCTATGTCCTCCTCAAGAAGTGGGCCCTGAGTCTGTACCACGCCGGCCAGGAAATACCCGAGATAACGATCTCGGTGATCCACAAGGCCACTCAGGCTGCCACCAGGGGTGCCAGCAACAGGTTTTTTCACCCTCCTGAAGAACAGGATCCCCTCAACCCCTTTGTGGGGATGTGCACATTTGGCAAAGCAAATGGCCTGCATTTGTGTTCTGTATTGCGTTATTGTGACAAGTCAATATTGACTTGTCTCAATAACAACATACAGTTCCACTATGCAGACCATTTGAGGCACTTTGTCAATGTGCACATCCACCACAAATACCACAAGGACATGGGGATGGCCAAGTTCAAAAGGGAGTACTCAGCTGAGCTGAGGAAGGTGAAATCTGCTCTGCTGGCAGAGGAGATGACCTGCAAATCAGTCTTCAGTGACTGGTTTGCAGAGCATCGCCCCCTCCTTCTCCCACCCAAAACAGAGAAAGGAGTCCCCTATGCCCTGGCCAAGTCCCCCCACATCTTTCTCAGGCCCATGATCTACATGAGCCTGGAGACAGAGAAGATTGGGGGGAGGCTGATGAGGGTGTTTCCCCAGCAGAGGTCCTGCATCCCCCACCACATCCAGCTTGACACCTCTGGTGTGGTGGAGCTGTTGTGGGGAAAGGGGAAGAGCAGATACAGAGGACAGATAGGCAGGGAGGAGGTGAAGGAGGAGATCTGGGGGAGGCTCTTCAAGGTGGAAGAGTTCAGAGGGGGAAGGAAGTACCTCTTTGACCACACCATTATCACAGATGGGGTGGCTGCTTCCATCAGATACAAGAGGAAGGAGGAAGAGAAGAAGGAAGAGGAGGAGGAAGAGGAAGGAGAGGGAGAAGCAGACACAGAAGAGGATTGTGGGGGAATTCCCCAAAAAATTCCCAAAACCCATAATAGCCCCCCAGATGGCCCGGGAATGGTTTTTGGCGGAAATGGTGGACTTTCTTTGGATCTGCCCCTGGGTGCTGGGGAAAAGGAGCCCTCTCTATTGGGAGGAGAGGAGGTGGTGGAAGTGGTGGATTGTGGCATTTTGGACATGGATTTGGTGGAAAAGGACAGAGAGAGCAGGGAGGACATGGGAAATGATGTGGTTTCCCCAGATCTAAGGGTGCCCTTGCCCTTGGAAAGAGAGGAAGTGGAGGTCATGGAAGAGGGGAGTGTGGGGTGTTGTGGGACTGCTGGCAGCACCAGGCCAGCTCCCAGCCCTGGAGTGGTATCTTTGGTTGGTGGTGAATTGGGATGTGGAAATGGAAAGAATGGACACAAGAAGATGAAAAACACAACAAAGAAGAGAGAGAGATGCAATAAGTCAGGAGCAACAGTGAGCAGCAGCAAGGCCCACTCAAAAACGGATAGAATTATGGATAACAATTCAGACATGGAAGAAGCAGTCAGCAGCACACAGCCCACAGCGAAAAGGGCAAAAACGGGCAACAGCGCCAGGGCCAGTGAGAGGCCACCAGTGGGCCACAGCACTGCCTTAGCATCAGGCAAGCCGCCCAAGCCCCAGCGGAGGGCCGCGGCAAAGAAAAGGGGACCAGCAGCAGCAGCAGAAGAAGGAAAGAAGATGAGTGAAAGCAAAAATGAGAAGAAGAAGAAAAAGGAGAAGAAGAAAAACAGGGACGATAGCGAGATTCTGTTCTT
>CAYJCR010000030.1:0-2034 GCA_964368755.1 uncultured Lachnospiraceae bacterium
GACTGGGGAGGCACCTGTTCCACCACGAAGCAGTACCGCGTCTACCAGGGCGCAGCGGTGGTCGCAACCGTCACGGTGACCACTGCGACTGTGCCCGTCACATGCGCGACCACAACCACCGACATCACCTTCCAGGTCGCGGCCTACAACGGCGCGCTGGAGGGAGCAAAGTCGACCGCGGTCAGCCTCGGCATGTGCAACCTGCTCAACCCGGCGCCGCCGGCCACCGGCTTCAGCGTCGTGCCGACCGAGACGGGGGTGACCGAGCTGATTGTGGGCAGGCCGCTGCGGGTCTCGTGGGGCGCAGCAGCCAACTGGGGCGAGAGCTGTGTCCCGTCGTCGGTGAAGGTCTACGAGCTGTCCCTGTGGCAGGCGGGCGGGCCGACAACCAAGTACACGACAGAGGCCACGAACCACTCCTTCACCGCGCCGGCCGACGGCCAGTGGTCCTGGTCGGTGACAGCCATCAACGGCGGGCGGCGCTCGGTTGCCTCCGCCACCCAGACGATCTCGCTCTGCAAGCTGACAGGCCTGGCCAACTTCGGCGACCTGGAAACCGAGTTCGGCGAGGAACAAGTCCTTGAGGTGACATTCAAGTGGACGCCGCCCAACAACATCCTGTCCCACCTGAATCTCTGCTCGCTGGTGCCGACGTACACGCAGCACGTCCTGCTCCGCCAGAACACGTCGGAGACGTGGGAGGACTTAACCGGACCGCTCGCGCTCACAGCCACGGGGCACAGCAAAACGTTTGGCTCGGATGACAAGGGGTGGGTCTGGAAGGTCGTGGTGCAGAACAACGTGGGCGCGCCCATCACCGAGTCGCCAGAGGAAATACTGTCCTTTGACGACTGCTACGCCATCGTCCCGGCGTGGACCGCCACCAATCCGCTGGTCTTCCCGACAGAGGGCCTGATCCTGAAGAACCCCGTGACGTTCCGGTGGGAGGCAGTCCGCTTCGGCCGCGACTGCATAGTCCCCGCTACCCCCAAAAAGTACGAGCTGGAGGTCGAGATGGAGGACGGGACTGACAGGTTCCTTCTGGACAGGTACACTCTCTCCTACACATCGACCATCGATCTCTACGACACGCACCGGTACACAATCACGGCGAAGACAGGCGACCTCGCCACCCGGCACCCGCAGATGGTGTCCTTCTGCGTCATCTCCGACGTGCCCGTGCCCGAGATCATCCCTGCAGACGAGCTGCTGGTGGCGCCCCTCAATATCAGCTGGCGGCGCTTGATATGGCAGTCGGACTGCGGGCTGGAGCCGCGGATCATCACGAGCCTCACCGCCGCTGCGGCAGGCGGCAACGTCATCGTGAGAGAGTTTGCCGGGACGGCCACGCGGGTGTCCTTCGAGGAGGGCGAGGTCCCGAACGGGGAGTACACGTTTGTCGTGAGGTCCCAGCTGGTGGACAGTGCCGGGGCTGTGGTCGACGAAGCTGTCTCGGACACAGCGACTGCCAGCATCTGCAATGCGCCAGAGGTGAACGAGCCTTTCATTGTTTCTCCTCAATCGCAGGACTTCATTCTGTGCAATGCCGGTGAAATCACGGTGAAATGGACTCATGTAATCGAGGAGCTCACAAACTGCCTGGGTGAGGACGCCTTCTTCTTCAACTTGACTGTGATTGATCTGGACACGGGGGAGAAAATAGTGAATGCGACCTTGGCAGGCAAAGAAAGAGTCGTGACAGTTGGCGAGTATGGGAACTACCTCGCCGAGGTGGTAGCCGAGAACGGGCACAAAAAGAGCGTCAAGAGCACAAGGGAGTTTCATTGCTTCACACCAACTATCAAACAAATTGGGGTTGTTAGACCAGCAAATAACACACAGTTTGCGGATGCCACCTCGGTGGCGTTTGAGTGGGAGCCGATTGAGATGACGGCACAAGGATATTCTGCTTCGTTGTTGTTATTGATTGGGAAAGTGGGACAGCCTCTGGAAAAGATGAACGTTCTCAGCAGCGAGACCAGCTACACGGTGGAGGGACTGGAAATCCCCAACGACTTTGCTTGGAACCTGGAG
>CAYJCR010000031.1:0-2021 GCA_964368755.1 uncultured Lachnospiraceae bacterium
GCTCTGATTCTATGGCAACCCTCTACTGCAAGCCACATGCCATACAGCTCAGACCAGATTGCTCTAATTACTGGAGCTCCTAACTCTTCCATTTGTTCCATAACTTCTGCAAGGTGTTCTTCTGAGTAGTGTTTGTGAAGCAGTGCGATTGTCTTTCCCATTTTTTTCTCCTTTTAGGGTCTTTCCCCTCTTCATGGTTTTATTATGCACTGTTTTAATGCTTTTGTCAATGGTTTTTTTGAAATATTTATAAAAAACCACCATGATGAAGGAGTAAAATCATGGTGGGAAACTGAACATCCGAGTTTTTTCTGTCTCTTATAATAACCCTTTTTAAAAAATTGTCAAGACCTTACTTACGCCAAATAATCAAAGCCCCATCCATTTGGGGAGGAGCGCCCTCCGTTTTTTATGTCCTCTGGACTTGTTAGTGGATTGTTAATCATGTGCTTGATTGTGCTCTCAGGCACAGCTGTGATTCTTGATGCTTCCCTGAATCCCTTCACAGCCTTCCAAGGCTTGTTGAAAACAAAAATCAAAATCTCTCGTTCTCGGTTCATTTATCCCTCCTCATATCTTCCTGTTCCCCCTTGTCTGCATTGGATTTAAGAGCCACAGCCCTTAAATATTCATCGTCATGTTCCCGTCTCAAAAGAGACAGTGTAACATAGTTGACTGCGACGTAGGCATCCTCGCATGGAATAAGAACCTGTAGGTTCTCATCTATGCCTTCTAGACAATTCCTAAGTTCCTTGACTGTCATGTTTTCCTCCCTTAAGGTTTCCCTTGATGATTCATATTACATCCTATAGACGCTTATGTCAATTGTTTTTTATATCTCATTTCCATTATTTTCCTATTGATTTCCTTGAGCTTCTCGTTATAATACATTTTCGTCTTTTTTGCCAGAAGATTCCTGTCTTCATCGGCTATATCAACGTCCGAGCCCTGCCAGGCCCTCTGGAGGTTCTCTAGCCTTTCAACGCGATCAAGCCCGATTTTCCTTATCAGATTATCCCGATAATTAAGAGTGTCGCCATTCAGATACTGGTTCGCATACTTGGACTGAGGCCACACGTTATCATGCTCCAGTTCTGTTGCCCTGCATCGCCTTGAGATATAGTGTCCTCCGTCCAGCTTCTGATACTGCTCTCTCTTCCCTGTGGATATGCATGTGCAATATCCATTTTCGTCGGCCTCTTCCAGCCTCCTTAGAAGCTGGAAAGCCTTGAGGCATTTCTGCCGAACCTGCTCTAGTGTCTGATTTTTCATGCCTCCTCCTAGAAAGGTATTCCGCTGAAGCTTTCTGAAGCATTCGATGCTCCGTCAGGCTTCTTCCCAAGAAGCTGGACTTGATTGACAATGATATCTATCTTGCTCTTGGCCTGCCCGTCCTGCTCCCAGCGGTTCTGCCTAAGCTCGCCCTGAATGCACGCCTGCTGACCCTTGACAAGAAACTTGCTCATGGTTTCAGCTGTCTTTCCGAAGATAACGCAATCTATATAAGATGCTTCATCAACCCACTTTTCATTTTTCTTGACGCTTCTGTTTACAGCCAGCGAAAAGAAGCCCATAACCGTGCCGCTCGTTGTGTACTTAAGCTCTGAATCCTTAGTCAGCCTTCCGACCAATACTACATTGTTCATGTCGTTCATATGATTTTCTCCTCCATCATTCCATTGATTATCTCATCCCATTTCTTGGAATTAACCCCTGCCATCTGGGCTTCCTTGATAACCCAGTCTATCGCCTCTTTCCTCTGATCGCGGGTGAAATCCACCCATGACTTGGGGACTTCGGCATATTTTCCCTTCACTTCGTCAAGACTTCTGACATGTCTTACTTTCCCTTCATCGATATAGATATACTCGTCTGCTCCAGCTATCCTTAGCTTGATGGTGTCGCGCATGTCCTCATATGATTCATAGCTTGACAGCCCGCTTTTCCAATACTCTCCAAGAAGCGAATGAAACGCCCGATTCTGTGCATCCGTCCCGATTTTCTTGGGAAGCGATATGGCG
>CAYJCR010000032.1:0-2012 GCA_964368755.1 uncultured Lachnospiraceae bacterium
GTTTATCTTATTAAAGACTTCATCAGGGACACCATCTATCTCAACCCAAGCATATCCTGAGGAATACGTGTATGTCTTAGTCTCTGTCGTGTTGTGCCAAATGTCACCGACATGCTGAGCTTTGAGTGCTGTCGTAGTCCATGCAGATGATGGGTCATTCGACTGATACCAAGTTTCAGCTTTCTTGTCAATCTGATTCTGAATGCTTGTCTTGTCGGAGGCGTAAGTTCCGTTTATGAATGTCGTTACAGCAGAGTCATCAGTGTACTTACTTGCTTTTACCCAATCGTTTGCGGTATAGCTGCCGGAAATACGAGCTGTCTGACAAACCATCAAATCTCCCGCTGTACCTTGACTCCACAAGTCACCTACCGCATAAGGAGGTGTAGGTTGCGAAACGAATACAGTCTTCTTACTGTTTATCTTATTAAAGACTTCATCAGGGACACCATCTATCTCAACCCAAGCATATCCTGAGGAATACGTGTATGTCTTAGTCTCTGTCGTGTTGTGCCAAATGTCACCGACATGCTGAGCTTTGAGTGCTGTCGTAGTCCATGCAGATGATGGGTCATTCGACTGATACCAAGTTTCAGCTTTCTTGTCAATCTGATTCTGAATGCTTGTCTTGTCGGAGGCGTAAGTTCCGTTTATGAATGTCGTTACAGCAGAGTCATCAGTGTACTTACTTGCTTTTACCCAATCTGCTTTGTTATACGACGTACCGTTGGCAGTAGCAATAGCAATGTCACCGACAGCACATCCAACAGGCATATCGGCAGATGCAAGTCCGCTTTCGATTACCCACATATCGTTTTTAAAATATGCAGTCGGCTTTGCGGCATAAATAGCCGATTTACCGTTTATCTTATTAAAGACTTCATCAGGGACACCATCTATCTCAACCCAAGCATATCCTGAGGAATACGTGTATGTCTTAGTCTCTGTCGTGTTGTGCCAAATGTCACCGACATGCTGAGCTTTGAGTGCTGTCGTAGTCCATGCAGATGATGGGTCATTCGACTGATACCAAGTTTCAGCTTTCTTGTCAATCTGATTCTGAATGCTTGTCTTGTCGGAGGCGTAAGTTCCGTTTATGAATGTCGTTACAGCAGAGTCATCAGTGTACTTACTTGCTTTTACCCAATCGTTTGCGGTATAGCTGCCGGAAATACGAGCTGTCTGACAAACCATCAAATCTCCCGCTGTACCTTGACTCCACAAGTCACCTACCGCATAAGGAGGTGTAGGTTGCGAAACGAACACAGTCTTCTTACCATCAACAACATCGAATACGCCTGTAGGAACATTTGAGTCTATAACCCATGAAAAAGTTCTCGTGTCACCCGTCGGGGTATCACAACTGTAAACATAGGCGTTTTTATCAGATGTCTTGTACCATATATCTCCGAGACGTGACAAAGCAAGTTTGAATGCCGCTTCGTTTGTCGTCTTTGATAATGAACCCGTGGCATAATCGGGAGCTGCATCCTGATAGAAAGTGTTTATGCGAGAGTCGATCAAACCTTCAAGAGCTGTTTTGTCAACGTTGTAAGTGTTGTCGATAAACGTTTCGAGAGAATTGCTTGATTTAGCCCAATCGTTGAAGTTGTAAGTTCCATCTGATTCTTTCGCTGTAACGCAAACTAACAGTTCCGTCTTTTCAATACCGTCTTCTGTCCATGTACGATACCATAAATCTCCTGTTGCATAAGGTGGTGTTGGCTGTGACATAAATACGGTCTTCTTGCCGTCGATTGCGTCATATAAAGCTTGAGGGACGGCTTCAATTTCTTTCCAAGTAAAATCGTAATTGCTGCCATTTTCTGATTTAACATATGTACTTGTTATAGAAAGTGCGGTATTATACCAAATATCGCCAGTAAGTTTACAATATGAATCATAATTTTCATCATCTGCGGAGATATTTTGATATTCACTATGTGGCGCGTTATCTTGGTAATACATTGCCACTCGTCCATCGACCAATCCCTCAATATTAGAGGATATAT
>CAYJCR010000033.1:0-1687 GCA_964368755.1 uncultured Lachnospiraceae bacterium
TTCCTTGATACTGCGATTGTTCATCCGCTTTGACATAGTTCAATGTGCTATACTCGTCATCCCCATGTTCCGTTCTGGGAACGAACAGAAGGTCATTGATTGTGTTCGGCACATATACAGGCAGTTTCTGGATGATTGACGCGATTGTTACTCTGGTCTTCAGACTTGCAGTCTGAAGTCTGTTCGGGTCGATTCTGATTTTATTCCCATAGGCTCTTTCAGCTTCCGAGAATATCTTGTATGTCAGTTCAGTTTCAATTTTCATTACCAGCGGTTCGAGACTGGATTCGTAATAGGCCGCCCACTCGTCTTCGTTGAATGTTGCAAAAAGTATTTTTTCATTGATTCCGAGGTACTTATATATCTTCTCTTCAAACAGTTTTATCTCTTCAGCGTCCGCATATTTCGCTTGGCTGTTTACTTGTATTACACTGTTTGCCGCGTCAATATAAGCTATACCCGTTGCTTTCTTTCCGAGGTACTGCTCAGCGAAGTATCGTGACTTTTCCTCCAGCACTTTATCCGTCATGGGGGTGGTGGTCTGAACGATAAAACGCAAGTATGCACTTGTTTTTATCGCTTGCTCGATGCCCTCGTAGTTTGTCTGGATAACTTTCAATACCTGCTCGATGGCTCTATTGTTGTGTCCGAACATCTCCCCGGCATTCACATTTCGTGCCAGATGCACGATTTGACTCATCGGTACGATGTACTGTTCTCCATCCATCGTAAATCGGACATAAATCTCCCGGTTCTCTCCCTTACGGACTTCCATTTGATTTCCGTCTGGGTCGAGAGGGTATATACCTTTCAGAGGTGCTTTGTAGTCTGACCAGTCAAAATCAAGATATAAGAACACATTGTTTACCTCGAAGTAGTTCTCCGTGACTTTCTCCCAGAATGTTGGAGCATTCATCAGCGGATTAGGTCTCAAGGATAACAAGTTCGTTATGTATTTCTTATTGACTGACGGTTCTTCACCCAGATAGACCGTGGGTACAAACTTTGCACCATGCCTTGCGTGGGCCTGACAACACGACATGAAGGTATCGTTCAGTGCAGGGTTGCGCTGCCCGCTGAAGAAGGGAGTAAACAGATCTATCATCTTTGTGGATGCTTCTGATTTCTTCGTGCTTTTTCCCAGTAAGGCGTTTATAATTCTTCCCACTTCGTTCCTCCTTGTTATTCGTTAAGATAGTAATCGATATTCTCGCAAAGGCTGACATAACAATTCAATATCGTAGCAACACCATCTATCTTCTTCTCTCTATTTTCACCGTTCTTCTTGGGCATATAATTTCCGTTTCTGTCCTCTTCAAGCTGCACATTGGACAAGCACCATTTTGTAACCGGGTTGTTCTGATAGCACAGTGTTTTTGTCATGAGATGCGCTCCCAGCGTCTGCATCGGTATACTTAAGGTTTGCGCCCCTTGTGCTGTGGGTATTAGACAGTATTTCTCTTGATATCCCATACTGGCCAGTTCTTGTATAAGGTATTGAGCCGAGTATCGGTCATAATTGATGTACCTGTACATCCATCCGTGCGTCTTAAAGTTATAAGCCACATAATTTGCGATGTCGTGGTAGTCTAGCAGTTCCCAGCCACTGATTCGCACCAGCCCACGGTCTGCCCAAGCCTGCCACGGCACTTTAGAGTTTTTCTTCTTTTGTTCCTCCAGAAACCTT
>CAYJCR010000034.1:0-1575 GCA_964368755.1 uncultured Lachnospiraceae bacterium
CAATAGCCGACGAGGACGAAAGGCTCACGCTGGCGAACGCTTTATTGACTACCGCTGGATATGAGGTGGCGCAGGTTTCTGAACTAACTGCCGAAGAGATAGCGGCGCTTAACGCACAACTTGAAGAGAATGGCATCATCACACAAGAGCAGGCAGACAAGGCTGCCGAGTTAAAAGACAGCTGGGAAAACTTTCAAGCACAATTACAACTCGTGATGATGGACCTGGGCGAGTCCCTCCTCCCCCTATTTAGAGCATTAATTGATATTGTATCGGTATTTATCCCCGTCATTTCAACCGTGGCATCGATATTCAATTCAATGCCGCAGGGAATGCAAACGATAGTGGCAATCATTCTGGTGCTTTTGCTTATTCTGCCAAAACTCATAGGGCTGATAAAACTAATCAAGACGGTAACGCTTGCCTTGAATGCCGTGTCGGCCACTAACCCATTCATACTTATAGCAATGGCAGTGGCACTGCTTATCATTCTGCTGATACAACTGGCAAACTGGCTCGGAAAGATATTCGGAAAGAAGTACACTCTGGACACGGACACGAGCAGTCTCGGTGTTGACCTGTCGGATTATTCCGCAGTCGCATCTGGGGCAACAGGAGGAACGGAGAATACCGCTAATAACACAACGAATTATTACGATTACAGCACGACTAATGTGGAGGCACATACCGACGCAGACATCGATGATATAGCGGAGCAGTTATCAACAAAAATCAAAGTGGGAGGTAACTAATGGCAACAAGAAAATTCGAACTGCAAATATTTGATGACGCACAGAATATGCTTGACCGCTTCCCGCTTGATAGAGTGGCGTCACCGTCGGGTCTAGGTTTTACGCAGACCTTGACGGTTGTGGAGACAAAGACCGTTGACTATATAGTCGACAGAGCCATAAAGAAGAAAGACATCAAGATGACGGTCATGTTCGATGAGCCGATGAGTTATCTCAAGGCGAACAACTTCAGAAGCTGGTACTGCTCCCACATCAAAGATAAAGTCGTTCTGAAGTACACTGATGGCGCAATGGACAGATACATGGATGTAGCAGTCAAAGAATTTAATGTGTCGGAGATTGATACTGGTTATAATTCAGTGCCGATTGTTCTCCAGCCGTTAAGTCCGTTTTATATCCTAAAACTGAAAAAAGTATTGACGGCAATCCTAACCAACGGAAAGCAATACGACTACGGATACCCCTATTCATACGGCGGCGGACAGCTTGAGGGCAACAGCATAGAGAACGAATTCTTCGAACCCACCCCGTTATACCTAAAAGTGAACGGACCCGTGGTGAACCCCACGGTCAGCCTAAGAAATAGCGGCGAAGAAATCTATGCTACTGTTAAGTTTAATGATCTGACGCTGACAAGAGGTCAGTCCGTGGTCATTGATGCAATCAACACGAAGATACAATTCTATTCAAGCGATGATGCAGAACCAATAGACTACTACAACTACATAGACAAGTCGCTCAACACCTTTTTATATGCACAACCGGGCGTGTCCACGCTGGTGGCAAACCTCACGCAGGATGATCCGAATTCATCGGTAAAAAT
>CAYJCR010000035.1:0-1340 GCA_964368755.1 uncultured Lachnospiraceae bacterium
GTATCAAGCCAAGCAATCAAGATAAGTGTAAAGCTATATGCGGTCATATATGACCGTCGGTTCCGTATTTTTATACAGGCACGAACCTTTTTGATCTTGGATTATAATATGAAGTGCAACAAAAGAAAAAAAGCAAAAAAATAGCGATTCATCGAAAAACCCTGTATAATGGTAAATGACGAGTAAACCACGAAAGGGATGATTCGATGAACCGCTACCGTCATTTTACCACAAACGAAAGAGAAAGTCTACTGGTTTACCTAAAGTCTGGGAAAAACAATCGAGAAATAGCCGTGCTGATGAACCGCTCGCCGTCAACAATCAGCCGCGAAATCCGCCGAAACGCCAACAGCCGAGAGGAATACAGCTTCATAGAAGCTGAGTCGAGATCTGCCGAGCGCCGCAAGAACAGCGTACGTCACAACAAGCTCGCGGACAGGGGAACGGCTGATAAGGTGGAAGCGTGCCTGAAGCTCGCATGGTCGCCGGAGGAAATCAGCAACCGTCTGAAATACGAGGGCAGCGATGTCAGCGTCAGCACATGCACCATATACCGCGGGCTTGATAACGGGCTGCTTGCCCCCGCGCTCAGAAAGAAGCTGCGAATCAAGGGAAAGCAACGTCACGGCGGGCATAAAAAGAGCAAGTGCGGGCATCTTGACATCGAATACTCCATACATGACAGGCCTAAGTCGGTCGAAAACCGGAAGCAAATCGGTCACTGGGAGAGCGACACGGTGCGCGGCGGAAAATGGAGCGGCAACATCGCGACTCATGTTGAGCGCAAAAGCAAGTACGCGGTGCTGCGAATAGTTTCAGACAAGAGCGCGAAAGCCTTCACCGACGCAACCATAGCGGCATTTCGGCGGTTGCCGGCGAATAAGTGCAAGAGCTTTACCGTCGACCACGGCAAGGAATTCGCGAATCACCGCGAGATACACTGCGAGCTGAAGATGAAGGTCTACTTTGCCGATCCGCACGCTCCGTGGCAACGCGGAACTAACGAAAATTTTAATGGTTTACTTCGTCAGTTTTTCCCGAAGCGCTCCTCTTTCGCGGATGTTTCACAGGATGATGTCGATGCTGTCGCTCTTCTTCTTAACCGCCGTCCGAGAAAATGTCTCGGCTGGAAGTCCCCGGAAGAAGTTTTCTTTAACAAATCGTTGCACTTGACTTGACAATTCGAGAAAGAAAAGACGCAAGGGAGTTATCGGCCACGGCAATCCATTGTTTGCAAGGAAAAGGATTCGTACAATGGAATATGTTGACGACCGAATTATGGACATTATTAACGACTAAATTGAAGGAATTATTTAATCATGAATGTGCCAGTCGATACC
>CAYJCR010000036.1:0-1335 GCA_964368755.1 uncultured Lachnospiraceae bacterium
GTTCTTGCTAGCACTTCAGCTTCCGTCCCATTCGAGAGCCTGTTCATGGACTTTATGGGACCCCTTGCAGACTCATCAGGCTACAAGTACATCCTGACCCTGATTGATCGTTTTTCTCACTTCGTGGTGCTCACGCCTGCAAAGGAAGCAACAGCTGACTTTGTTCTCAAGACCATCTTCGAGAAGTGGATATGCCAGTTCGGTGTCCCAAGACTGGTGACCTCAGATGGGGCTTCTTCCTTCACAGCCAAGCTCCTGGAAGTAGCTTTGCAGCAATTCGGCATTGTCCACCACATCTCAGCTCCCTACCACCCAGAGGGCCATGGGGCTGTCGAACGTGTCCATTACGACGTAGCCCAGCTCCTCAGAGGCTTCGTGCGTGATAACCCAGACTGGCCATCTTTTCTGGCCCCCATTGAATTCGCGTTGAACACTGCTCAAAGCAGGACACTCGGAACAACTCCCTTCCAAGTGGTTCATGGTTTTTGTCCGACTTTGCCTCTCCAAGCATCTCTGTCCCTGCCTCCGGGCCTGCCAGTTCCAGAACTCCTCTCAGACCCCTTTGCATTCTCAGCAAGATTGGCCACAGCCTCGGCAGAAGTGTTCCAGCAGGTCAGATCGGTGCAAGAGGAGGCATACCAGAAAGCCCTTGCCCAGTTTCAGAAAGAGGCAAAGGGAAGACAGGAATACTTTCCAGGGGAATTTGTCCTGTTGTTCACCCATCGCCACAACAAGTTGGACGTGGAATGGACTGGTCCATTCGAAGTTCTCGAAAAAGAAGACAACGGCCTGGTCTATCAGGTCAGGAGTCTCATTGACAACTCCAGGGTCCGCGTCCACATTGATCTCTTGCATCTTTTCCTCCCAGGAGACCTCAGCCCTGACAAACTCCGCAGGGAAGCCTGCATCATGGGAGAGTACCTCATTGACAGGGTGGTCTCTCATGAGTATCGTGGTCGCCAACTGTGGCTAGCTGTGGACTGGACCGGTTTCCCACCAGGGGAGGACCCGTGGGTCCCCTACAAGCTGTCTCGTGGGTCACCAGCAGTCAAGGAGTATGTTCGTCTCCATCATCTCCACCCCAACAAACCTGTTTAGTTTTCTTGGAACAGGTTTGAAACCAATTCTCTCTCGTATCTGACACTTCCCTCTTCTTTGGGGAGACCAGTGTGGCACCATTGTGCAGTTAATTGTCTTTGTGATAACCAATTCCCTCTTTTTTATCTTCTTTCTTCCTTTGTTGCGATCTTTGAACCTTTTCTGTACCTTTCACATGAAAAGTCCTTTTCCCCTTTTCTTCTTTGTGCTTCTTTGGTCCTGTGTTTTCTTCTGTGT
>CAYJCR010000037.1:0-1305 GCA_964368755.1 uncultured Lachnospiraceae bacterium
GAATATTTTTCCTCTCGTTGGTGCTTATCGTAGCACAGGACTTGCGAAAGTCAACGGAAAAAATTATCGCTGAAAACTTAATAAATCTAACCGATAGACCGGGCATTTTGCTCGGTCTTTTTTTATGCCCAAAAGAGCCTTATCACAATGCAATAATTTTTTCTTTTTCGTTGACTTCCGCCTTAATTAAACCATACAAAAATTTGTCCTGTGCTTCGTTGCACCTGCCGAAAGGCAAAATAAATATTCGGAGGTAAATCCTATGGAAAACGAAGTTTTCAAATCAGATGAATTTAGAAAGAGATTATATCTCTCTGAATTCGAGTTCTTCGATGGTGAGTATTTCATAACACTCAATATCGTTGACATCAACACAGACCGTAAACAGATTACGGTTGCCGTTACTAACGTTGGGAAAATCAGCGTTATAACCTATGACCTTATGACCGATGACGAAGGCAAGCTCTATTTTGAGTACGGTCAATTCTATGAGAAAGTCGCAGTTGACGACTTTGAGGAGGTTTGATATGAAGCTCACGCAAGCAAATATAAAAGCAATCAAACAGAACACAAGTAATGCTCTTACTAAAAAGGTATGCAACTACGTTTTAGACGAATGGGGCAATTACGACGACAAGAAGAATATCTTTACTGACGTCCTACATTATGGTTGCCAATCGGGAACGGTTGGCTTTTTAATTTACTACCACGATACAGTTGCTTTTTATAAGCGTTACAACGAGGAAATCAACAACCTTCTTTCCGACACTATGGCAAGTTTGGGAATGTATGACTTATCAGACATATTTGGCGATAAATGGGACAAGGAAGATCCGCTTATCCGTGACTGTTATAACCAAAACCTGCTGGCTTGGTTCGGATTTGAAGAAACACTACGCAATATAGGCTACGAATTTGAAGCCTTACAAGAATGTATTTAATAAAGGAGATTAAAACTATGAACAGACAAGAACAAAAACAAGAAGCAATCGAAAGAATGAAGATGCTGAAAATGTGCGAGAACCCTATACGTGAGTTTGAGCTTGAAGACAAACTTAATCAATCAGAACACGGCGGCATCCTGTACTGGTTGGACGAAAAACAAGAACAGTACGTCAAAGACTTTGAAAAAAAGCACAATGCGGTTGTGTACCACGTTATTCACAATTACACAGATATAGGCGAAATGCTTGCCTTCCTCTACGTTTCGGATTCCCCGGAAGAATGGGAATATGACCGAGATGACTTGAAAGACGGGTACGCTTGTGCCTACGTTATGAACCTTGACGATGAATGGTGTTCGGA
>CAYJCR010000038.1:0-1296 GCA_964368755.1 uncultured Lachnospiraceae bacterium
CATTTAAATATAAGCCTGTAACGTCCAAACAATGAACAAAATTTTCACCACACGATGTATCCGCCGTTATATCTTTGCGCACCTGAGCAATACAATCATTTATTTCCGTAGAATTATGAGCATCATAATTATCCAATCTGGCCTGTTCCATATTATATTCAGTTGTTCGTATAGCTGCTGCCGCTGTTGTTTTTTTACCCTCCAGCGATGCCTGGACAGCATTACAATCTTGCTCTATATACATTCCATAAGCAGATACAACCATATTCAATGTTGCTTCGCGCGGACACGCATCTGCCACCAAATCCAAACATTGACTGTGTACTTGGGAATATAATTTTTCCCCTTCCATATTTGATATATCTGAGCTTCCTATAAAATCAGGAGTATTCCATATAGAACCAATATCACCTGCAATATCTAATGTACCCGAAGTTGATAAAGATTTTGTTTTGGTACTGCCCAATACTGATGAAATTCCAGCAAGTTTTTGAGCACTTTCTGTTTTATCCTCTAACGCGGAACTTTCGCCAGATGTAGCAGAAAGTGATGCAGCAACTTCTTTCGCAGTTTTAGAAATAGCATCAATATTATAATCAGAAAAATTTTCCAGTTGATCCTGGGTTTGATTTACTTTGGTTGCCAATTCACGCATATCATCTAATCTGGAACTACATGCACAACGTCTATAAGTATCATCTTTGTTCGCACAAAATTGATCCATACAGGTAAAATATGCATCTCGACAAGTATTATAGCCATCCCCCATTGAACTGATATTTGATGATGTAGTTGCCGCACGGGCCATTGTACCTTGCGATAAGCCAGTATCAGATTGAGCTTGATACGATGTATTACGAACATTATTTACTGTCCCACTTCGATTTAATACTGTTGTTGTCGCACTTCTGGCAGTTTGGGTAGTAGTATTACGAGTTGAAATTACCGGTGTATTTGTTGATCTGTTTGAACGGGTTTCTGCTGTTTGAGAACGAACAACAGAACGTTGATTTTGCGCGGAAAATCCCGGTGCAGACAAAATGCACACAGAAACAATGCCGCAAAACCGCAGAAATTTATACAATTTAACCCTTGAATTTCCTTCAACTAATTCTACATTATTTTTATATCTGGGCGCAAGGGGAAAACTCGCGAATCGGAAAATTCAATGTTATAATGGGAACATTTCAAAAAGGATACATCATGTCTTTGATACCAATGGTCATAGAAGAATCACCGCGCGGCGAACGCAGCTTTGACATTTACAGCCGTTTGCTGCGGGACAGAATTATAATG
>CAYJCR010000039.1:0-1178 GCA_964368755.1 uncultured Lachnospiraceae bacterium
ATAATAATGTGAAAGGACTATTTTATGAAAAAGGGTTATATATTTTTTGCGTCGTTATTTATTGTCCCATTTGCCGCAAATGCCGCTGGAACTTATTATAATGGTGACTATCAATCCCCACAATATAAATACACACAATCTGCAAATTATAAAAGTAATACTGGTACTACTAAATGGCCATACCCTACTTCTACATACAAAAATTATCAATCCCAGTATAATTCCACATCAACAACAAAATCTACAAGTTCTGAAAAAAACAGCAAACTTCATGTTTCTGCTGGAATCACACGCGAGACTGCTAATTGGGAAATGGAAATGAATCAGTCTGACAGTATTTTGCATTACGATAATATTTCTTGGAACGTTTTTGATGCAAATGCAACTTATGATTTTGGCACGGTAACACTTGATGCTGGAATAAAATATGGTATGCAAAATGGCGAAGCCAATACGGTAGACGATGACGTTTCAAATGGCGGTTATTATATTGATTCTCTTTATGGGGACGATCCCAGTGATGGTTTAACCGAAGATGTCCTTTTGGGTGATATTTATGGAAAATCTATTTCTATTGGAACCAGCGATTCTGGCAATATGTTCGGATTTAATATGGGATTAAATTTACCTGATAAATTTAGTATAGGTAAAGCAAAATTTATCCCATCTATTGGATATCGTCATTTTTCTTATAGTTTAAAAACAAACAAAAATAATGGTCTGTCACTGGAAACAGGATATTGCGTAGTGGTATCTGGATCTGACGAAATACAATGCAACCCTTTAATTATGATTGATGAAAATGGCGATGATGCCATAGATTCAGTACTTTGGAATGATAATATTGTCCCATCTGGTCAAATATATTTTGGTGATACATTTGCATATACTCAACCTGGGACATCTCATAAATACGATGTTTCTTGGTCTGGCCCTTATGCTGCATTGGATATGGATTATCAAATAAACCAAGAAACTGCATTAACTGCACGTTTAGAACTGGGATTACCATCTTATACATCCGAAGGCGATCAACCATACCGCCCAGATTGGGCACATCCAAAAAGTATCGAGGATTCCGCAGGCATTGGTGATGCATGGCATGTTGGATTCAGTGCTAATTGGTTCACCGCATTAACAGACAGGGTTAAATTATCACTTGGGTTTACATATGATTA
>CAYJCR010000040.1:0-1115 GCA_964368755.1 uncultured Lachnospiraceae bacterium
GTCTGGTTCGAGAACGCGAACAGCGTGGAGAGCACCCTGCGGTTGGTACGCGAATTCGGTCTGCGCGGTATCGGCGTGTGGAATCTGATGAAGTATTTCCCGTCGCTGTGGCTGGTGGTCAACAGCCTGACTTCCATCCGCAAAAACTATCGGTATGTTGGTTTGTCAATGATATGTTACACCGAAGTGCAAAAAATGTTGAGAGTCTGTATAGGTGAAAACCAGTTAAGCGGACGCATCGGGAAGTTATTGTACTTGCGAAGGTGAACGGCAAGCTGCGCTTTGAAATCATTGAAAGAATAGAAAGTATGCGTAGCATAAAAGTACTCGTTATCCTTGCGATGAGAGCGTTCAACCTTACCGTTATGACGGGGTGTGAAGGGGCGAATGAGCTTATGGGTGATATTTCTTGCTTTGAGCGCGCGCTCAAAGCAAGAAATATCACCGTCGCCGGCATTGGTGAAGCGTTTTGTAAACTCCGAACCGTTGTCAGTCTGAACGCACTCGACCTTGAAAGGAAAGGCTTTCAGCATATGTTCGAGGAACAGCATGGAGCTGTATGTACTGTGTTCCTCAAAGGCTTCAAGATAACGATAACGTGAAAACTCGTCAATCGCGGTATATTGATAGTACTTTTTGCCCGCGGCTGCCCCCACAAGGCAAGCCGCGGGGACGAATTTGACATCGATCTGAACGCGCTGTCCCGGATAATTCATCTGTTCGTACGGTTTCGGAACATATTTCGGATTCTTCGGTTTAACCGCCATCTTGCCGTTCCGGCGAAGCACCCTGTAAAGCCCTGTTACTGTTCGGGTATATCCTCTTTGCCGGAGTTTGACCCAGAACACGACAAGTCCGGCATTGGGGTTTCTGCGCCGCATATCCCCTATCAGCTTAAGTTCCTGTTCGGTATGCTGATTCGGGTGATGATGCGGTCTGCGGGATCTGTCCCGCAGTGATTCAAGCGTTCCGTCGTACCTCCGGAGCCACCTGTAGATGTACTGCCGGTTCGTTTTGTACTTGATTGCCGCTTTGGTTACCCCATATTTCTGCGAATATCTCAAAAGGGATTGACGAAACCTCATATCTTGTGTTACACTATTCATGGCAATTGG
>CAYJCR010000041.1:0-1065 GCA_964368755.1 uncultured Lachnospiraceae bacterium
TTTTTTTACTCTATTATTCATAAAAAGGAGATTATATGGTTTCGATACTAGTTTTCCCCGGACAGGGTTCCCAAGCAGTTGGTATGGGAAAAGATTTGTATGATAATAATGCTGATGCGCGTTCGGTTTTTGAAGAAGTTGATTCCGCATTAAATCAAAAATTATCAGATTTGATTTTTAATGGTCCCATGGAAGAATTAACAATGACCGCGAATGTTCAGCCTGCAATTTTTGCAGTGTCTATGGCTATGTTGCGCGCGTTTGGTAAAATCCCAGATGATGTAAAATATGTTGCTGGGCATTCTTTGGGTGAATATACGGCATTATGCGCAGTTGATGCTATCAGTGTTTCTGACACAGCAAAATTATTACGTTTGCGTGGCGATTTTATGCAAAGCGCTGTGCCAGCGGGCAAGGGCGCAATGGCCGTAGTTATGGGGTTAGAAATAGATAAAGTACAAGAAATTTGTGAAAGCGCAGAAAAAAGTATGCCAGCTGATTATTTTAATGTTGCTGATGTTGCAAATGATAATACCCCCGGACAGGTTGTAATCTCTGGTGGTGAACAAACAATTTTACGTGCAATGGAATTGGCGAAAGAAGCTGGGGCAAAACGTGCAATGTTGTTACCTTTGTCTGTGCCTCCGCATTCAAGATTGATGGCACCTGTTGCCACCCAAATGCAAGAAGCGTTAAATAATATAGAAATAAAAACACCGGCTTTGCCATTGATTTCTAATAAAACAACTGCGCCTTTAACAGACGTAAATGAAATCAAAGAAGCATTAGTTTATCAAATTACACATGGTGTGCGCTGGCGTGAAACCATATTGGGATTACCGGCGCTTGGAGTTACAGAAACAATAGAAATTGGACCGGGGGCTATTTTAACAGGGATGACACAACGTATAGTTCCAGAATTGTCAGCAAGAAAATTGGAGATTTAAAATGGCGTATAAACACGAAGATGACTATAGAAGAGGAAAGCTAATAAGAAAATTAAAAAAATCTGAAAAGTCTATAGTAAGTAAAGAAGAACAAGGATTACTGGGGTCAGATCAATTA
>CAYJCR010000042.1:0-1023 GCA_964368755.1 uncultured Lachnospiraceae bacterium
TTAAGTTTTGATTTTTTCCAGTCGATTTCAGTCGTCATTTTCTCCTTACCAAGGCGGTGCTCTACCGACTGAGCCACATCAGCATGTTTGGAAAGCTCCAGTTTTTATTAAGTTTTTTTCTCCTAGAAATTCGCCATTAAATCCTTACCAAGACGGTGCTCTACCGACTGAGCCACAACAGCATGCGGAGGCTAAATAATAATAATCAGCCTCCATACCTAATCAATTTCCATAGGTTTAAACCTCCTTATGGACGATTAATGGTGTTTTTACTTGGTTTTTTTGACATTTTATTAATTTCTCTATAAATATCCATCCAACTTGTTACTTTAACAACATTATCTAATTTAACGCTTCTTGTTGGTTCTTCTTTAAAATATAAAACACCTAGCCCAGAATTTGCAAATTGCTCAACGTTATCTGGGTTATCATCTATCATAATCTGAATACCTAGTTCTTTACATTTTCCAATTTTGTTTTTTATACTCCAATGTATTCCATCAAACTTTACTCCAAGTTTTTTAAGCTTTTTTTCAGCATCACGTTTTTCTTCTTTTCTATAATAACCACGTAAGGTTACAATATATAGTTCGTGACCTTCTTCTTTAAGCTTTTTTAAAATTTCTTTCGCGCCAACAATTAAATGCGCCTTTTTGGTAAGATTATCAAAATAATTTGAATAAAAATAGTTCATTTCCTCTTCTGTCCAATCGAAGCAATGTTCCTGTGTAACATCATCGTTTTTAAGCCTATTTTTTGCTAGTTTAAAATATGACCAATAATCAGCAAAAAATTTTAAGTCTCTTTCCGTATCTAGTATAACTCCATCAATATCAATTCCTATTTTCATTTTTTCTCCTTTGTATTGTTATTTTTGATTATTATAACATCAAATATTTAAAACATCAATGAACCATGTAGTCAAATATTATTTTTTGAGTTGTAAAATAAAGTAAGAATTCTAAAACTACTGTACCCAATTGTACCCTTTTACATAGTTTTAGGTAGAATTAGATAGAAAAT
>CAYJCR010000043.1:0-1021 GCA_964368755.1 uncultured Lachnospiraceae bacterium
CAGAATGCGTTGCAACAAGATCCGTTGATGATTGAAGCTCAAGCCAATGAGCAGGTGGCAATCAGTAAAGTAAAAGAGTCGCAAGCACTGCATTATCCAGTTGTAGCAGTGACAGCGAATCAGCTCCTAGATCAATCCCATGAAAATCGTGCGGATTATGCCAGTGAAGACTTCACACCAGGTTTACGTAGTACGCTAAATCTCTACTCTTTTGGAGCCATTAGTGCACAGGTCGAGCGCGATAAAAACAAATCAGCGTACTTTCATGAAAAAATTGGTGAAACTTCAGAAGAGTTAGGCTACACCATTGGCAGTGAATATATTAAAGCTCTACGTGCTCGGGAATCCCTGGTTGTACAAAATCGGAGTCTGGAACGCCACAATAAATTTACGCGTGATATTGGAATTATCGTGCAATATGACCAGGGCCGTCGGTCTGAGTTGATTCAGGCCAAAGCCCGGCAGATGCAGGTTGAACATATGATCAGCGGCTTACAACGTGAGCTTGGTTTTGCTTTAAGCAATTTAAAAAAATATACAGCTGATGTTGATCCAGATGGCTTGAGTGATCCATTTGCTCATCTTTCAGTGACAGATGTGGTGGATCGTTACAGCTTAATTCATCCCAGTCAGCATCCATCTTTTCAGGCACAACAAGCGGAATTAGATAGTATTCGATCCGAACATAAATATCGTCAAACCAAACGCTATCCAAGTATTAATTTAGAGGGGAATGTGACCACTGAAGACCGTCAGATCTATTTGAGTATGTCCTGGGATGTGTTTAATCAAGGTACAAAATATTCAGTGGAGCAGGGTGGGCAATCTATTGTGGCAGCAAATGCACGATTAGGACAAATTCAGCGAGATATAGAAGAACGTGCCCGAACTGCAGAAATTGATATGTTCCAGAGCAAGCAAAAAATGGACATTACCCGTCAGCAAATTGCAGCATCACGGGATGTGGTGATTGCCAATGAAAAGCAATTTAAGATTGCACGAAAAACTTTGGTTGATGTAC